>JANOEA010000139.1:0-2549 GCA_031412975.1 Pseudomonadota bacterium | reverse complement strand
GACCGGTGGCGGCGAGGAGACGGCGACCGGGCTGCGCGCGCTGTCGCCAGCTTACGCGGCGCCCGAACAGATACTCGGCGAGCCGATCTCGCGCGCCACCGACGTCTATGCGCTCGGCATGGTCATGTACGAGCTGTTGGTTGGTCGGTTGCCGAGCCAGCGCGCGCATCATTCGCTCGAGCGCATGGCCGAACAGGTGCGCAACGAGGTGCCTGCGCCGCCGAGCGCCCACGCCGGGGCTCTCTACGAGGCCGCTGCGGGGCCCATCGATGCGGCCCTCGACGACATCGCACTGACCTGCCTGCAGCGCGATCCCGAGCGACGCTACGCCGACGCCGGCGCTATGGCAGCGGACTTGCGCCGCTGGTTGTACGGCGAGGCGGTGGTGGCGCGCGGCGCCGCGCGGCGCCTGAACTGGTCGCGTTGGCGCTACCGGGCGACGCGCCCGTGGCTGCAAGTGGCGGCGGGCGCCCTGCTCCTGCTGGGCGCGGGTGGCTGGTGGACATGGAGCACATTCAATGCCGGGCACGACGCCGCGTCGCCCACCGCGAGCGACGCAAGCAGTCGCGCGACGGCGGAGCGGCGTTACCAGGCCGCCCGCCAGCAGATGGCCGCGGGTGACCTCGTATCCCTGCAAGCCGCCGAAGCCGAGCTACGCGCGCTGACGGCCGACCATCCCGATTTCATGCCCGCTTATGCACTCGCGTCGCACGCGCTGACCGAGCTCGGCTGGCATCGACAGATCGATCGCGGCGAATCGCTGCGCCGACTGCGCCTGCTTAGCGGGCGCGCGCTCGCGAGCAAACCCGAGAGTCTCGAGGCACGCGCACTGGCCGCGCATCTGCGTTTCGCCGAAACCGAGTTCAATCCCAGCCAGCCGCGCTATGTTGCGGCACTGCGCGAGCACGAAATGCTGCTGCGGGAGGCGCCCGATGACCACGGGCTGCTGCTGTCGCTGGCCAATCTGAGCGGAATTCTGGGACGCCTCGACGACGTGCTGCGCTATGCGCGCCGTGCCAACCAGATCGACGCGAGCAGCGACCAGGCCCATGTGCTGGAAACGCGCGCGTTGATTGGGCTGGGTCGCTGGGACGAAGCGATGCAGGCGCAATCCGAAGCGCTGGCACGCTCGCCGCGCCGCGGCGACACCTTCGACTTCGTGATCGAGGGGCGCAGCTCCAGCGGCCAGTTCGCCGAAGCCCTGGCAGCCATCGAAGCCTGCCGGCGCGCCGGTGCCGATCGCTGCGAGCGCCACGCCAATCAGATCAACTATTTATTGCGGGTCAAGCCCACGCCCGCGCAAGAGGCAATGGCCAAGGGAAAGTTCCCGCATTTGCTGCGCGTCGGTGGATTCGCGGCCGGTCAGCGCTGGATTGAAGCCGAGGAGGCCGCGGGCCGCGAGGCATTTTCAAGCCATGCGTACCCGCTGCTGGGTGTCGCGCTGTCGGAACGGCGCCACGACGAAGCGCTGGCGATCATCGCGCGGCGCTCGCCCGGACTCATCGAAGGCGATCCGGCGCTGCCGCACGAGACCGACTGGCTGCTCGCCGCCGGCCTCGCCTATCATCAGAAGGGAGACCCCGTGCGCGCGAAAGAAGCGTTCTCGCGTGCGCTGCTGGCCGTGGACGTACTGACCGAGCCCACGCTCGCGCAACTGGCTCAGCTGCCGGATGTGGTCGCGCTGGCGTGGCTTGGACGCGAGGCCGAGGCGCTCGAGCGCATGCGCCGCTATGTCGATGCCGGCTGGTCGAACGAACGGCAGATGACCGAGAACGCGGTGGGGTCGATTGATCCCCTGATTTCGGTGTTCGCGGGCAACCGCGAGTTCGAACAACTGATCGAGCAGGTGCGCGAACGCAACGCGCGCACTCGCGAGGCATTGCGATGAACGGGGTCAGGTTCACTTCTTGCGGAACCCAAGGAGAATCGCGATCGAAAAACGGCGTGAGGTTCGTGTTCGCCAGGACGTGAACTGGCTGCGCCATGTCGACTGTGTTTGCGCTTATCCGACACCGCCCTGGTTGGGGGAATGCCCCCCAACCCGGTGTCCGTCAGGGCGCGGGAAGATCAGACGCAAGCGCGGCCGCGGGCGCGGCCGGCGCATGCGCCGCGGCGGCCGCTTCGGCGAGCGCGCGGCGATGCATCTCTCCAGCCAGCGCGAGATCGATGCACAACGCACTGACCTCGATGCATTCGTCGAGGCGGCGCGCCATCTCCGCGAGCTGCTGCGGGTTGTAGCGGTCAGAGGCCAAGGCCGTGCTCTCCGTATCCCGGGACATCGTCGCTGACTCCACCGGCCGCCCTCGCGAGTTCCTCGTCCAACAAATGCAACACGTCGGGCCCCATCCATGCAGCGGTTTCCCGCATGCGTCCGACGTCGAGCCGCTCGGTGCCGCGCCCCACCAGCGCGCGCACATCGACCAGATCCTGCAGCCGGGCAGGGCTCGCGCTGGCCGCCATCAGTTTCATCAGCAGCAACGCCTCCAGCGGGACCACCGGCAACACGCCGCGGGCCCAAGGCATTGGCTGGCCCATCGCTGCCTCGATCG
>JANOEA010000138.1:0-3571 GCA_031412975.1 Pseudomonadota bacterium | reverse complement strand
TCGAAGGTGAAGCGCGGCAGGCGCCGGTACGGCTCGTCGGCCGCGCCGATGCGCGGGTCGGTGACCTGGATGTCGTCGCCGCCGAAGCTCAGGTTCCACCACGCGCCGCGGCCGTACAGGATCGCGCTCGAGGGCAGCAGGCTGGTCGCGGCCGACGACAGGCTGTCGCCGAAATCCTCGAAGTAGCGCGTGTCGGACACGCGATTGATGTCCGTGACCACGAAAAAGCGCTGGCTCAGCGCGGCGACGTGTTCGATCTCGTAGGAGTGGCGGTTACGGTCGGCTTCGCGGTCGTCGGGCAGGTAGGTGCCGCGGAACTCGCCGCGCTGCGTTGGCGTGAGCCAGCGGAATTCGCCGCCGGCCATGAAGCCGCGGTCGCTGATGATGCGCGGGATCAGCGTCGCATCGTAGTTCGGCGCGAGGTTCAGGTAGTACGGCACCGCCAGGTCGAAGCCGCCGTTGTTGGAGCCACCGATCGAGGGCAGCAGGAAACCGCTGCGCCGGCGATCGTCGATCGGGAAGGTCGCGAACGGCAGCGCCAGCAGCGTGGTGTCCTTGAAGCGCAGGCGCATGCCGCGCGCCTTGCCCACCCCGGTCGCCTGGTCGAGCGTCATCTGCCGCGCGCTGATCTCCCAGTCGCGCTGGCCGGGGTCGCAGGTCGAGAACGTCACGTCCTTGAGGTAGGTGACCTGCTGCTCCGCGCCGCCTTCGACGCGCGCTTCGGCAGCCACGCCGTTGCCACGGGTCAGACTGCCATCGTCGCGCCCGCCGATCAGCTGGTAGCGCGTGCCGGTGAGCACCGTCACGTCCTTGCCCATGTCGGCATCGGCGCGCTCGGCGGCCACGACCAGCGCGCGGTCCTGGTAGCGCACGTTGCCGATCGCCTGTGCGGTGTCGGCCTCGGTCTGGTAGCGAATGCTGTCCGCGGCCAGCCGCTGGTCGGCGCGGCGGGCTTCCGCGTTGCCGTCGAACATGTAGTCGCCGGTCTTGACCGCGCTCAGCGAGTCGGCGCTGAGCAAGGTGGGTGCGGTGGCGCGATCGCCGTCGCGTGGAAGGTCGCCGGTGTAGGCCTCGATGTAGGCGTCGCCGCGACACAGTCCGAAGTCCGGGCCGGCGTCCTGCGCGCGCGCCGCGCTGCACAGCGCCAGGCCGATGGCGGCTGCCAGCACGGGGTGGACGACGTGGATCGGGCTGCGGCGCAAGGATTCGATCCCGGGAGACCTGGACGCGCAAGCTTGCACGATGCGGGCCGGTCGGGGCAATCGGTATGCAAATACGGGTTTGCGCGCTGCGTTGTCGCGCGGTTGATCACCCGGTGGTTTACCATGGACGGATCAGGAGCCCCATGAGCGAACTCACCCGATTGCTGCGTGCCAGCCAGGATGGCGACGAAGAAGCGATGAACCAGGCGTTCGGAGTCGTGTATGCCGAACTCAAGCGGCTGGCGCGCCGGGCCCTGTCGGCGCGCCGCTCGGCGACGCTCGACACCACCGGTCTCGTGCACGAGTGCTACCTGCGCTTCGCGGCGGCGGAATCGCAGCCCTTCGATCGCGCACACTTCTTCCACCTCGCCGCGCGGGTGATGCGCCAGCTGGTCTGCGACCACGCGCGGCGGCGCCTGGCCGACAAGCGTGGCGGTGGCGCGGTGCATGAGCAGCTCGACGAGAACGCCACCGCGATGCGCGACGAGGCGCAACGGCTGGTAGAACTCGACGACCTGCTCAAGCGGCTGGCGGAAAGCAACGAGCGGCAGGCGCGGGTAGTGGAATGCCGCGTGTTCGCAGGGCTGTCGCTCAGCGAAACCGCCGAGACCTGCGGTGTGTCCGAACGCACCGTGGAGCTGGACTGGCAGAAGGCGCGCGAGTGGCTGTCGGCGCACGCGTGATGCTGACCGCATACCGCGGCGCTGCGCTGCGCTGAGCATGAATCGGGGTTGGGGATGTACCGGCTCGCCCCACAAATCCGTTCGTCCTGAGCGCAGGCGCGCAGCGCCGGAGTCGAAGGGTTCGTCCTGAGCGCCGGAGTCGAAGGACGATCACGCCGCGGGTGCCGGCGCCTCCAGCCCGAACAGCGCCGCGCAGTGCGCGCGCGTGCTCTCGCGCAGTGCGGTCAGACTGTAACCGCCTTCCAGCGAAGACACGATGCGCCCCAGTGAGAAGCGTTCGGCGATGTCGACCAACTCGCGGGTGATCCAGCCGTAGTCGCCGGTGTCGAGGTCTAGGTTGGCCAGTGGATCGAGCCGATGGGCGTCGAAGCCGGCCGAGACCAGCACCAGTTGCGGCTGGAATGCGACGATCGCCGGCAGCATCACTTCGCGCCACGCGATCCGGAAATCCTTCGAGCCGGTGCCGGGCGGCAGCTCGGCATTGACCACGTTGCCGGAACGGCCGTTTTCCCCCGCGCGCCCGGTGCCCGGGTACAGCGGATACTGGTGGCTGGATGCATACATCACGCCGGGATCGTCCCAGAACACGTCCTGGGTGCCGTTGCCATGGTGCACGTCGAAGTCGACGATCACGATGCGCTCGATGCCGTAGGCGCGCTGCGCATGGCGCGCACCGATCGCGACGGAATTGAGCAGGCAGAAGCCCATCGCCTGGTGGCGGGTCGCGTGGTGACCCGGTGGTCGCACGGCGCAGAACGCGCGGCGACCGGGGCCGGCGATCACCGCATCGACGGCGCTGCACACCGCACCCGCGGCACGCAGCGCTGCATCCAGCGAGGCCGGCGACATCGCGGTATCCGGATCGAGCCGGATCCGGCCCGCGCGCGGTGCGTGGCTTTCGAGCAGGTCGATCAGATCGCTGCCGTGCACGGCAGCGACCTGGCTTCGCGATGCGCGCGGTGCCTCGCGCCGCGGCAGCGCGGCGAAGCGCGGATCAGCCAGCGCTTCGAGCACGGCTTCGAGTCGCTGCGGCGATTCCGGATGACCCGGGCCCGGATCGTGCTGGAGGAAAACGGGGTGGCTGTAGATCAAGCGCGTGGCGCCAGCGCGAAGCAGCGCACGGGCGCACTGCCCATCGGCTGCCATGCGAACGGCTTGCGGCTCATCCGCGCTGGCGTCGCTCGCTGCGCCACAGGACCTCGCCGTGGCCGTCGGCGCGCGCCAATACGCGGGCCAGCACGAACAGCAGGTCCGACAGGCGGTTCAGATAGCGGATGCCCTCGGCGCGCACCGCGTCGTGGTGCGACAGGGTCACCACTTCGCGTTCGGCGCGGCGGCAGATCGTGCGTGCGAGGTGGCACGACGAGGCTGCCATGCCGCCACCGGGCAGGATGAAGTCCTGCAGCGGCGGCAGTTCCGCATTGAATCCGTCGAGGCGATTTTCGAGGCGGATGACGTCGCTCTCGTCGATCAGCGCGCTGCCGGGAATGCACAGCTCGCCACCGAGGTCGAACAATTCGTGCTGGATCTGGGTCAACACCTCGCGGATCGGATCCGGCAGCGCCTGCGCGAGCACCATGCCGATCGAGCTGTTGAGCTCGTCCACCGTGCCGTATGCGGACACCCGCGCGGAATCCTTGGCCACCCGCGTGCCGTCACCCAGACCGGTGGTGCCGTCGTCGCCGG
>JANOEA010000137.1:0-5761 GCA_031412975.1 Pseudomonadota bacterium | reverse complement strand
CGATGGTTTCGCGACAAACGGCGCGGTCCGCCGATTCGTCGCGACGGAGTAGACTGCGGACGCTGCACCTGTCGCAGGGCTTGCCGGAGACGTTGCAATGTACGCAATCAAACCGATGCCGCCCGGCTTGGCACTGCTGCTCGGTCTCATCGCGACCGGCGCGCACGCCACGACCTTTACCGTGAGCAACACCTTCGATGCCGGCCCCGGCAGCCTGCGCCAGGCGATCCTCGGTGCGAATGCGCAGCAGGTCACCGATGGCACCGCCTGCGCCCCGCACGACATCGTGTTCGCCATCCCGGGCACCGGGCCGTTCACGATTCGCCCCAACAGCGCGCTGCCGCGCTTCGATATCGGCATCCGCGTCGACGGCTTCACGCAACCCGGGTCGAGCCAGAACACACTCCTGCAGGGCAGCAACGCCCAGCTTTTGATCGAGCTCGACGGCAGCCTGGCTGGCACCGCGGACGCATTCGTGATCGGTGCATCGATCCCCGGCTCCGCGCTGTGCTCGGGCACCGGCAGTCGGTTCAGCGGGCTCGTCATCAATCGCTTCGGTGGCGCGGCGATCGCGATGGGCCAGGCGGCCTGCCCGGCCGCGCAGACCTGCGCGGTCGGCGCAGTGCGCCTCCGCGGCAACTACATCGGCACCGACGTCACTGGCACGGTGGCACTGGGCAACGGTGCCGGCACCGGGCGTGCTGCGCTGCACTTCGGCGACTTCAGCACTGCCAATCTCGTCGGCGACGAGGTGCCGTCCGAGGGTGGCCCGTCCACGCTGACGGGCGCTGCGCGCAATGTCATCGCCGGCAACTTCGGCGACGGAATCTTCATCGGCGGTAGCGTGCCTCTGGCACAAGCGACCGTCCACCGCGTCCGCAACAACTACATCGGCCTTGGCGCCGACGGCATCACCGCGCTGCCCAACGCAGGGCGCGGCATCACGGTGCGCGGCAGCGCCAGTTCCATCTCGATCCACGAGAACCTGATCTCGGCCAATCTCGGCGACGGCGTGGCGATGCTGGACAGCGTGGGCCGCAACTACTCGTTCGATGGCAACGGCATTGGCATCGGCGTCGGCGGTGTCGCGCGCGGCAACCTCGGCCACGGCATGCGGATATCGGGGGGTGCCCGTGGCGTCGGCATCGTGCGCCGCTATCCGTTCGTATTGTCCACGCTGGCGGCCAGCATCGCCAATAATGCCGGCACTGGAATCCTGGTTGAAGGCTCGGCGCAGGTCGATTTCGTTGCCGGCTCGGTCAGCGACAACGGCGGCCTCGAGATCGACCTCGCGCCGTTGGGCGTCACGCCAAACGACGCCGGCGACGGCGACAGCGGCCCCAACGAGCTGCTCAATGCACCGATAGTCGACAGCGCCGACTTCGATGCCGGCACCGGCACCGGCACCATCATCGGCAGCCTGAGCGCCGCGCCCTCGTCGAGCTACGAGGTATACTTTTACCTCGACGATGCCTGCGATTCCAGCGGCCACGGCGGTGGCATGACGCCGCTCAACTTGGGCCAGACCCCGGTGATCGTCAATCTGGCAACGGACAGCGCCGGCAACGCCAGCTTCAATCGCCAGGTTCAGTTCCTGCCGCCGGGCCAGTTCCTGTCCGCGCTCGCGCGGCGGTTCGCCATCGAGCCTGGCGTGCCGGCGCTGATCGTGTCGGAGTTCTCGGCGTGCCGACAGATCACGCCGCTGCCGCCGCTGATCTTCTCCGATGGCTTCGAATGACCCGTGTTCAGCGAACAACGCGCCATCTCCGGGCCAGTGTGCGCACGGCATCGATCAGTGCGTCCAGTTCTCTGCCGGTGATGAACCGCTGCGGCGTGACCCTGACCCCGCGGATTTCCCGCCCTGCCCTGCTCTACCCGTGTCCTCACCCTGCCTCACCACCCCAATGTTCGACGCCGAACGGACGCCACGGTGGGCCGGTGTAGCGTCGGCGTTGAGCTGACCCAGCCTCGCCACGATGACCCGGACCATGAGGCTGTCATCGTCGAGCCAAGGGGCGTGTGCCGAGTGACGTAGCCACCAAGGAGTTGCGATGAAGGGCTTCGTGCAAGACATCGAGGGTCTGGCGACCCGCAACCACGCGTTCCGCAAGGTGCTCTACACGGCGAAGAACTGCCAGCTCGTGCTGATGGCGCTGAAGCCGCAGGAAGAGATCGGCGCAGAGGTTCACCGGCTCGACCAGTTCTTCAGGGTCGAGGCGGGCAGCGGTGAAGCCGTGCTCGACGGCGTCCGCACGCCGATCCGCGCGGGCTTCGCCGTGCTGGTGCCCGCGGGCGCGAAGCACAACATCGTCAATACCGGAGGCGAGCTCTTGCAGCTGTACACGCTGTATGCGCCGCCTAACCACCGCGATGGCGTGATCCACCAGACGCGAGCAGATGCCGAGGCGGACACCGAGCACTTCGACGGCAGGACCTCGGAGTGAGTACGGGTGGTCCGGCGGCAGGATGCGATGTGCGAGCGCCTGATTCCGGTGCGTCGCCGCGGTGGCACTGACCCTGGAGGTAGCGTGACCAAGAAGTCGGACAAGCAGCAAGCGGTTTCGGCAAACAATCCCTGTCCTTTCCTGCGTGCGCTGGTGGCGACGGGCAAGCTGGCCGATGACCGGGAGCCGCTTGCGAAAGTCGCGGCCGTGGTGGCCACCACGGCCCGTGCGGGTGATGGTCGCCCTGAGCTGCCGCAGGTGGCGATCTTCGCCATCGCCTCGGTGGCCAACGGGTGGGGCCCCCTGTCGCTGGTCGATACGCAGTTGCGCGGCCTTCAATTGAATGCGCTGCGTAGCGGGCCGCTCGACAAGAAGGGCGTGGGCTCGAGGATCCTGAACACCCGAGGGACCGTCGATGCCAAGCAACTGACGCGGCTGCGGAGCTTCGCCACGAAGAAGACCAGGGCCGACGGATCGTCGGAGCTCGGCCTGGCACTGGCCGAGTTGAACGCCTTCATGGACGCCAACTTCGCGCGAGCCGCAGGACGCCGGCGCATGATCGATCGGGCGCTGATGAACGGCGAGTGGCCGATCCTGCTGCAAGTGATGGGCAGGAAAGGTCGAGGCGGCAGGTACCTGAGCTTTCAGGAAGTCGTCGATCTGTTCAAGAAGCGCAGCTTCCCGGAGCGCATGAACAAGCGTCTGCGGGCCGGCAGGTAGGCGCGAGGCACACGCGCCACTCATCCGAGTCGGCGTGCACGGCAGCGACCACGCGGCTCAGGGTGCCGTCGGTGCCTCCACAGCCAACTCGCGCGTTGTGATGGCCGCAGGTGACGCTCGGATCGCATCCGGCCTGGACCAGCGCTGCGGCACGCCTGCCGAACCGGATTCGATGAAAAGCCGCTTGATCATCGGAAACCGCTCCCGGACCCGACGCTCCACCTCGGCCATCGCCAATGCAGCGTCTGAAGTCTGCGTGCCTGCGTCGAAATCGAGGTCCATCGTCACCAGTGCGTCATCGGGCCCCACGTACATCGACAGCACGCGCCCGACATCGCGCACCCCGGGCTGGGACAGCGCGATCTCGCGCAAGGCCCGCGCGGTCTCCGGGCGGATGCCTTCGCCGATGAGCAGGCCTCGGGATTGCCAGGCGAGCAGACCCGCGACGCTGGCGAGCAGGATGCCGATCAGCACCGACGCTGCACCGTCCAGTTCCGGCATCTGCAGCCAATGGCTGAGCGCGATGCCCGCCGCGGCGATCGCGAGCCCCACGAGTGCGGCCGAGTCCTCCGCCAGCACTGTGTAGGTAGTCGGGTCCTTGCTCCGGTGCGCAAACTGCCAGAACGGGGTACCGCCTGACAGCCGGCGGAACTGGCGCAGCGCGATGGCGAAGCTGATGCCCTCGAAGACGGCCGCTGCGCCAAGCACCGCGTAGTTCCAGGTCGGGTCATGCAGCGGCTCCGGATGGCGGATGTGCTGGACGCCTTCGTAGAACGAGATGCCGCCGCCAAGGCCGAAAATCAGCACGGCGACGATCAGGCTCCAGAAATACAGCTCCTTGCCGTGCCCGAACGGGTGCTCGGGCGTGGCGGGCCGCTGGCTGAGATGAATGCCTACGAGCAGGAGCACGCCGTTGAAGCTGTCGACCGAGGAGTGAATGCCCTCCGAGAGCATCGCCGAACTGCCGGTGATGCCGGCCACCACAAGCTTGGTGACGGCGATGGCGACATTGGCGGCGATGGCCGCATAGATGGCCAGCTTCGAAGATGTCAGCCAGGCGGACCTCATCGTGCAGCCGATAGGTTCAAAGAGATACTCAACGCAACATATTGGAAGGCCGCCGCACGGTCGGTACGTTTCCCAACAGATCTGGGCGCATTGCGCCTCACCGCAGGCGATTCTCGAGTGGGCGGTCGGAGGACCGGCCTGAGGATCGGGGATGCCTTGCGGTCCCTGAAACACGATGCAGGGTCTGCGCCGCCCCGGTCGCGGGTGACGTACAGATCGCGGCAGTGACGCAGGTCAAACCCGGGTCTTGCGGCGGAGCGCATGCTTGTTTGGGGGAGACGGCTGGCTTAGCCTGCCGGGGTCGACCAACGGGCACCGGGTGGCAATCCAGTCCCCTGCTGGCGTCGGAATTCAATACGAGCGCGGTCTGTAAATGGTTCTTCGATCGATCCCGGATGTTGCGGATGTGCACTGGATCCGGGGTGATGGGTGCGCCGACAGTGTTGCCCCGAGCCTGCTGATCGAGGTCCCGCACGGCGCCACCGAGACCGGCGACTTCGAGGCGCTGGCCACCCAGTTGCGCAGTCCGTTGCCCGACGGCCTGGTGGACTTCTTCCACGTCAATACCGATGTGGGCGCGTTCGAGCTGGCGCTGGCAGCCGCGTTGCATTGCGTAAGCGACGCGCCAGCAGCCGTGCTGATCGTGCGCAGCCGGATCCCGCGCACCTTCATCGACTGCAACCGCAGCATCGACGAGTCGCCCGCGGCTTTCCGCGCTGGAAAGGTGACCCCGGGATTGATGCCATGGGTGACCCACGTGGAGGACATCGCGCTGCTGCGCGAACGCCATGCCCGCTACGTGGACCTGGTCAGGGCAGCCACCGCGGCACTGGCGCCGGACGCAGGTGTGCTGTTGCTGCACAGTTACGCGCCGCGCACTGTCGGCGTCGAGGTCGATCTCGATATCGTGAAAAACCTGCGAGTTGCATATCGGCCGGACGTTGAAGCCACGTGGCCGATGCGCCCGGAGTTCGACCTCATCACGCGCGACCTCGAGGGCCGTTCGCACGCGCCGACGGCCGTCGTCGACGCCTTGCGCCGCGGCCTGGGTGCCTGCGGCTGGACCGTAGCCGACAGTGAAACCTACCCTTTGCATCCGAGCACGCTGGCCTGGGACCACGTCATGCAGCGCCCCGGGCGCGCCCTGTGCCTGGAGGTGCGCCGCGATCTGCTTGCCGACCCCTTCGACCCGTTCACCCGCATGCAGATCAGTGCCGGCAAGGTCGACAGGATTGCAAGACCGCTCGCCACGGCGCTCGCTGCATGGGGCAGCGCACGCCATGTTTGATTGGCTGCCAATCGATCTTGGGCCTGATAGCCTGCTGGCCATGGTCAGCATTCGACGCCCGGATGCCCGGGAGCAAAGATGAAAATCCTCGGTGTGTCCTCCGAAATGGCGCCGTACGCCAAGACCGGCGGGCTGGCCGATGTGGTGGGCGCGTTACCGCGCTACCTCGCCGCGTCGGGACACGATGTGCGCGTGTTCTTGCCGCTTTACGACAGCGTCCGCCGCAGCAACATCAACTTCA
>JANOEA010000136.1:0-14844 GCA_031412975.1 Pseudomonadota bacterium | reverse complement strand
CGGCATACAGCCGTTCGGCCGCGCTGCCCTCGGCCAGCACGGCGATGTGCCCGCTGTCCCAACGCCCCATCAGGCCGCGGCGCAATTCGGGCGCGGTCCGCACCCGCGCGGCGAGGTCGCCCAGACGGCGGTTCTCCGCACCCGCGGGTGCCAGTACCGCGAGCGCCACCACGATCTTCTCGCGGTGCGCCCGGCGCAGGCGCGCCGCGACCCGCGTTGCGAACATTTCGCTGCCTGGCAGGCCGGTATCGGTGTCGATGCCGGGACGCGGGGCCTGCCGCGCGGTTATCCGGCGCGCACCGTCCAGGCCCAGCCGCAGACGCTCCTCCTGGCGGTCGCGAACCGCCTCGCTCTGCGCGAGCCGACGCTGGGTCAGGGCCAGCTCGATCGCGGTGCCGAGCTGGTCGGCCAGCGTATGCAGCAGCATGCGATTGAGCTGGTCGAAGGCGCGCGGGTCGCTCGCTTCGAGGTTGAGCACGCCGAACACGCGTCCGCGGCCGCGGATCGGCACCGCCAGCTCGGTGCGCACCGCGCTGTTGATCAGCGCGTAGTCCGGATCGCTGCGCACATCGTCGACCAGTTGCGGCTCGCCGCTGCGGAAACAGCGGCCGACGATGCCGCGCTCGGTCGGCCACAGCTTGCCGCGATAGGTCTGGTCGGGCGCCGCACCGATATGCGCGGCGACTTCGAGGTGTCCGAGCAGGCCGGACACGAGCAGTACGGTGGCCTCGAGCGCGGTGTAGCGGCGCGCCAGGTGGTCCAGTACGCGATCGAGCAGCAGCTCCTGCGGGATGTCCTGCAGTGCCTCGCGTGCGACCTCGGCGACCAGCTCGAGCAGCGCGGCGCGGCGTTCGAGCTCGGCGTAGCGGCGCGCGCCATGCAGTGCGCCGGCGATCTGGGTGGCGATGGTCTCGAGCAGCGGCTGCTGGCCCTCGAAGGCATTCGACTGCAGGCTCTCGATGTTGAGCACGCCGATCAGCTCGCTCTGGTGGCGGATCGGCACCGCCAGTTCGGCCCGCGCACCGGGCAGGGTATGCACGAAGCCCGGGAACTCGTCGGCTTCGCCGATCAGGAGCGCCTTGCCCTCGGCGGCCACCTGGCCGACCACCCCGCTGCCCAGCGCGCGCGCATAGCCGACGAAGATCGCGGTCGGCAGCGCGGTGCTCAGCGCCTCGACCACGAAACGATCGCGTTCGCGGTCGACCGCGATCAGGGCGACGAACTCCCAACCGTACGCCGCCGCCAACGCGTCGGTGATGCGCTGCTGCATCGCTGCCAGGTCGAGGTCCTCGGTGGCCAGCCGGGCCAGTTCTGCGAGCACCGCGGGCGGTGGATCAGGCGGCGCGGCGGGGCTGCTCGACATGGCTGCAATCTACACACCGATAGTGAAAAGCATGCGAAACCATAGTGAAGCATTCATCAAGAACAGCGGCCGCGCCGCCCGCCCGGCGATCGGCCCCCCGCTTGATCGCCCGCGCAGCAGGTCGCAAGCTGCGCTCCATGAGCGAAGCCATTGCCCGCTTGCTGGAGCGCCATCGACTCGGCGACGCGGCGGCGCTGGACCAGCTGATGACGCTGGTCTACGACGAGCTGCGGCGGGTGGCCAGCCGGCAGCTGACCCGGGTCGGCCGCACGCCGACGGTCAGCACCACGGTGCTGGTCCACGAGGCCTACGAGCGGCTGGCCGGCCACGATCAGCTACCGCTGCAGGATCAGCACCACTTTTTCGCGCTGTGTGCGCGGGTCATGCGGCAGATCGTGATCGACCACCTGCGCGAACGCGGTGCGGGCAAACGCGGCGCGGGGCTGATCGCCGTGCCGCTGGAGGATTTCGAGCCGGCCGAGATGCAGGATGCGAGTTTCATCGCAGGCCTGGTGCAGGCGCTCGAGCAACTCGCCGACCGCGATCCCGGACTCGCACAGATCGCCGACCTGGCCTGGTTCGCGGGGCTCGACACCGACGCCATCGCGCGCCTGACCGGCCGCCACTTGCGCCAGGTGCAGCGCGACCTCGCGCGGGCGCGCGCCTGGATCGGCGCGGCGATCGCGCCATGACCGAGCTGCCGCAGCGCGCGCGTTTCGCGCAGATCGACGCCGAGTTCGATGCGCTGCTCGCGATCGCCCCTGCACAGCGCGAGATGCGGCTGGCACACGTGCGCTCGCGCGATCCCGAGGCCGCGCGCCTGCTCGAGCAGCTGCTGGCCGCGGCCAGCAGCACATCGAGGGTGGATGTTGCGCTGGGTTCCGCGATGGCTGCAGCGGTCGGTACCGAAGGCGGTCGCGCAGGCGAGCTGCTCGGCGACTGGCAGCTGCTCGCGCCGCTCGGGCGTGGTGGCATGGCCGAAGTCTGGCTCGGCAGCGGCGAACGCGCGCACCGCGGCCAGCAGGCCGCGATCAAGCGCCTGCCTGCGCGGCTGGCCTCGCGCGAACTGCTTGCGCGCTTCGCCCGCGAGCGGCGCATCCTCGCCGCGTTCGACGATCCCGGCATCGCCCGCCTGATCGATGGCGGCTTCGACGCGGCCGGCCTGCCGTGGCTCGCACTCGAATTCGTCGACGGCACGGATCTGATCAGCTGGTGCGACCAGCGCGCACTGGGCGTGGAAGAGCGGCTGCGCCTGTTCGGCGAGATCGCCGCCACCGTGGCCCGCGCGCACCGCCATCTGATCGTGCATCGCGACATCAAGCCGTCGAACGTGATGATCGATCGCGACGGGCGCACGCGGCTGCTCGATTTCGGGATCGCCAAGCTGCTCGATCCCGGACCCGCGAGCGACGAACATCCGGCGACCGAGTTCGGCGCCCGCGTGCTGACACCCGACTACGCCAGTCCCGAGCAGGTGCGGGGGCTCGAGGTCACGGTCGCTTCCGACGTCTACCAGCTCGGGCTGCTGCTGCACGAATTGCTCACCGGGCAGCGTGCGTTCCGGCGCAGCGGCCGCAGCACCGCCGAACACGAGCGCCAGATCATCGCCGAGGACGCCGAGCCGCCGAGCCGTGTCGCGCTGGCCCCGACCACCGAGGGTACTGCCGAGCAGCGTGCAGCGCAGCGCTCGGCCACGCCGCTGGTTTTGGCGCGTGCGCTGCGCGGCGATCTCGACGCGATCGTGCATCGCGCACTGCGCAAGGACCCCGCGCTGCGCTACGCCACCGTCGATGCGCTCAGCGACGACCTCGCGCGGCATCACGCGCACCTGCCGCTGCAGGCGCGGCGCCCGCAATTGGTATATCTCACGCAGCGCTTCCTGCGTCGCCACGCCGCGGGCAGCCTGATGGTGCTCGCACTGCTGTGTGCGACGGGGCTGTACACGGTGTCGCTGCTGCGGCAGTCGGCCGCACTGGAGCGCCAGGCGGCGGTCAACCGCGAGACGCGCGCGTACCTGGCCACCCTGTTCCGCGAGGCCGATCCGGGCCTCGGCGGTGGCACCGAAGCCAGCGCGGCGGACGTGCTGCGGCGCGGTGCAGAGCACGCGATGCAGGGTCTTGGCGATCAACCCGAGTTGCAGGCGGACATGCTGGGCCTGCTCAGCCAGGTATACCTTTCGCGCAGCGAGGCGCGCGCGGCCTTGCCGCTGGCCCAGCGCGCCGTCGAGCTGCAGCGCGAGCTGCCCGATATTTACGCGCCGACCCGCCGCAGCGTGCTGCACACGCTCGGCCAGACCCACGTGTACCTGGGCAACCTGTCGCTCGCCGAAGCGCCGCTGCGCGAGGCGCTCGCGATCTCGGCGCGCCATGTCGGCATCGACGCGCCGGATTCGATGCCGGTGCGCTTCAGCCTCGCCAGCCTGTTGCACCATCGCGGCAGTTTCGACGCCGCGCGCGCGGAGTTGCAGTCGATGCTCTCGGCGCTTGCCGGACCGGAATTCGCCAATGCAGTGATCCGCACCAACACGCTGGTCGAACTGGCCGACACCGAGCGCGATGCAGGCCGCTTGCCGGAGGCCGCGGCGCTGTATGCAAGCGCATTGGGCACGCCCCCGGATCCGGACCGCGGTGCGCCGATGGCGCGCGCCGATTACGGCCGCTGCCTGCTGTACCTGGGTCGCGTCGATGACGCCCGCGCGTTCATCCAATCCGCAGCCGCTGCCGACCAGGCGCGCTTCGGCCCGCAGCACTACATCGCGGCCGTGCACCAGCGCAATCTCGGGCTGCTGGCCGAAGCCGATGGCGACCTGCCGGCCGCCGACGCCGCGCTGGCCGCCGCAATCGCCACCTACGACCGCAGTCTCGGCGCTGATCACTATTACTTCGCCCAGTTGAGCATCGACCACGGCTTCGTATTGCTGCAATCCGATCGTGCGAACGCAGCGTTGGCGCGCTTCGAGCAGGCGCAGCGGGTGCTGCGCGATGTGGTCGATGGCGGCCACCCCGCGGTCGCCGCCGCCTGGCTGGGGCGCGGCCTGGCGCGGTGGCAGGCCGGCGCGCGCGATCCCGCGATCGCGGATTTTCGTGCGGCGCGCGTGCATCGATCGCGCAGCTTCGGCGCGGCGCACCCGTACACGCTGGCGATCGATGCGCTGCTGGCCGCAACCGAAGGACGCGCGACGCCGCCGCCGCGTGGCGATGGCGTGGCGAACTGGTTCGAAGTGCGGCGACTGCAGCGGGCGGCGCGCGCGGTGGGGCTGTCCGCCGGCGCGCCGGCGACCGCACAGATCAACCGCTGAGCATTTGCCGCAGGGCCAGCAGCGCGCGGCGGATGCGCGCCTTGACCGTGCCCAATGGCGTGCCGGTGACCGCGGCGATCTCGCTGTGGCTGCGCTGCTCGATCATCGCCAGCTGCACCACGGTGCGCCGGCGGGTGGTCAGTTGGCGCAGCGCGCGGCGCAGCGCGGACATGCCTTGCGCGGCTTCGAGCCCGCGCGCCGGATCGTGCGCCTGGTTCGGATGCTCGGGCAACTCGTCGGTGGCGATCTCGTTGCGACGCCGCACATCGCGACGCCGCAGGCGGTCGATCGCCTGCCGCTGCACGATCGCGACCAGCCAGCCGAACGCCGGCGCGCGCGCACGGTCGAAGCTGGCCGCGTGCTTCCACACCTGCCGCCAGGCGTCGTTGAGCGCTTCTTCGGCATCGTCGACATCGTGGGTCACGGCCATCGCGATGCGCAGCAGGCGTCCGCGGGTGGCGGCCTCGAGTTCCGCCAGCGCGCGCTGATCGCCTTGCGCAATACGCACCATCAGCGCATCGAAGCGCGGATCGAGCGTATCGGGGCCGGTGAGGGCGGGGCTTTTGGGCGCGGCGTCCACGGGGGCAGGATCCAGGTCGGCGGTTGCGGTGCGCGAGCCGCGCCACCACGCGGCAGCGCTGCTGCTGCCGATCAGCGCGGTGATCTTAATGGATATGACCTGCGCGCGATTGCACCGCGCTGCAAAGCGGACGCGGAATGGGTTGCCGCCGTCCGATCGCGGACAGCGCGACCGCCGCGGTGCTGCGCGATGGAAAAATACCGCATGGATTCAGCGCGTTACCACACACGCCTTGATTGGCACGCCGATTGCGAGGCACCCGTCATGGACATCGCGCGCCCCGACCTCAAACAAGCCCGTCGTCGCAAGCAGATGATCGCCGGCGGCGTCGGCGCCCTCGTGCTCGTTGCGGCCGGCATCGCGCTGGCCACCCTCGAACCTGCCGCACCTGGCGTCGAGCGATCCAGCGTGTGGATCGATACCGTCAAGCGCGGGCAGATGCTGCGCGAAGTGCGCGGACCCGGCACCCTGGTGCCGAAGGAGATCCGCTGGATCGCCGCCGAGACCAATGCCCGCATCGAACGGGTGGTGGTCAAGCCCGGTGCGATCGTGAACGCCGACAGCGTGATCCTCGAGCTGTCGAATCCGGAAGTGATCGACACCCTGCTGGCCGCGCAGTCGGCATTGACCGCAGCGCAAGCCGACCTCACCGCGCGCCGCGTGGGACTCGAGAACCAGCTGCTGGACATCGAATCGGTAATCGCCAGCACCGAGGCCGAGCACGAGGCTGCGCTGCTGCGTGCGGAAGCCGAAGGCACCCTCAATCGCAAAGGTATCGTGTCCAACCTGCAGTTCCAGCAGACCCAGCTCAGCGCGCGGCAGTACGGCAAACGTCTGCAGATCGAGCGTCAGCGCGCCGCCAAGTTCCGGCAGAACATCAGCGCGCAGATCGCCGCCGAAGGCGCGCGGATCAGCCAGCTGGAAAACACCGCCGCCCTGCGCCAGCGCCAGGCCGATGCCTTGAAGGTGAAAGCGGGTATCGACGGCGTGCTGCAGCAGGTGCCGGTCGAAGAAGGCCAGCAGGTGCTTGCCGGCACCAATCTCGCGCGGGTGGCGCGCCCCGATGTGCTGATGGCCGAGCTGCGCGTGGCCGAGACCCAGGCCAAGGACATCGTGATCGGCCAATCGGTCAAGGTCGACACGCGCAATGGCGTGGTTGCCGGCACGGTCGCGCGCATCGATCCGGCCGTGCTCAACGGCACCGTGCAGGTCGACGTCGATCTGCCGCTGGATTTGCCCAGCGGCGCGCGCCCGGATCTGAGCGTGGATGGCACGATCGAAATCGAACGCCTGGCCGACGTGCTTTACGTCGGGCGTCCCGCGTTCGGCCAGCCGGAAACCCAGGCCACGCTGTTCCGCCTCGATGCCGAAGGCAGCATCGCCCGCCGCGTACCGGTGCAGCTGGGCCGCGCCTCGGTGAGCCTGATCGAAGTCCAGCAGGGCCTCGCAGTGGGCGATCGCGTCGTGCTCAGCGATACCTCGCAGTGGGATCGGTTCGATCGGATCAAGTTGCAGTAAGGGCGGCCAATAGCCAGTGGTCGTTCGCCACTCGCCACCCGCCAAGACCAACAGCGCACAACCCAGGCCATTCGACGGAACCACGCCATGACCACAGCCGCCGGCTCCCCGCCCCTCGTCCACCTCGACGACATCACCAAGGTCTTCTACACCGACGAAGTCGAGACCCACGCGCTGGCCGGCGTGCACATCGATATCGCGGGCGGCGAATACGTGTCGATCTCCGGGCCCTCGGGCTGCGGCAAGTCGACCCTGCTGGCGATCCTCGGCCTGCTCGACTCGCCGACCGGCGGCAGCTACGTGCTCAACGGCCGCGCGGTGCAATCGATCGACGCCAACGAGCGCGCGCGGATCCGCAACCGCGAAATCGGCTTCATCTTCCAGGCCTTCAACCTGATCGGCGATCTGAGCGTGTTCGAGAATGTCGAGCTGCCGCTGACCTATCGCGATGGCCTCGGCAAGGGCGAACGCCGCGACCTGACCCAGGCAGCGCTCGAGCGCGTCGGCATGGCGCATCGGCTCAAGCATCATCCCGCGCAGCTGTCGGGCGGCCAGCAGCAGCGCGTCGCGGTGGCCCGCGCGCTGGTCGGCAAACCCTCGGTGCTGCTGGCCGACGAGCCGACCGGCAACCTCGATTCGAAGAACGGCGAGGCGGTGATGGGCCTGCTCGACGAGCTGCACCGGGCCGGCTCCACCATCATCATGGTCACCCACGACCCGCGCTATGCGGATTTCGCGCAGCGCAAGATCTTCATGTTCGACGGCCGCGTAGTCGATGAGGAAACCCTGCATCGCCTGCGCCGCGAAGAAGACCAGCGCATGCGCGAGATCGCGCGCCGCGCTCCGCTTGCTGCATCCGCCTGATCCGGCCGCGCAACGCAGCCTTCGCCGGGCATCGCATGAGCGCCGACCTCCTTCGGATACTGCAGCGACTTTTCGCCCGCGGCAGCCGAGTGCATACGCTGGCGGTGGCGTCGACGCTGTGCCTGGCGGTCGCGGCAGTCGTGGTGGTGGGTCAGATCGCGCACGCGGTGCTCAGAGCGCCACTGCCTTTCGAGCAGCCCGCGCAGGTGGTGCGCGTGTTCGAGCGTCACGCTGCCCGCGGCCTGCCTAACTATGCCGTGTCGACCCCGAACTTCCGCAGCTGGCAGGCGCAGGCACCGGTCTACTCGCAGCTTGCGGCGATCCGCGCCGGCAGTGCGAACCTCGCGGCCGATGCCGGCAGCGAGGCGCAGCGGGTGGTGGCCTACGACACCACGCCCAACCTGTGGTCGGCACTCGGCCAGACGCTGCGCGCGGGGCGCAGTTTCAGCGACGCCGAGTCGCGTTCCGGTGACGTGCTGGTGATCAGCGAGGGTCTTGCGCGGCTGCGCTTCGGCAGCGCGGAGGCGGCACTCGGGCAGCGCCTGCGCATCGATGGCCGGTTGCGCGGCGTGGTTGGCGTCGCAGCGCAGGACTTCGGTTTTGGCAGCGAAGTCGCGCTGTGGCTGCCGCTGGCAGACGACGAAACCACCCACGCCCGTGGCGACCGCCGACTGGCGGTGATCGGGCGCCTCGCCGAAGGCATCGACGTCGCGGCTGCCGATGCGCGGATGCGCACGCTGGCCGCACAGCTCGCCCAGCAGTTCCCGGACGCCAACGAGGGCTGGAGTGCGGGCGTGGTCGGTGCGCGCGACTGGCTGGTCGACGCCAGCCTGCGTGAACGCCTGCGGCTGCTGCTGGCTGCAGTCGTACTGATGCTGCTGGTGGCTTGTTCGAACATTGCCGGCCTGCAGGTCGCGCGTGCGACCGCGCGAACGCGCGAATTCGGGGTACGCCATGCACTCGGCGCCGCGCATGGACGGCTGTTGCGACACGCCTTGTCCGAAAGCCTGCTGCTCGCCGTACTCGGCTTGGTCGCCGGCTTGCTGGTCGGCTGGGCTGCATTGCAGGCAGCCGTGCGCTGGCTGCCGACGTCGATGCCGCGAGTCGAGGCCGTGGGCTTCGCCGCGCCGGTGGCGATCGGGGTCGCGCTGGTGGTCACTGCCGTAGCAGTGCTGTTCGCGATGCTGCCGGCGGTGCAGGTTGCACGCAGCGGGGTCGCGGCCCACCTCGCGCGCAGCGCGCGCAGCACTACGGCCGCGCAGAGCTACCGACGCGCGCTGGTGGTTGTGCAGTTCACCCTCGCGACGGCGTTGGTGGTCGGCGCGATCGCGCTGGCGCAGCAATTCGCCGCGCTGAGCAGCCGCCCACTGGGTTTCGATCCGCGCGGCGTGCTGGTCGCGCGACTGACGTTGCCGGCGGTGCGCGACGACGCCCAGCATGCACGCTCCCTCGGCTTGTTCGATGCACTGCTGAACGAAGCGCGTGGCCTGCCCGGCGTGTCCGCCGTCGGCATCAGCAGCGAAGTGCCGATGGGCGAGCTCGATACGGGAATGGAGCTGGCCGTCGATCACGCCGCGCTCGCCGATCCCGCCCGCATCGTGCAGGCCTCGTGGCGCATCGTGTCGGCGGGCTATCTCGAAGCCCTGCGCGTGCCGTTGCTGCGCGGCAGGATGTTCGCCGCCCAAGGCGAGCCGACCGACTCCATCGTGCTCAGCGCCGCGTTGGCCGCACGGCTGTGGCCCGATGGCGATGCGGTCGGGCGCCGGGTCGTGCTCGGCAATCGCCGCGAAGCGACCGTGGTCGGGGTGGTCGCCGATGTGCGCCAGCTCGGGCGCCTGCAGGCGGAGACGCCGACCATGTACCTGCCGACGACCTGGTACCTGTGGCCGACCATGAGCCTGGCAGTACGTACCGACGGCGATCCGCAGCAGCTGATCGCGCCACTGCGTGCGATCGCCGCGCGGCGCGCGCCGGACTACCCGCTGTTCGATGTCGCCCCGCTGGCGAGCCTTGCCGCCACCGACCTCGCCGCGCCGCGCATGCAGTCGGGCGTGTTCGCGCTGTTCGCGATCGCCAGCCTGCTGCTCGCAGCGGTCGGCGTGGCAGGCGTAGTCGGGCAGTTGGTGGCCCAGCGTGGTCCTGAACTGGCGCTGCGGGTGGCCATCGGCGCCTCGCCGGCCGCACTGGCGCGGGGCGTACTGGGCGACGGCCTGTCGCTGGGTGCGCTCGGCGTGCTGCTCGGTATTCCGCTCGCGCTGTTGCTGGTGCCGTTGGCCACCGGCAGCACGGCCCCTTCCGCAGCCGGATCGACGACCAGCGTGGGGCTCGCGGCAGCGCTGCTTTTGGCCACCGCCGCGCTCGCCGCGTGGATTCCGGCGCGCCGCGTGCTGGCGGTCGATCCGGCAACCGCACTGCGCAACGAATGACGATGACCGACGCGCGACTGCCATCAACGGGAGAGCTTCCGACATGTTCAACACACTGATCGGCGACTTGCGCTACAGCGCGCGCGCCTTGCTCGCGCAACCGGGTTTCAGCCTGGCAGCAGTGCTGACCCTCGCGATCGGCATCGGCGCCAACGTGGCGATCTTCAGCGTGCTCAACGGTGCGCTGTTCCGGCCGCTGCCGTTCGCCGACGCCGAACGCCTGGTCGATGTGCGCAACGTGTATCCGCAGATGGGGCTCGACGACGCCGGCATCTCGATTCCGGATTACCTGGACAGACGCGCTGCGCCAGCGCTGGAAAGTTTCGCGATCTACACCAACGTCAGCCTTTCGCTGGTCGATAGCGGCACTCCTGAGCGGCTCGGCGGTCTGCGCGCGTCACCATCCTTGTTCGACGTGTTGGCGGTCGCGCCCGCGCTCGGTCGCGGATTCTCGGCGCAGGAAGCGCAGCCCGGTGCCGACCAGGTGGTGGTGCTCACTCACGCGACGTGGCAATCGCGATTCGCCGGCGCGCCGGACGTCCTGGACCGCAGCATCCGCCTCGACGACAAGCCGTATCGGGTGATCGGCGTCATGCCGCAAGGATTCTTTTTCCCCAACCGCGATGCCGCAGTAATCGTGCCGTTTGCATGGACGCCGGAGGAGGCCGCGGACGACGCGCGCGGCAACGAATACTCGCGCTCGATCGGTCGCCTCAAAGCCGGCGCGAGCATCGCACAGCTGGATGCGCAGCTGCAGTCGATCATCAGCGCCAATGCCGAGCGCATCGGCGGCCTGGGCGAACCGCGCGCCGCCGATTTCGCCGCCTTCCTGCGCAGCGGCGCGTTCCTCGGCCGCGCAGTGCCGCTGCGCGATGCGTGGCTGGGCAGCATCACGCAGACCCTGTGGCTGCTGCAGGCGGCGACCTTGCTCCTGCTGCTGATCGCTTGCGCCAATGTCGGAAACCTGGTCTTGACCCGCGCCATCGCGCGGCGCCGCGAGCTGACCGTGCGCCGTGCGCTGGGCGCCTCGCGCTGGCGGCTGGCGCGCCACCTGCTGGCCGAAAGCGCGCTGCTGTCCGGACTCGGTGCGCTGCTCGGTTTGGTGCTGGCGGCAATCAGCACCCCGCTGCTGGCGGCAGCACTCGGTTTCGATGCCGCGCGCGGTCGCTTCGAGTTCGGCAGCGATCTGCGCCTGCTGGGTTTCGCCGCGGGCCTTGCGATCTTGAGCACGCTGGCGTTCGGCCTGTTGCCGCTGCTGGGCACGATCGGCGGCAATGCCTTCGCCGCGCTCAAGGAAGGTGGGCGCGGTGGCAGCGAGGGCCGCGCTGCGCGCGTGCTGCGCGGTGGCATGGTCGCGCTGCAGACCGCGGTGGCGCTGACCCTGCTGGTCAACGGCGGCCTGCTGCTGCGCAGCTTCATCAAGCTGTCCGCGGTCGATCCGGGCTTCGACACCTCCGGGATTACCACCGCCAGCGTGCAGCTGGCCCCGGCGCGCTTTCCCGACCAGGCCAGCAAGGCCGCGTTCTATTCGCGCATGCTCGACACCGTGCGCGCGCAGCCGGGCCTTGCCGACAGCGGCCTGATCACCGGCCTGCCGTTCGCCCAGCAGGACTGGACCTCGTCGTACCGGATCGACGGCTACGCAACGCCGGACGGTGTGTCGGGGCCGCACGGACATTTCCGCATCGTCGACGAGCAGTACTTCGCCACCTTGCGCATTCCGCTGCTGCGCGGGCGCTGGTTCGACGCTCGCGATACCGAAGCGTCGCCGCCGGTGGTCGTGATCGACCAGGTCTTGGCACAAAAGTACTTCAAGGATGCCGATCCGATCGGCCAGCGCTTGACCCAGGACCTCGATTCGACCGGGGAGCCGACGTGGTGGACGGTGATCGGCGTGGTCGGCCAGGTCAACAACGGCGATCTGTCGAAGACCTCGGCGAAGGAAACCTACTATCGCCATTATCGCCAGCAGGCCGCACCGCTGATGTCGATCGTGGTGCGCTCGAGCCTCGGTGGAGAACAGGTGGCGGCCAGCCTGCGCGATGCGCTGGCGGTGGTCGATCCGCAGCAGCCGCTGTTCGACATCCGCAGCTTCGACGAGCGCATCGCGCTGTCGCTGAACACCCGCCGTGCGTCGACCCAGCTGCTGGTGGTGTTCTCACTGCTCGCCCTGACGTTGGCCGCGATCGGGCTGTACGGCATGCTCGGTTTCGTGATCGACGCGCGGCGTGGCGAGCTCGGCGTGCGCATGGCCATCGGCGCCAGTCGCCGCGACGTGGTGCGCCTGATGCTGGGCCACGGCCTGCGCCTGGGCGCGATCGGTGCGGCGATCGGCCTCATCGCGGCACTGGCCGCCGGCCGCGTGATCAGTACCCAGCTGTTCGGCATCGCCAGCACCGATGTCGCCGTCTACGCGGTGGTGCTGGCCGTGCTCACCGCGGTCGTGGTGCTGGCGAGCTGGCTGCCGGCGCGCCGCGCGGGCAGCACCAGTCCCACCGAAGCCTTGCGTTACGAGTGACTGCCGATCCTTGCGAAGGGTGACTCCGATGACGATCTTGACGCACGAAATCCGCCACGCCGCGCGCGATCTGCTTGCGCGGCCGGCGTGGTCGCTGCTGGTCATCGCGGTGCTCGCCGCCGGCCTCGGCACGGTGCTGTATGTGGTTGCGCTGCTCAACGGGCTGCTGCTGCGCCCGCTGCCGTTCGCGCAACCGCAGCAGCTGCATATCGCCGGGCTGCTGATCGATGGCGACGATCCTGACGAGCTCGACAGTGTGCCGCAGCGCGATGCCGACGAGCTGGCGCAGCGGCTGCAGGGCAAGGCGCAGCTGGCCGGCTGGAGCGACGGCACTGTGAACCTGGTCGACGGCCGGCGCGCCGAGCGCCACGACGGCAGCTTCGTAAGCCCCAACCTGTTCGCGGTGCTGGGTGTCGCGCCGATCCTCGGCAGCGGCTTCAACGCGGCCGACGCCGCCCCCGGCGCGCCACTGCGCGTGGCGTTGGGCTACGACGTCTGGCAGGCCCGCTACCTGGGCGACCCCGCGATCATCGGGCGCGCCCTGCGCATCAATGGCGAAGCCGCCACGGTGGCCGCGGTGATGCCGCCCAAGTTCGCGTTCCCGCGCATCTCGACCGTGTGGGTCGCCGCGCGCGAATCGGCCACCGTGCAGCGCAGCGACGACCGCCCGATGCAGATGGTGCTGCGCATAACCCAGCCGCAGGACTTGCCGGCGGTACAGGCGGCGCTCGACGCCTGGCATCGCACGGTGCGGAAGGAAGAGCCGAGCTGGTCGCGCAGCGCGCGCCCGGCAACGGTGGGACTGGGCAATTTCTTCATGGATACCGAGACCCGCAACATCATGGGCGTGATGTTCGCGGCCACCCTGCTGGTGCTGCTGGTGGCCTGCGGCAACGCGGCCAACCTGATGCTCGCGCGGCACCTCGGGCGGCAGCAGGAGCTGGCGGTGCGCGTGGCCCTGGGCGCCTCGCGCGCGCGGATTGTGTTGCAGATGCTCAGCCACAGCGTACTGCTGTCGTTGCTGGCGGCAGTCGTGGCGCTGGCCGGTGCCCAGCTCGCGGTGACGTGGACCATGGACGCCTTCATCGCCGCCGGCGACAGCGGCCCGCCGGCATGGATGCGCTTCGACCTGGACCTGCGGATGGTGGTCGCTGCGGTACTCGCCGCGATCGTGACCGGATTGCTCAGTGGCCTGTGGCCGGCGCTGAAACTGTCTGCGGGTGTCTCGGGCGCGTTGCGCGATGGCGGGCGCGGCATGGTTGGTGGTGCCTTTGCACGTATCGGGGGCGTGCTGGTGATGGTCGAGATCGCGCTGTCGGCCGCGCTCCTGATCGGCGCACTGGCGATGGTGCAGATGGTGACCGCGCTCAACCAGTTCGAGCTCGGCGTACGCACCGAGCGCTTGCTCACTGCGCGCATCGGTCTGTTCGACACGCAATACCCGACCCCAGCGGCGCGCCAGCAGCTGTTCGAGCGCCTCGTCGAGCGCATGCGCGGCGAGTCCGAGGTCGAGGCCGCCACCGTATCCACCGCCATGCCCGGCATCATGGGCGGCAACGAACCGATGCTGCCGGAAGCCGCAGCGGCGACCGACGAGGCGCAGTGGGTGGGCGTGGCCACGGTCGACACGCTGTTCGCCGCCACCTACGGCACCCGCCTGCTGGCCGGACGCTGGATCGACGCCCGCGACCGCGCCGAAGGCGAGCTGGTGGCGATGGTCGATCGCAAGTTCGTCGAACGCTACGCCGGCGAGCGCGATCCGCTGGGCATGCGCTTTCGGCTGTCGCCGCAGGATCCAACCAGCCGCGTGGTCACGGTGGTCGGCGTGACCGAGGCCTTGACGCTGGAGGACGCCGACGACGATCCGGAACCAGTGATGCTGATCCCGCAGGCGCAGACTCCGCCGTCGTTCGCCAGCATCGCGCTGCGCACGCGGGGCGACCCGGCGGCATTCAAGCAACGCCTGGTTTCGGTGATGCGCGAGATCGATTCCGACACGCCGCTGTACTGGGTCCGCACCTACGACGAAGTGCTCGCGGTGGCCAATTTCGGCCAGCGCCTGCTGTCGACGATCTACGCTGCCTTCGGCCTGATCGCGCTGTTGTTGGCCGCAGGCGGCCTGTACGGCGTGGTCGGGTTCACCGTGGCGCAGCGCACGCGCGAGATCGGCGTGCGTCGCGCGCTCGGCGCCTCGCCGGGCAACGTGATGAAGACCATCCTGCGCCGCAGCGCATGGCAGGTGGGCATCGGACTCGCGGTAGGTCTTGGCCTCGGCGT
>JANOEA010000135.1:0-14596 GCA_031412975.1 Pseudomonadota bacterium | reverse complement strand
GCCATGCGTGCGAGCCATTCGTCGCGCGGGACCTTCGCGAAGCGCGCACACAATGCCTCGATCATCGTCGGCCATGCGCCTTGCAGCAGCACCACCCGACACGCGAGCAGGCCCTCGATCGGCGGCGGCGGAGTGGATCGGGTTGGAGTCATGCCCGATCAGGGTAGCGTCATTGCAAGACGCTGCAGCGGTTCCGACGCGACGCCGGCTGCTCGTGTGGGCAGGCGCACCCGCAAGCGACACGGGCGAGGCCGATGGCCTCGCCCGTGACTTGGCAAACGCTGCTCAGCGACCCGCGGCAGGAGCCACAGCAGGAGCCGCAGTGACGGCCTTGTTCTTCAGATGCGTATCGAGGAATGCCAGCACCTTGCCCCAGGCCTCGATCTGGTTCGGCTTCTTGGTGAAGCCGTGGCCTTCATCGTCGAACACCACGTATTCGACCGGCACGTTGTTCTTCTGCACCGCGGCGACGATGTCGTCGGATTCGGGCTTGATCACGCGCGGGTCGTTGGCGCCCTGCAGCACCATCAGCGGGCGGTTGATCTTGTCGGCGTGGAATAGCGGCGAGGTCTCGATCAGGAAATCGCGCTGCGTCTCCGGATTACCGACCTCCTGGTACAGCGCCTGGCGGAACGACTCCCAGTACGGCGGGATGCTCTCCAGCGTGCGCAGCCAGTTCGACACGCCGAAGATGTTCACCCCGACGTCGAACTCGCCCGGCTTGAAGGCCAGCGCGGAAAGCACCATGTAGCCGCCGTACGAACCGCCGATGATGCCGATGCGGTCGGGATCGACGTAGTCGAGCGAGGCGAGGTACTTCTTGGCCTCGACGGTGTCCCACAGCGGTTCGCGACCGTGTTTGCCGTCGTCGGCGGCGAAGAAGGTCTTGCCGTAGCCCGAGCTGCCGCGGTTGTTGATGCCGAGCACCACGTAGCCGTTGTTGACCAGGTACTGGATCGCGAACGAGTGCGCCCGCGTGGTCTGTCCGCCCGGACCGCCGTGCACCCACACCAGCGCCGGCGCCTTGGCCTCCGCGGTGGCCTGGTGCGGCTTCCACAGGATGTTGGGGATCTGCATCCCGTCGAAGCTGGGGAAGCGCACGACCGCGGAGTCGACGAGGTCGGCCGGATCGATCGCGGGATTGAGCGACTTGGTCAGCTGCTTGGGCTCACCGCCGAAGTCGAGCACGTACAAATCGCTCGGCTGGCGGTCGCCATTGAGGTAGAACGCCATCCGCGCCTCGCTGCGCGAGATGTTGACCCCGCGGATCTCGCCGGCCGGCAATGCCGGCAGCGGCACTTCCGCGCCGCTGGCGGCGTCGTACAGGCGCACCTTGGTGCTGCCGTCCTGGTTGATCCCGACCACCCGGTACTTGCCGTTGTGCGAGAACTCCGAGTAGACGATGTCCCAGTCGGCTTTCTGCACCGGCTCGTGGGCCCAAGTCGCGAGGTTGACCCGGCGCAGCTCGGCGAACTCGCCGGCATCGTTGGCGGTGTAATACAGATGCTGGTTGTCGGGGCTGAAGTCGGCCGGATTGAACTGCGCCTGGCCGGTGTGTTCGCTGACCTTGGTCACCTTGCCGGTGGCGAGCTCGGCGACGAACAGATCGGAATCGTTGGTGGTGTTGGACTTGCCCAGAGCCAGCCACTTGCCGTCGTCGGACACCATCGCGGGCTCGTAGCCTTCGGTGTTCTCGAAGATGCGGGTGGCCTCGTAGGTCTTGGCGTCGTAGCGGTAGACGTCGAAGAACTTCGGGTCGCGGGCGTTGTGGGTGACGTAGAAGGCGCTGCCGTCGGGAGAGAATCCCGCGAAGTTGGCCTTCAGATTCTCGCCCGGCGTGAGGTCGCGCTCGCTGCCATCGGCTTCGATCACGTACAGATGATTGAGCTCGTTGCCGCCCTGGTCGCGGGTGATCAGCACGCGGTCGTCGGCCGGGAAGTACTCGACTGCGTAGTTGTTGTCGGTGGTCGACTTCGTCAGCTGGGTCCACTCGCCACCCGCAGTGGGCATCGCATAAACGTTCCAGATCCCCGACTTGTTCGACGAGAACAGGATCCGCGACTCGTCGGCGTTGAACGAACTGCCGGCCACGCCGACGGTTTCGATGAAGTCCTCGATGCGATAGGTCTTGGCCGGGCGCGCCACTTCGGGTGCGGCGGCCACCGGTACCGCTGCGGGTGCGGCGGCGGGTGCTGGCGGCTGCGAACTACCGCAGCCGGCGAGGCACACGGCAATCGCTGCCAGCAGGAACGCCGCGCGCGGCGCGGCGGATGGGCGTGAACTGGAACCAGACATGGTGAAGCTCCCCGAAAGTGGAAGAACCATGGTATCCCGCTTTGCGGCGCTGGGGCCGTGCCACAGGTTGGGTCGCGGCAGCCCCCGGGGTAGACGCGGGTTTCTCCGGAAGCGGGCGCTCAGTCGGTGAGCATGAACGCCGCCTGGGCCACCACCCGGCCGTTGATCTGCAGCGCGACCGCGTGCTTGCCGGGGTAGTAGCGGCGGATGGTGATCGGCCGGAACGAGTGCCGCTTGCGCAACTGGCGCGTCTCGCCGGGCGCCAGTTGCAGTTGCCAGCCCTTGAACACCTTTGGCCCGCTGCTGCCATCGGCGCGCACGTGGTCGATGCGGTAGTCGATGGCCAGCGTCTGGATGCTGCGCGAGCGCGAGACCAGTTCGATCACCAGCTCGATCGCGGCGCCGATCGCGATGCGCCGCGGCAGGATCCTGATCGCTGCATCGCCGCGCAGCTTGCCGCCGATCCCCCATGTGGCCAGCGTGGCCGGGTCGCCGCGCTTGATCAGGGTGCGGCTGGCATGGCGCAGCAGCCCGCGCCGCGCGGCATCGGCGTTCGGCAGGTGTTCGCGCAGCCATTCGGCAACCAGGGTCGGATGGTCCCGGGCGATGTCGGTGAGGTGATTGGCCACGCTGCGCCGCACGTATTCGCTGGGATCATCCTGCAGCGCGCGCAACAGCGGCAGGGTCGGCGTGGGGTCGGCGATCAGCGGCTTGAGCTGCAGGCCCCAGGGCAGCCGTGGCCGACTGCCTTCGCTGACCAGTCGCCGCACGTGCGCGCTGGGATCGCTGGTCCAGCGCGCCAAGGTGTCGAACACCAGCTGCGGATGGGCGAGGATGAACGGCCGGATCGCGAATTCCGCGCTGAAACGCTGGGTCAGCGCATGCAGCGCGGCGAGCGCGCGCTGCGGGTGCGGCAGGCCGCGACGCGCGATCAATTCGCCGAGCGGCCACACGATCCAGCCGGCCAGGCCGTCGGTCGATGCGTGCAGCGCGGCCAGGCCCTCATCGCCCGCGACCGGCGCCAGTGCGCCCTCGATGCTGCGCGCGGCGTGCTCGAAGTCCTGCGGCAGGGTCGCATCGAGTGCGGCGGCGATCTGCATCGCGCGCGCCTTCATCTCCAGCGCGTCGAAGCCGTGCAGCGCGAGCGCCTCGAATCGCGCGGACGGAAAACCGCGCCAGCTGCGCTGCAGATGCGCGCCCGCGCTGCGCACCAGCGCGGGGCTGAGCAACAGCTTGAATGGTTCGGGCATGGCGGCGGCGCTCAACGGGCGACACGCAGGATGATGCCCTTCCCCGCGCCGTTCGCAAGTCCTTCTGATGCGGCCGCTTTGCGGACTTCGCCCGGGACCAACGGGGTCGGGGCGAACGGAGCGCAGCGCGCCCCGCTCGCCCGACCGATCGCTTATTCGAAGCCGTCGCGGAACAGCAGCTCGCTGACGCTGTACAGGGTCGTGGTGCCGCTGATCTCGTTGGCCACCGCGATCATCGGCGCACCGGTGGGGCTGTTGGCGGCGGCGATGAAGGCGATCCCTTCAGGCCCGAGGTCGCCGGCGGCGTCGGGATCGGCAACCAGGTCGATGGTGACCGAGAAGTCGCGGTTGTTGACGTAACCAGAGTACTGCACTGCGTACGGATTGGTCACATCGAACACCGCCACGCCGCCGATGCGCTCGAGGCCGACGAAGGCGTAGGTGCGTCCGTCCGGCGTGCTGCCCACCGCGATCGCCTCCGGCTCGGGCCCCTTGTTGTCGCTGCGCGTATCGAAATCGTTGACCGCGTTGTCGGCGTTGAAGTACAGCGGGAAGCGGAGGGCCGTGACCTGCTCGAGGATGTCGCCGCTGTCGAAGACCAGGTTGCCGAACTGATCCCAGACGATGAACGAGCGGCTGCCGAGCACCTGCAGGCGCTCGAATTCCGCATCGCCATCGAGGTTGCCGTCGATCAGCGAGGCGTTCAGGCGGCCCAGCTGCGCGTTCGTTTTCAGAAGCGCCGCGTTCGGGAACACCACCGGGTCGAGCGGCACGGCCGCATTGCCGATGCGTTGCACCTCTCCGCGATCGTCGCCTTCGCCCGCGCTGACATAGAACGTGCTGCCGCCGGCGCTGAACGAGGCGATCGAATCGGGCATGTGCATGCCGTAGACCGGCCAGTTGGCGATGTTGATTGCCGGACCATTCGCCGGGCCGTCGCGGTCGGATGCATCGAGGCCCGCGGGCTGGTCGAAGCGCACGAACCCGAGCTGGACCGGGGTCGGCTCGGTATCCAGTGGCACCGTGCCATCGATCGGAATCGGCAGCGGCGCGACGCCGAAGTCGTTGTCGTTCAGCAATGCGAGTTCGCCGTTGCCGAGCCAGGCCACGCCCTCGAGCTTGTCACCCTCGTAGTAACCGATCGACGGCAGGTTGGCGGTCTTGATCTTCGACACCGCACGGATGCCCGCGGTGACCAGTTGGTCGGGCGTGTGCTGTTCGAGGGTCAGGCCCGGCAGCAGTGGCGGTGCGCCAGCCGCACGCAGGTTGGTCGCACCCGCGAGCGTGAACTGGAACAGCATCTTCTTGCCGCTGCGCTGGACCGAGTCGTCGCGCTCGACGATGTAGAAGGTGCCGTTGCCCGCATATGCCGCATCGCCGATCTTGTCCGGGTTCTGGCCCGCTTCCCGGAACGGGGTCTTGTCCATCAGGTACACGTACTCGGAAACCACCGCACCATCGGCCGGGTTGATGCCGACCATGCGGATCACCTTCGAGGCGTTGCTCGCGGCCAGGTTCGGATTCGCCAGCGGCGTCTGGATGAAGGCGTAGAGGATGCCGCTGTCGCTATCCAGTGCCATGCCCTCGAAGCCGCGGTTGGCGCGCCGGGTGCTGTATTCGGCCGGCAAGGTTTCGCTGCCGTAGGTGCCTGCTGGCTGGCCGCCGAGCGCGCCGGTGCCGATCGGCACGTAGCGTGCGAGCAGCGTGCCGGTGGGAGCGAAGCGATAGATCGCGGGACGATACTCATCGACCATCCAGTAGTCGCCGTTGGGCGCGATCACCACGCCTTCGATATCGGCGCCGAACGGATCGTAGGCCAGCGGCACGCCGTTGAGGTTCACCGGTTCTTCGTCGACGCCGGCGATGTTGGGACGGCCGGTCAGCGGCGTGATTCCATCCGCGCGGGTCAACAGGATCGTGTTGCCGAGTGCGATCGCGCTGGTGACCGGGTCGAAAGTGAAGCGCACGATGCGCGGCTGGTAGTCCGGCAGCACGAACGGACGCTCGAGTGCGGCGTCGGCATCGGTATTGGTCGGCTCGCCGTTGGGGCCGCGATCGGGTACCGCCACGAAACGCAGGCGGCCGGTCGGCCCGTCGACGCCTTCGAACCACAGGCCCGAGAAGCCGCCGAGCAGGATGTTCTGCCCAGCGGGAGTGGTGGCCAGAAGCGGCAGCGGCGGGAAGTTGAAGGTGTCGACCGACGGCAGGCTGCGCACATGGTTCTTCAGCCCTGCCGCCACGATGTCGAGCACGCTGCGCGTGGCCAGGTCGATTACCGCGAAGGCGTTGTTCTCCTGCAGCGTCACGAACGCGCGCGTGTTGTCGGGCGAGACCGCGACAAATTCCGGCTCCAGATCGCGTCCGGCGCTGCGGTTGGGAAAGATGCGCACTCCGCGCGCGCGCAGTTCGTTCTCGCGGCCATCGAAGCCGGTGAATTCGATCTGTACCGGCACTGCCTTGTCGATGCCGGGCGTGAGGTCGATCAAGGTCACCGAGCCGCGCGGGTCGACGAAACCCGGCTGACCGAACGTGCCGACCGGTTCGCCCTCGTTGGCGACCAGCAGGAAGTTGCCGTTGGGGCTGAAGCTGACGTTGTCAGGCAACACGCCCGCACCGAAGATGCGGCGCAGCGCGCCGTCGGTGCCGAACACCGCGACCACGCCCGGAGTGGTGGGATTCGAATTCGCGATCGCAGCGGCGACCAGCCCGTTCTTGACCGCGACGCTGTTGACGATCCCGCCCAAGGCGTCGATGTTGATGCTGAAAGCCAACACCGGAGCATCGACGTTGGCGATATTCACCACGTCGATCCGGTTGGCCGCGCCGTTGGTGATGAACAAGCGCTGGGTGGCCGGATCGTGGGCGACGATCTCCGACCCGGCGACGGTATTGGTCGCAAAGGTGCCGCGGCGGGCCAGTTCGAGCGACTGCGCGGAAGCGGCACTCGGGAAAGCGGTGGAAATGGCGAGTGCCAATGCGGCCACGCGGTGGAGATGCTTCATCGACTTGCTCCGACAGAGGGCACGGCCCTCCAGTACAGCGCACGGCCGCGTCGCGGTCCTGACAGATACGTTACGGTAACAAGTCAGTCGCAAGCGGCAGGCGCCCGCGCCAATGCACGGGCCGGCGCGGGCGATCAGTTCGCGCAGCGTGGCGCTGTCTCGGTGCCTGGCGTGGTCGGAATCGGCGCCATGATGGTGTCGGCCAGACCTGCTGCGAGCCGGTCGCGCAGCCCGGTCGCGGACGGAAACGACGTGGCCTCGCCGGCACTCGCCGCGCGTACAGAGAGCATTGCGGGACAGCCCTCGGCAAGCAGTTGCGCGTCGAGTGCGGCGAGGAATCGGTCCGCATTCCAGTCCTCGCGTGCGGGTAGATGCTCGCGCGCGAACCGGGCCAGCAGGTGATCGAGTCCGGGGTGGCCGCGCTCGCGCAGCGACAGGTCGATGTCGAGCCAGAACGCCGCACCCGCCCAGTAGACGCGCATGTAGCCGCCGCGCCGGTCGGCCGCCGCGTCGAGCGCGCCGCTGCCGGGATCCTGTCGTCCGCGTTCGAGGCCGGCGAAAAAGTTGCGCCATGCGTCGTCGCCGCTGATCAGGTTGGTGCGCGCGCGCAGGATGTTCTGGTAGTACGAAGCGAGCCCCTCGGCCAGCCAGCGACCGCGACCGCTGCCGAGGTACGGATGCAGCAGGTGCGCGAGTTCGTGCGGCAGGACCCAGTCCTGCTCCAGCGCACTGGCCGTTGCGTTCGGGTCGATGAACAGCTGCACACCACCGAGCCCGCCGCGATTGATCTGGCCGAATCCGATCGGCTGCGAGGACGAGCGCCACGGGATCATCACGATCTGCAGTTGCGGGGTGGGAACCCTGCCGTGCGCCTGCGCGATCAGCGCCGCCGCGCGGTTGCCGAGTGCGAGCAGGGTGCGGGTCTGCGCGTCGTCCGACCGACCGACCGCGGCGGTTTCGATGATGGCCCCGCCGATGCGCGCGGTGCGCGTGGCGAACGCTCCGAACACGCTGAGCGTTGGTTGCTCCCACGGCTCGGCCGGCACGATCCGGCAGTCCGGTGAATCGTTGCAGCGCGCCCACGGCGCCGACAGCGACCAGCCAGCTGGAAGCTGCAGATGGAGTCGCGTGCTGGCCTGCGCCGCCGGCCGCCACCACCAGGTATCGGCGTAAGCGAGCAGGTCCGCGCCCACGCGCCAGCCGACGCCGCGGCGCCGCGCGTCGGCGATCTTTCCCAACTCGTGCACCAGCGTCACGCAGCCGGGCTCGGCCAGCGTCCATGCGAGTCGATCGCCGCGATCGGCATCCGGGACCGGCGAAATCCGCAGCACGCGCTTGCGCGCATCGAGGTTGCCGCGCAGCGTCAGCGTGCCTGCGGCCGCCGTGCAGTACTCGACCGTCAGGTGTTCAGTGCCGCGGTCGAGCCGCGCGCGTGCCTGCACGTCGATCGCAGCGCTCGCGGAGAGTGCGAGCACGGTCAGCAGCAAGCTCATCGCCCTACGCTACCTGCTGCCGGGTGAAGCCTGAATGCGCAGCCGAACGCGCGTGAGCAGCGCGGGCCGGACGGAGGGCCCCTGAAGCGGGATGCACGATCGCAGGTGGATGCGTGCGCAAGTCCGACTCGCTGATCGCTGCTGCACCCGAACGGGTGCAGGGTGTTCACGGATTTCGATCGGCTGCGATTGCGCGGGTGCCCCGTAGCGCCGCCCGCGCAACGCGCGGGCGGGCCAGGGTAATCGCAGGCTTCAGCCTGCGGCGTCCTTGAGCTTCTTCAGTGCGCGGATCTTGACCTTCACCGAGGCAGGCTTGGCCGGGAACCAGCGCTCCTGGCCGGTGAACGGATCCTTGCCGAAGCGCTTCGGGCGCGCAGCAACGGCGACCGCGGCGACCTTGAACAGGCCCGGCAGCACGAAGGTGCCAGCGCCTTTCTTGCTGACCGCAGCGGAGATGGTGCCTTCCAGCGACGCGAGCACGGCCTTGACCGCCTTCTTGTCGGTGCCGGAGTGGTCGGCGAGATGGACGATCAGTTGGGACTTGGACAGTACGCTCTTGACGCTGACCGCTTTCGGCGCGGCCTTCGCAGGCTTGGTTGCTTTCTTGGGTGCTGCTTTTTTGGCTTTGGCCATGATGGGCTCTCGGTGTTGTCTCTGGGTTCGCCCGGGCGCAAGAACCTGCGGGCGGCCTGTACCAGGCATCCCAACATTAATGCATTTGTCGCAAAAAAGTGCGGAAAACAGCGGAGAAATCGAAAAGAAACGCGAACGCGGTGGCGGCGGGTGCGCCCCGGGTCGACCGCAAACACACCGCGATCGCTCGCCAGCCTGCGTAGCCGAGGTCGGAACCAGGCTCGCTGCAGCGCGCCGGAGCGGCATGCGATGGATCGCTGACGGTGCGTCTGCCGCGTCTGGGAATCGTGTGGAACTGCCTATTTTTACGGGGTTTTCGCTGCGTCCCACGACCATCGAGTTGCCCCGCCCAGGGCGTCCGCACGGCCGCGCCAGCGCGCCATGTGCGAGTCGGTAGCAGCAACCGGCCGTGTCGCGAGCGTGACCCCCGGCCCTTGAGCAAGCCGGCGATCGTGGCGACACTCGGCACTTGGTCTCGGGGGGATGTTCCATGCGTGCGATGCCCAAGCCGGTGCTGTTGCTGTGGTTGCTGTGCGGGATCAGCGCAATCGCTCAGGCGGCACCCGGCTACTACCGGTTTCCGGCGCTGGGCGGCGACCGCGTGGTGTTCACCGCCGAGGGCGATCTGTGGTCGGTGCCGCTGGCCGGCGGCCTTGCGCGTCGCCTGACCAGCCATCCCGCCGAGGAGAGCCAGGCCGCGATCTCCGCCGACGGCAGCTTGCTGGCCTTCGTCGCCGCATACGATGGCGTGCCCGATGTCTACGTGATGCCGCTGGCCGGTGGTGCGCCGCGCCGCCTGAGCTTCGACGGCGGCCGAGTGTTCGTGCAGGGCTTCCACCCGGACGGCAGCGTGGTCTATGCGACCGAGAACGTGATCGGCCCGACCCTGTCGCGGGTGCTGCGGGCAGTCGACCCGGCGACCGGCGCGACCCGCGAGATTCCGCTGGCCGACGCCAACGAAAGCAGCTTCGATGGCGACGGCAGGACCCTGTGGTTCACCCGTTTCGGCCTGCACATGTCGGCCGACAACGCGCGCGAATATCGCGGTGGCGCGATGGCGCAGCTGTGGCGCTGGTCGGTGGACGGCGACGCCGAAGCGCAGCGCATCGCCGCCGACCTCGACGCCAATCTGTCGCGCCCGATGTGGTGGAACGGCCGGCTGTACGCACTCGGCGATGCCGATGGCGTGGCCAACCTGTGGTCAATGGCCGCTGATGGCAGCGATCGACGCGCACTGACCCGCCACGTCGAGTTCGAGGTGCGCACTCCGAGCCTCGGCGACGGCCGCATCGTCTACCAGCACGGTGCGGACCTGCGCGTGTTCGACCTCGCCAGCGCGGAGGACCGCCTGGTTCCGATCACGCTCGGTTCGGATTTCGAGCAACGCCGGGAACGCTTCCTGCGCCGGCCGCTGGCCTTCGTCGGCAGCCTCGAACTCTCGGCCGCGGGCGATCGCGTGGCGGTCGCCGCACGTGGCCGCGCAGCGCTGGCCGGCGTCGGACCGATCCGGCGCATCGAGATCGCGACACCAGCGACCGCGCGGGTACGCCATCCGGTGCTCTCGCCCGATGGCAAGACCGTGCATGCGATCGTCGACCAGGACGGACGCAGCGAGGTCTGGCGCTTCCCGGCGGATGGTTCGAGCGGCGGAACCGCGCTGACCCGCGACGGCGAGGTGCATCGCTGGCGCCTGTATCCGTCGCCGGATGGCCGCTGGCTGGCCCACGACGACAAGCAGGGCCGGCTGTGGCTGCTCGACCTGCGCGACGGCAGCAACCGGATGCTCGACGAATCGGAGCATGCGCGCGACGACGCCTACGAGTCCGTGGTGTGGTCGGTCGACAGCCGCCATATCGCGGCTGCGCGCCCCGACACCACGCGCCAGCGCAGCCAGATCGTGCTCATCGCGTTGAACGGCGCCAAACCCGCTGTGCTCAGCAGTGACCGTTACGACAGCTACGCGCCACGATTTTCGCGCGATGGCCAGTGGCTGTACTTCCTGTCGGATCGGACCTTCCAGGCACCGGCCTCGGGTCCGTGGGGCGATCGCAATACCGGTGCGGGCTTCGATCGCCGCACCAGGGTGTACGCGCTGGCACTGCAGTCCGGATCGCGGTTTCCATTCCAGCCACGCAATGAGCTGCAGGCAGCGACTCCCGATGCACCGACTCCGCCATCCGGCGACGCTCCCAAGGCCGGGTCGAAAGGCGCGCCACCATTGCCGGCGGTGGAGTTCGACGGCCTCGCCGCGCGCCTGTACGAGGTTCCGCTCGCGGCGGGCAACTACAGCGCGCTGGCGGTCGACGATGAACGACTGTACCTGCTCGACCGCGACGCAGCGCCCGACGCCAAGCCGGTATTGAAGACACTCGCGATCAATGCCGACGCGCCGCAGCCGGAGGTGTTCTCGCCCGACGTGCAGTCGTTCGCGCTGTCGGCGGATGCGCGCAAGTTGCTGCTGGTCAAGCCCGGCACCGATCCTCAAGCACCCCAGTTGCCCGGCGAGATCTTCATCGTCGACGCCGGCGCCAAGGCACCAGCCGATGTGAGCAAGCTGCAGGTGCGCCTGGCCGACTGGAACCTCGCGATCGATCCAGTCGCCGAATGGCAGCAGATGTTCGACGACGCGTGGCGCATGCACCGGCAATTCTCGTTCGATCCGGCGATGCGCGGGCAGGACTGGGACGCGGTGCGCGCGCGCTATGCGCCGCTGCTCGCGCGGGTCACAGATCGCGCCGAACTCGACGATCTGCTCGCGCAGATGAGCGCCGAGCACGGCATCCTGCATTCGCAGGTGCGCGGCGGCGAGCTGCGTGCGGACCCCGAGTCGGTGGCCGCCGCCGCGCTCGGCGCGACCTATTCCGCGCTCGCCGACGGCGTGCGCATCGAGCGCATCTATCGCACCGAGGCGGAGCTTCCCTCCGAGCGCGGGCCGCTCGAGCAGCCCGGCGTCGACGTGCGCGAAGGCGATGTGCTGCTCGCGATCGACGGCAAGCCGGTGCGCAATGGCGGCGATATCGCCAACGCGCTGCGCCAGCGCGCGGGCCAGCAGGTCCTGCTGACGCTGCGTCGCGCGAACGCGCCGCTCAAAGCGGTGGTGGTGCCGGTGCCGCTCGAGCGCGACGCGCTGCTGCGCTACGGCGACTGGGTGCACGCCACCCGCGCGCGGGTCGAAGCTGCCGGCGAGGGGCGGATCGGATACCTGCACCTGCGCGCGATGGGCGGCGCCGACATGGCATCCTTCGTGCGCGAGTTCTACGCCCACTACGACCGCGAGGGCCTGATCATCGACGTGCGTCGCAACCGCGGCGGCAACATCGACTCGTGGGTGATCGAAAAACTGCTGCGCCGGGGCTGGGCGTTCTGGCAGCCGCCGCGCGGCGCGCCGTACTGGAACATGCAGCAGACTTTTCGCGGCCACCGGGTGGTGCTGGCCGATCCCTTCACTTACTCCGACGGCGAGACCTTCGCCGCCGGCGTCAAGGCGCTGGGACTCGGTCCGGTGATCGGCATGCGCACCGCCGGCGCCGGCATCTGGTTGTCCGATCGCAACCGCCTGGCCGACAACGGTCTCGCGCGGGTCGCCGAATTCGGCCAGTTCGATCGCGAAGGCCGCTGGCTGATCGAAGGCCGCGGCGTCGCACCCGACATCGAAGTCGACAACCTGCCGCACGCCACCGCCCGCGGCGCCGATGCGCAGCTCAGCGCCGCGATCGAGTATCTCGAGCGCAAGCTGGCCGAGCAGCCGATCCCGCCCGCGCGCGCTCTGCCGATTCCGCCGCGCGGCACGCCGGGGCACGACGGCACCCGCTAGCGAAGGATCGTTACGCGAGCGTCAGTGCCCGCGATTCGCCTCCAATCGCCCGCTGGCGGTTCAGCGAGCGAACATCGGCAGCGTGCATGATCAGGGAACGCCGACCGCGCCTCGCGGTCCAAGCCTGCATCCCAATCAACGGAGCCGATGATGAAAGCCGACCCGCGTCCGCAATTGGCGAAGCCGCGCAGCCCGTTGCTGCCGATGGTGCTGGCAGCCGTGCTGGTAGCGGGCGGCGCCGGCATCTACTGGTGGCTCAGTCGACCGCCCGTCGCTGCACCCGTTGTCGCCGCGCCCGCAGCGGCCGCGGCCCTCTCGACACCGCCGCCGGCGACGATCCAGCATCCGATCGAACAGGTGGTGGTGCCGCCTACCGCGGAGCCCGCGATTGCGCTGCCGTCGCTGGGTGAGAGCGACGCACTGCTTTTCGAAGCGCTCGCGGCCCTGCTGGCCGACGATGGCTGGCGCGGCATGCTGGCCGGCGATTTTTTGATCCAGCGCTTCGTGGCCACGGTCGACAACCTGCCGCGGCGCAAGCTCGCGCCGCACTTGCTTCCGGTGCGCTCGGTGGCCGGTCCGCTGCAGACGGCGGGCGCGGACGGTGCGGTCGTGATCGGCGATGCCAATGCCGCGCGTTACGACGCCTACGTTCGCATGCTCTCGGCGATCGATCCGGAGAAACTGGTGGCACTGTACGTGCGGCTGTATCCGCTGTTCCAGCAGGCCTATCGCGAGACCGGCCAGCCCGAGGGTTATTTCAACGACCGCCTGGTCGAGGTGATCGACCACCTGATCGCGGCGCCCACGCCGTCCGGCCCGGTGCTGCTGGTGCGTCCGAAGGTGTTCTGGGAGTTCGCCGACCCCGCGCTCGAGCAGGCGTCGGCCGGCGAGAAGCTGATGGTCCGGATCGGACCCGCGCACGCCGCGACGGTGCGTGCGCGCCTGGCAGCGATTCGCGCACTGCTGGTGGCCGCTCCACCCGCGGCCTGAAACCACGCCAGCTCACGCGATAGACTGCGCGTCGCGCTGCCGCCCCGGAATCGCCGCCATGCCCGCGAATGTCTCCGACCTGTCGTCGCTGTATCCGCTCGACAGCCTGCGGCCGGAGAATCTCGATCAGCTCGCGCGCGAAGCGGATCTGGAAGAGGTCGGGCGCGGCACGCTGTTGTTCTCCAGTGGCGATGTCGACGAGCACACGATCTACCTGCTCGGCGGTCGCGTGACGGGCACCTACCCGGATGGCAAGACCAAGACCGTCGATGGCGGGTCGTTGCAGGGCCGCTATCCACTGGGCGACCTGCAGCCGCGGCGTTTCACCGCGACCGTGGAATCGTTGAGCGCGAGCATCGTGCGCATCGACCGCCGCTTCGTCGAGAAGATCATCACCTGGGACCAGCTGTCGCGCTCGGAGAACTTCCGCCACTACGACGCCGAGCCCGGCGCCAATCGCTGGGTGTATCGACTGTTGCAGAATCGCGCGCTGCACAAGATGCCGACCGGCAACATCGAGCGCATGTTCCTGCGCTTCGAACAGATCGAAGTGAAAGCCGGCGACATGATCGTGCGCGAAGGCGATGCGGCCGACTACTTCTACGTGATCAAGGATGGCACCTGCGCGGTCAGCAAGCACACCGACCAGGGCGATGCGGTGGTCGCCTATCTCGTCCGCGGCGACACCTTCGGCGAGGACGCGCTGCTGACCAATTCCACCCGCAACGCCAGCGTCTCGATGAAGACCGACGGCAAGCTGATGCGCCTGTCGAGCAAGAACTTCGCCGAAGTGCTCAAGCCGCCGGTGGTCGACTGGGTGACGCCCGGCCAGGCCTCGATCCTGGTGCGCCAGGGCGCACTGGTCGTCGACGTGCGGCTGCCGGAAGAGTTCGAAGAGCGTGCGGTCAAGGGCGCGCTCAACGTGCCGCTGTACGTGCTGCGCGAGAAGGCGCAGGACTTCGAGCGCGGCCGCAAGGTGGTGGTCTATTGCAACACCGGGGAGCGCAGCGCCGCAGCGGCGTTCATTCTCGCCAAGATCGGCGTGGCGGCGTTCGCGCTGCAGGGCGGATTGTCGGCGATGGTACGCACGCTGGAGAAGCAGGCCGCGGACAAGGGCGA
>JANOEA010000134.1:0-5425 GCA_031412975.1 Pseudomonadota bacterium | reverse complement strand
GGGGGGGGTCTTTCGTCTGCCATTCGTCCCCAGCCCCGACCGGGCCCGGTCGCCGGGGGCGTTCCCTGGCGCCCACGTTATCCCCCCGTCCCGCTCACCCCCGGACGCCTCGCGCGCCCGATCCGCGGGCGGGGGCTGGCGACGGGGCGAGCCCCGCAAGCATTCGCTGTACGCCTTCCATCGCGCGCGCCAGCGCACGTCGCGGCGCGGCCTGTTCACCGATCCACAATGCGGCCTCGTAGAGCGCGCCAGCCAAAAGGTGCGCGGTCGGTTCGGGGTCGACTTTCTCGTCGACCTCGCCGCTGGCGCGCAACGCATCGAGCAAGGCCACCAGCGGCTTGATTGATGATGCGTCGTCGAATTCGCGCGCGGCGCGATGCCCCAGCACGGCCGGCGCGTCGAGCAACAGGATCCGCCGCGCGCCGGGATCGAGCATCGCCTCCAGCCACCTGCGGCAGCCCGCGGCGAGATCGTCCAGCGTGGCGCCACCCTGCGGCATGGCGCCCTCGACCTGGCGTGCGACCTGCGCGTCGAGGTCGCGCAGCACCGCTTCGAACAGGCCCTGCTTGCTGCCGAAGTGGTGGTACAGCGCGCCCTTGGTCAGGCCGGCCGCGCGCACGAGTTCATCCAACGGCGCATCGGCGTAGCCGTGGGCCGCGAACGCCTCGCGAGCGCGGGCCAGCAGGCTGGCGCGGGTGGTTTCGGTGAGTTCGGCGTTGCTGCGGCGGGGCATGGCAGGCTCCGGTTGACATACATACCGACGGTACGTATGTTGCGTACCGTCGGTATGTAACGTACACCCGGCGCGCCGCGCCGCCAACCCGAGGCCCCGATGGACGCAATCGCCTGGATGCAGATCTTCGAAACCGCCGCGCTGGTGTTCGGCGCGGCCATCGTGCTGGTGCTGCCATGGGAGCTGTGGCGGCTGCGCCGCGCGGGCCGACTCGACCGCGCGCGAGTCCACGAGATGCTCGCCAGTGCGAGCCCGCTGCTGCCGACCGTGCTGCTGGGTGGCGTGGTCACGGTCTTCGTGCTCGGGCTGTACGCCGCGGTCGGTGCGCTGGTTCCATGGTCGATCCCGACCAATGCAGTGACCGCCATGCTCGCGCTGCTCGCGGTCGACTTCATGTACTACTGGGACCACCGCACCGCACATCGCAACCGCAGCTACTGGGCGCTGGCGCACTCGGTGCATCACAGTTCCCCGCACTACGACCAGACCACCGGCCTGCGGGTGTCGTTCATCGACGGCTTCATCTCGCCGTGGTTCTATGTGCCGGTGGTCGCGGTCGGCTTCGATCCGCTGTTGGTGGCGTCATGTCTCGCGCTGATCATCGGCTGGCAACAGTGGCTGCACACCGAGGCGATCGGCCGCCTGCCCTGGCTGGACGGCTGGCTCAACACGCCGTCCAACCACCGCGCCCACCACGGCGTGCAGGCGCGCTACCAGGACGTCAACTACGGTGCGATCCTGATGGTGTGGGACCGGCTTTTCGGCAGCTATGCACCCGAGTCCAGCGAGGAGCCCGTGCGCTACGGCATCACCGATCCGATCGCCAGCACCCACCCGGTCGAGGTGCACCTGTGCGAGGCGAAGCGCCTGTGGCGCGACCTCGTCGCCACCGCGCGCTGGCGCGACCGGCTGCGCCGGCTGCTGCGCGCGCCCGGCTGGAAGCCCGATTCCGAGGCATGACACCGACCCCGGATCCGCGCCCCGGCTGGACCACCGAGGTCCGCCACCTGCTTGCGCTCGCCACCCCGCTGGTGGCGAGCCTGGTGGTGTCCGCGCTGATGGGCGTGGTCGACACCGCGATGCTCGGCGTGCTCGGCGCGCTGCCGCTGGCCGCGGTGTCGCTGACGATGAGCGTGTGGGTGATCTTCGTGGCCGGGCTGTATGGATTCCTGATGCCGGTCGGCATCCTCTCCGGCACCGCGCATGGCGCAGGCGATCCCGCCGCGATCGCCGCCACCGTGCGCGAAGGCCGCGCGCTGGCGCTGCGCGCAGGCCTGCTGGCCGGCCTCGCGATGGCGGCGATCCTGCCGCTGCTGCCTTACATGGGCCAGCCACCGGAGGTGGTCGCGGCCATCACCCCGTACTGGCTGGCGATCTGCGCGATGCTGCCCGGCTTCGGCGTGAGCCTGGTCTACAAGCAGACGCTGGAGGCGATCGACCGCCCGTGGCTGGCGGTGGCGCTGGCGTTCACCGCGGTGCTGTTCAACGCAGCACTCAACTACGTGCTGATCTACGGCCGCTTCGGCATCCCGGCGCTGGGACTGGCCGGTGCCGGCATCGGCACCGCGCTGGCGATCTGGTTGATGGTGGCGTTGCAGATGCTGGTCTGCCATCTCACGCCGTCCCTGCGCGCGCGCTTCGGCGGCGTCGCCGGCGACCCGGCCCTGCGCGCGCGCCTGCGCCACGAAGGTGCGCCGATGGGCTGGCAGTACGTGCTCGAGGGCGGCTCGGTGGCGGTGGTCGGCGTGTTCGTCGGCTGGCTGGGCGCGGCCGCCCTGGCTGCCAACCAGGTGGTGATGGCGGTCGCTGGCGTGCTCTACATGGTGCCGCTCGGCATGGCGGCGGCGACCAGCATCCGCATCGCGCAGGCGATCGGCGGCGACGAACGCCCGCGCCTGCGCGCGATCGGCGTCGCCGGCCTCGCCAGCGTGACCACCTGGCTGGCAGTCGCCACCTTGCTGCTCACCGTGTTCGCGCAGCCGATCGCCCGCGCCTTCATCGACGATCCGGTCGTGATCGGGCTCGCCGCCGCGCTGTTCTTCACCGTCGGCGTGATGCAGGTGCTCGATGGCGTGCAGAGCGTGAGCCTCGGCGCCCTGCGCGGCATGCTCGACAGCCACTGGCCGACCCGCGTGTCGCTGCTGGCCTACTGGGGCCTCGCGGTGCCGCTGGCATGGCTGTGCGGGATCGCGCTCGGGTTCGGGCTGGTCGGCGTGTGGGCGGGATTCGGGATCGGGCTGGCGGTGGCAGGTGCATTGCTGCTGCGGCGGTTCCTTGATCTGACCCGGCAAGAGACCGGCGATGCAGGCGCAACACAGTAGGGTGCAATGAGCGCAGCGAATTGCACCCTACGCGACTACCCAAGCGCCAAGACCAACCGCAGTCCTTCATCGACACGCCGAAGCGTATCGGCCGGCAGTGTCGAGACCCGCGCCGTGAGCAGCGCGCGGTCGATGGTGATCAGTTGCGAGACATTGACCACCGACGGCCTTGGCAGGCCGGATGCGGCCTTGGTGAGGCGCACGTTGCCGGGGGCCGCGGCCAGCGCGAGGTTTGACGTGATTTCCGCGACGGTCGCGGTCGCTATGCGACTGCGGTTGAAGGCGTCAGCCTGCACGATGAGCACTGGCCGCCGTAGGCCGGAGCCGGAGCCGGTGAGAGCCGGGAGATCCGCCCACCAGACTTCACCACGATTCATCGGACAGCGCGGCGTACTGGGCGCGACGTAGCGCGGGATCGACATCACGCGCGCGATCGTGCACGGCATTCAACTGAGCGGTGACGAGGTCGTCGCCGGATTCGGCCACGTAGGCACGGATGGCTTCCGCATAGAGCTTGCTGCGCGGCCACTTGCGCCGCCGCGCGGCGGCCTCGGCCTTGCGGAAGACGTCTTCGGGAATCGACACGGCGACTTTCATGGCCGCAAGGTATTACCGGGTATGACCACCGGCAAGTACGCCGCCAAACCATGCCAACCCACACAGGGATCGGCCATGCCGAGCCGGGATCGTGGCCGCAGGTCGCAGCCTTCGCCACCAGCCGATTGCATCGCGTGGCGATGGCGCGCAACCGCTGATGCCGCCCAGGCGTAGGGTGCAATGAGCGCAGCGAAGTGCGCCGCTGCGATCGTGGCGGTGCAATTCGCTGCGCTCATTGCCCCCTACACGGCTACATGCGCCGAAGGGCCGTCGATTACAGCTGCAGCGCCCGCACGGCAAGGGCGGCGCGATTCGCGGCGCTTCTCGTTCGCAGCGACGCCACGACTCTGGGCCCTGGGCCCTGCATGCCGGGCCCCGAAAAGCGAAAGGCCCGCCGAAGCGGGCCCCTCGTCACAACTGCAGCGTCGTCAACTCAGGCTTCGACCATCGCGCGGATCTTCTTCATCGCGTTGGCTTCGATCTGGCGGATGCGTTCGGCGGACACGCCGTACTCGTCGGCCAATTCCTGCAGGGTGATCTTGCTGTCCTCGTCGAGCCAGCGACGGCGCACGATATCGCGCGAGCGCGGGTCGAGCAGGGCCAGGCCGCGGCCGAGCGCTTCGAGGCGGTGCTCGCTGTCGTCGGCCAGTGCATAGGTCTGGTCGGGCGTGGCGCTGTGGTCTTCGAGGAACGCCACCGGCGACGGACGATCGTCGTCGTCGGTGTCGGAGGGCGCATCGAAGGCCACATCGCGTCCGCTCAGGCGCGACTCCATCTCGAGCACGGTCTCGACCGGCACGCCGAGGTCCTTGGCCACCGCGCGCACTTCCTCGCCGTTCATCCAGCCCAGACGCTTCTTCGACTTGCGCAGGTTGAAGAACAGCTTGCGCTGCGCCTTGGTGGTGGCGACCTTGACGATGCGCCAGTTGCGCAGGATGAACTCGTGCATCTCGGCACGGATCCAGTGCACCGCGAACGACACCAGGCGCACGCCCTGCGTGGGGTCGAAGCGCTTGACCGCCTTCATCAGGCCGATGTTGCCTTCCTGCACGAGGTCGCCGATGCCCAGGCCATAACCGTTGTAACCGCGGGCCACGTGCACCACGAAACGCAGGTGCGACAGCACCAGGTGCTTGGCCGCATCGAGATCGGCCGCGTCGCGGAAACGCACGGCCAGAGCCCGCTCATCCTCGGCGCTGAGCACCGGAATCCGGTTGACGGCCTGGATGTAGGCGTCCAGGCTGCCCAGCGCGCTCGGAACCGGCAGGTTGCGGGTGACCAATGCAGTGCTCATCGTTGCCTCCGACAGGGAAAGGGTGGGGCTTTGGCAGTCCCGACCTTCGAGTGCCAATTCTAGCGGAAGTTCCGCAATGGCATTGATTGAATGATCCGATGCCAGCCATAGAGCGTGCCGAAAGGCATGATCCAAGCCATTGAACGGCAACGATTTACGATCCGTTCAGTTGGAAGGCGCGGAAGCCGGCGGGCGCAGCAGGCTGAGCAGGACCGAGCCCAACAGGACCGCGCCGACCACCCCCAGCGACCAGAAAACGGGGATCTTGAACCACGGCATGATCAACATCTTGGTGCCGATGAAGATCAGCACGATGGCGAGCCCCTTGGACAGGTAGTGGAAGCGCCCGGCCATGTCGGCGAGCAGGAAGTACAGCGCGCGCAGCCCCAGCACCGCGAACACGATCGAGGTCAGCACGATGAACGGGTTATCGAAATAGATAAAGCTCCGGATAATTGTACTGACTGATTTAGGCGGTGT
>JANOEA010000133.1:0-3271 GCA_031412975.1 Pseudomonadota bacterium | reverse complement strand
CGGATCACGAGGCGGGTTTCGAACATGAACGCGAGCGTGTCGCTGATACGGTCGGGGCGCGTGGTGTCGGCGGCGCTGGCCTTGGCGAAGGTGTCGGCGTCGGGGCCGTGGCCACTCATGCAGTTGTGCAGCGAGCTGCCGCCGGGCAGGAAGCCTTCGCTCTTTGCGTCGTAGACCCCGTGCACCAGGCCCATGAACTCGCTGGCCACGTTGCGATGGAACCATGGCGGACGGAAGGTGTTCTCGCCGACCAGCCAGCGCGGCGGGAAGATCGCGAAATCCAGGTTGGCGGTGCCCGGCGTGTCGGATGCCGAAGTCAGCACGGTGAAGATCGACGGATCGGGATGGTCATAGCTGATCGAGCCGATGGTGTTGAAGCGGCGCAAATCGTACTTGTACGGCAGGTAATTGCCGTGCCAGCCGACCACGTCGAGCGGCGAGTGGCCGATCGGCGCGGCCCACAGGTTACCGTCGAACTTGGTGACCAGCGAGAACGCGCCCTCGAGGTCCTCGAAGGCCGCGACCGGTACCTGGAAATCGCGCGGATTGGCGAGGCCGTTGGAGCCGATCGGGCCGAGTTCGGGCAGGCGCAGCGCTGCGCCGAAGTTCTCCGCGACATAACCACGCGCCTGCGCATCGAGCAGTTCGACCCGGAAGCGGATGCCGCGCGGGATCACGGCGATCTCCTGCGGCGCGAGTTCGAGCACGCCCAGTTCGGTCGCGATGCGCAAGCGGCCCAGCTGCGGCACCAGCAACAGCTCGCCGTCGGCATTGCTGAAGTAGCGACCGCGCATCGACTGGTTCGCGGTGTAGTAATGGATGCCGATGCCAACTTGGCCGGCGGGGCCGCCATTGCCGGCCAGCGTGAACAGCCCGTCGAGGAAATCGGTGGGTGTCTCGGGCAATGGCAGCGGATCCCAGCGCAACTGGTTCGGGTTCGATGGCACTTCGTCGAAGCGGTTGTGGAAGCGCCCGGCGGGCAATCCTTCGAACGACCCATGCACAGCGCCGGGCCGGATGCGGTACGCCCAGGTGCGCCGGTTCAGATGCCGCGGAGCGGTGAACGCGGTGCCCGAGATCTGCTCGGCGTAGAGCCCGAGCGCGACCCGCTGCGGCGAGTTCATGCCCTGCGGCAGCACGCCCGCGATCGCTTCGCTGGCGAGCTCGTTGCCGAAACCGGTGAGGTACTCGAGCGCGGGCTCGGTGCGTGGCTTGCTGTTCATCGATTGGATCTTCGATCGCGCGGGGGCTGCGGACTACAGCACGCCGCGGCGCATCTGGTCGCGCTCGATCGATTCGAACAGGGCCTGGAAGTTGCCCTCGCCGAAACCCTCGTTGCCCTTGCGCTGGATGATCTCGAAGAAGATCGGTCCGATGTGGGTCTCGGTGAAGATCTGCAGCAGCTTTTTCTGCTTGGTCTCGGGATCGGCGTCGATCAGGATCTTCAGCGCCTTCATCCGCGCGAGGTCTTCGCCATGCGCGGGGATGCGCTGGTCGACCACGTCGTAGTAGGTGTCGGGCGTGTTCAGGAACGTCACCCCGGCCTCGCGCATCTTCGTCACCGTGGCGTAGATATCGTCGGTGAAACACGCGATGTGCTGGATGCCCTCGCCGTGGTACTGGTCGAGGTATTCGTTGATCTGGCTCTTCGGATCGGACGACTCGTTGAGCGGGATCCGCACGATGCCATCGGGTGCGGTCATCGCTTTCGACACCAGCCCGGTCTTGGCGCCCTTGATGTCGAAGTAGCGGATCTCGCGGAAGCCGAAAAGCTGCTCGTAGTAACCGGCCCACTTGGCCATGTTGCCGAAGTACAGGTTGTGGGTCAGGTGGTCGATGAAGGTCAGGCCGAAACCAACCGGATCGGTTTCGCCGCCCGCCAGCGGCGCGTAGTCGGCAGCGTAGGGATCCGCACCGTCGGTGGCCAGGTACAGCATGCAGTCGCCGATCCCCTTGATCGCGGGGGCATCGATCGCGCGCGAGTCCGCGGCGTGTGCGATCGGCTCGGCGCCGCGCGTGGTGACTTCCGCCAGCGCGCGGGGGCCGTCGGCGACGCGGATCGCAAATCCGCACGCGCAGCGTCCATGTTTGGCCGCGAAGTCGGATGCGAAGGAATCGGGCTGTTCGTTGAGCAGGAAGTTCACCGCGCCCTGCCGATACAGCGTGATCGCAAGCCGCCGATGGCGCGCGACGGCGGTGAATCCCATGCGCGCGAACAGCGCGTGCAGCGCCTGCCGGCCGGCCGCATCGGGGGCGGCGAATTCGACGAACTCGAAGCCGTTGATGCCGAGCGGATTGGGGTGCGCGACCGGCGCGATGCCGGGGTGCGGCTGGGCGTTCATGGACGTCTCCGGCGGATGCTGCAGTGCATGGTTGATCTTGCGCTCCCAGCCTTATAGTTTCGGATGAAACCTTTTGCAAGCCGCAGCGCCGCAATGAGCCAACCACGCCAGCTCGATCTCGAACATTTCCTGCCCTACCGGCTGTCGCTGCTGTCGAACACCATCTCGCAGGCGATCGCGCGCGAGTACGAGGCGCGCTTCGGCCTGTCGGTGACCGAATGGCGGGTGCTCGCGGTACTGGGCCGCTATGCGGGCTTGAGCGCGGTCGAAGTCGCCGAGCGCACCGCGATGGACAAGGTCGCGGTGAGCCGCGCAGTCGCGCGGCTGCTCGCCAACGAGCGCATCCGCCGCAGCGTGCACAGCGGGGATCGGCGCCGCTCGGTGCTGGCGCTCACGCCGGAGGGCCAGCGGATCTACGACCAGGTCGCGCCGCGTGCGCTGGAGTACGAGCGCGAGTTGCTGCACGTACTCGATGCCGAAGAGCGCATCTGGCTGGAGCGCCTGTTGGCCAAGCTCAGCGGCGACGGATTGGAGGCGGTGCGGCGGATTCCGCTGCCGCATGCGGGCGCTGCGCGCTAACTGGGGCACGATGGGTTTGCCGCTTCGGGGCATGGGCACAGGGCCCAGGGCTCAGGGCCCGGAAAAGCAGTGTTCCCCGGCTCTTTCTGGGCCCTGGGCCCTGGGCCCTGAGCCCTGTGCCCAAATCACCCGACTAAGCGCACGGTGCGCCGCGCCCCCGCGCAACGCACCGCCCGAAGCGCCCGCGGCTACTTCACCCCGTGCATCAACTTGTTGATCAGCGGCGCGATCAGGAACAGCAGCACACCCGGGATCACCAGCGCCCAGAAGCCGAAGGTGTAGCCCGCCAGCGCGGACTCCACGCTCATGCCTTCGGTGCCGCTGACGTGGCTGGCGAAGATGCCCGACAG
>JANOEA010000132.1:0-5605 GCA_031412975.1 Pseudomonadota bacterium | reverse complement strand
AAGTTCCGCGGTCGCTGCCATGGCAGCTCCCACCAGGGGGCTGTCAGCGCGCGGCAAGCTCGGTGTGACGATCGGTGTGCATTGTGGGAGCCGGCATGCCGGCGACGGCAGCGATCGGAAGCTCCGCAGTCGCTGCCATGGCAGCTCCCACAAGGAGGCTGTCAGCGCGCGGCAAGCTCGGCGTGACGATCGGTGTGCATTGTGGGAGCCGGCATGCCGGCGACGGCAGCGATCGGAAGTTCCGTAGTCGCTGCCATGGCAGCCACTCAGCGCACCGCGTAGTCGACCGCGATACCGACGAACAAGAACAAACCCGCGAGATGGCTTGCGCGGAACGCCGCGAAGCAGCCCTCGCGATCGCGTCGCCGCGCGCGCCACAGCTGCCATGCCGACAGCACCGCGGCCGCAGCCCAACCGGCGTAGTACCAGATGCCCAGCTCCGCGCGCGATCCGACCAGCAACATCGCGAGCAGGAAGCAGCCCTGCACGATGCCCACCGCGACCAGGTCCAGGTCGCCGAACAGGATCGCGGTGGACTTGGATCCCGCGCGCAGATCGTCGTCGCGATCGACCATCGCGTAAAACGTGTCGTAGGCGGTGGCCCACAGCATGTTGGCGGTGAATGCCAGCCACGCCAACGGCGGTGGCCACGCATCGGTGACCGCAGTGAATGCCATCGGGATCGACATGCCGAAGGCAGCGCCCAGCCACAACTGCGGCACGTAGGTGTGGCGCTTGAGGAATGGATACACCACCGCCAGCAGGGCTGCGACCGCGGCCAGCGCAACGGTCTTCTGGTTGGTCAGCAGCACCAGCCCCAGCGCGATCAGGATCAGCACCCCGAACACACCCAGCGCCTCGCGTGGACTCACGCGACCCGCGGCCACCGGACGCTCGCGCGTGCGCTGCACCTGGTGGTCGAGCCAGCGATCGGCGAAATCGTTGATCGCACAGCCGGCCGAACGCATCACGATCACGCCGACGGTAAAGATCAGCAGCACGCCCAGTGGCGGCGTGCCCTGCGCTGCGAGCCACAGACCCCACCACGTCGGCCACAGCAGCAACAGCCAGCCTACCGGGCGATCCTGGCGGGTCAGCAGGGCGTATTCGCGCAGGCGATCCCATGCCGCTGGCGAAATGAATCCCAGCCACGCGGGTGGCGTGACTGCAGGCTTCGCGCGCGCGCCCGCCGTGCGCCGCACGGTCGGCGACGGGCCCGTCTTGCGCGGGGCCGATGCGGGTTTTGCCGGGCCGGGCGCCGCAGCCTTGGCGGCTGCTTTCGCCGGCGCTGTGACCGGTGCCCTGGCGGCTGCCTTTGCCGGTGCTGCTGCAGGTGCCCTGGCGGCTGCCTTTGCCGGTGCTGTCGACGCTGTCCTGGCGGGCGCTTTTGCCGTTGTCTTGGCGGCTGCCTTCGTCGGTGCTGTGCCCGGTGCCGTGGCCGTCGCATTGGACGCCGACCTGGCGGCCGCCTTGCTCGGCGCGTGTGCAGGCGCACGCCGCGGCGTCGCGCCCTCGGCGTCGCGCATCGGCGGTTTGGAATCCTGTTCGCTCATGCGGCCATTGTGCCGGGCGGCGGGCCTGCGCCGCCATCCCGGATGTTTGCCGCAACCGCACGCTACCTCCGCGGCGGGGGTCGGTACCAAAAAGCACAAGGCCCGCATGCGCGGGCCTTGTGGTGTCGCACACGATCGGAAACGATCAGGTGCCGATGATGCCGCCATCGTTCTTGGAAACGATGACCGTGCAGGAGCGCGGACGCGTGCCCGGGCCATCCGGGAACGGCGTGGCGATACCCGCACCGCCCTCGTTCGGATGCTGCAGATTGAAGAACACCGTGCGCAGGTCCGGGGTGGCTGCCGTGCCGGTGACTTCCTGTCCCGGTGGGCCGGCAAAGAAGCGCCGGATGCTGCCGGTGCGGACATCCATCAGCAGCATCGAGTTTTCTCCAAACGGCCCCGTGCCCTGCTGGCTGCCACTCATGTCGGTCTGGATCCACAAGGTGCCGGCGGCATCGAACCACAGGCCGTCCGGGCTGGCGTGGATGCTGTCGGCGCTGAGCCTTGCCGCCGCGCCGGCCACCGGGTTGAGGCTGTCGGTCTCGGTGCCGGATAGCACCAACAGGTCCCAGCGGAACGTGAGCGCGGCCGAGTCGTCGTTGTCTTCGCGCCAGCGGATGATGTGGCCGAAGGGATTCGGGCCGCGCGGATTGGACGGATTGACCTGTGCCGCGGTGCGCGACGAATTGTTGGTCAGCGTGTAGTACACCTGGCCGTCGCGCGGGTCCACCGCACCCCACTCGGGTCGATCCATGCGCGTCGCACCCGCGACATCCGCAGCAAGGCGTGTATTGATCACTAGATCGCCCTGATCGGCGAAAATCACGCCCGCCGCCATTGCCCTGGCGCGGAAACCAGCGTCGTTGACGTCCAGCGGCAGCCACTCGCCGGTGCCGTTGTCGTTGAACTTGGCCACGTACAGGGTGCCACTGTCCAGCGCGTCGCGGTTGATGAGCAGCGGTATGTAGCGCGCGTTGGTCACGAACTTGTAGATGTACTCGTTCTGCGAGTCGTCACCGGAATACACCACGAACGGACGCCCCACCCGCGGCGGCGCGAAGATCGCGGCTTCATGGGCGAAGCGGCCGAGTGCGGTGCGCTTCTTCGGCACCGACGTCGAATCGTATGGATCGATTTCCACCAGCCAGCCTTGGCCGTTGGTTTCGTTGCGGAAGTCGCCGCTAGCCGAGGCAGCGGTGGCACTCGTGTTGAAGCGCGGCTCGACGGTTTCCCAGCGATAGCGGCTGGCGCCGGTCGGCACGCCGTAACGGGTCTGCTCGCGCGGACGGCTGGTGTCGGGGTTGGTGTAGTAACCGGCCCAGTTCTCCTCGCAGGTGATGTAGGTACCCCAGGGGGTGTAGCCGTTGCCGCAGTTGTTGAGCGTGCCGCGCGTCAGGGTGCCGTTGGTGCTGTAGCTGGTGACCAGCTTCGGATGGCCACGCGCCGGGCCGGTGATCTCCATCGGCGTGCCAGCGGTGATGCGGCGGTTGTACGGGCCGCGCACGATCGCCCAGTCGCCGTTGGCCAGCTTCTCTATCTCGAACACCGACACGCCATGGGCGGCGATTTCCTTGCGCACATCGTCGGCCGGCCGGTTGCCGGTGAACACCGTGCCGTCGCGGAACAGGAACGACTGCTCGATGTATTCGTGGTTGATCGCCATGACGCCGCGGCGGTTGGGGTCGAAGCCCGGCAGCGGGAAAAAGTGGATGCCATCGTGGTGCTGGCCGATCTGCTGTTCCTGCTCGGCACCGGTGTTGCTGCCGTCGGGCCGGTACGGCGGGTAGATGCCGCTGATCGGCTCGCCCCACTTGAAGTTGGCCTTGGCGCTATAGCCCGGTGGCACGGCCAGGCCGGTCTGTCGCGTGCTTGGCACTGCGGCGAAGCTGGGGCGCACCGGCAGCGGCAGGCCGATGCCCTGCTTGGACAGGTTCTCCAGGAACTCGACCTCGCGCTCGATCAGCTCGGACGATTTGGCGATGCTCTCGCCGGCGCCTGCGAGCAGGGTCGCGCCGATCGCAGCCCCCAGCGTGCCGCCGAGGAAGCCACGGCGTTTCAGATTGGTTTCGAGGATGTCGGAGAAGTGCCGGTGCTGGGTCGGATTGCTGTCTTCGAAATCGTAATCGACGGCGCCGTAGGGCGTCGGCTGATGCTCATTCATGACTCTGCCTCGCGGTTGCTGGGACAGCAGAGGCTAGGCTGTACGCATGAACCGTTGATTCCGGATTTATGTCTGAACGGTGACGCATTTGTGCAGCCTTCGTGAGTGGTTCGGGACAGTGATGCTCGTTGAGATCCCGACTCGCGAAACCCCGTTCGTCCTGAGCGCAGGCGCGCACCGCCGAAGTCGAAGGCCCTGTCCTGAGCGCAGGCGCATGGCGCCGGAGTCGAAGGAAACCAGCCCGGCTAAGATCCCGCCGATGGATGCACCCACCGCCTTCGGCTTCGTGATCGGACTGCTGCTGCTGGGTCGCGCGATGGGGGCCATGAAACTGCTGCCCGCGTCGACCCCCGACGCGCTCATCGCGGTCGTGCTCAACGTGTGCCTGCCGGCGTCGGTGCTGCTGTTCGCGCCGCAGCTGTCGATATCGCCCGACCTGCTGCGGATCGTCGCGGTGCCGTGGATACTGCTCGCGGCCAGCTGCGCGCTGGTGCTCGCGCTCGCGCGCTGGCGGCAGTGGCCGGGCAGCACCACCGCAGTGCTGCTGCTGGGCGTGCCCCTGGGCAACACCTCGTTCCTGGGCTTCCCGCTGCTGGCCGCGCTGCTCGGCGAATCGGCGCTGCCTACAGCGGTGATCTACGACCAGTTCGGCACCTTCCTGATGTTCTCGACCTTCGGCCTGTTGGTGATCGCGCACTACGCGCACGGCAGTCCACCATCGGCGCGCGAGGTGGTCGCGCGGGTACTGCGTTTTCCGCCCTTCATCGCGATGCTGGTCGCGCTGCTGCTGATGCCGGATGCCTATCCGCCGGCCGTGGAAGCGATGCTGCGGCGGCTGTCGGATGCGCTGCTGCCGCTGGTGGCGCTGGCGATCGGGATGCAGGTGCGCCTGCGCCTGCCGCGCGCGGACATTGCCCCGCTGGCGCTGGGACTGACTGCCAAGTTGGTGCTGCTGCCGGCACTGGCGCTGGCGCTGACGGCAGCCTTCGGTATCGGCGGCATCGCGCGCGATGCGGTGGTGCTGCAATCGGCGATGCCGACGATGATCACCGCGATGGCGCTGGCCGGTGCGGCGCGACTCGCGCCCGCGCTGGCCGCGGCACTGGTCGGCTACGGCATCGTGCTCAGCGTGCTGCTGCTGCCGCTGTGGCTACTGCTGTTGCGCTGATCGCGCGTCATGCCGGTTGTTTGTTCGGCCGACCGCGCCGCGGGCGCTGCCGGGTGACCGCTTTCAGATCGACGTGGATGATCGGCTCGGACCCCTGCAGGGCCTCGGCGAGCAGCGCCAGCGCCGGCGCGATGTCGATATCGCGATCGGCGCCGACCACGCCGATCGCGAGCCGCGCGCGCGCCGCGCGCACCGCGAGAAGATCGTGGTAGCGCTCGCGGTACTCGCCCCGGCGGGTGTGGAGAACCGCCGCCTGGGCGACCTCGCCGCGCGGGTGCGGACCGCGCCCGAATTGCGCCGCGGCCTGATCGGGCGTTGGGACAGCGGGCACATCGCCGTGCTGGCCGAGGGCAGCGCGGCCGAACGGCTGTATGCCGATCCCGATCCGCTGGCGCGCGCGGCGCGCGCGCGGCTCGCCATCGGCATGGTCGGCGCCGATCGCGATATCGACATCGCGCCGGCGCTGGCGCTGCTCGCCGAGGCGCTGCAGGGGTCCGAGCCGATCGTCCACGTCGATCTGAAAGATGTCACCCGGCAGCGCCCGCGGCGCGGTCGGCCGAACAAACAACCGGCATGACGCGCGATCAGCGCAACAGCAGCCGCCACAGCGGCAGCAGCAGCACGCTGAGCACGATGCCGTAGCCGACCAGTGCCGCGGCCAGCGCGGGCGCGAGTCGCGCCGCACCGGCCAGCGCCATCGCGGTGATCATCGTCGGCATC
>JANOEA010000131.1:0-4559 GCA_031412975.1 Pseudomonadota bacterium | reverse complement strand
CGCTGGTGGCGTAGCGCACGTTGAAATCACCCGCGGCGCCTGACAGGTTCGTGAGGTCCAGGGTGAGCATGGAACTGTCGCCCTGCGCCATCACGCGCGGCGTGCTGGCTTCGGCGACCAGTGGCGCGCGCACGATGGTGTCGCGCTCGGCCGCGCCGTAGGACTCCTCGCCGAACACCAGCGCGCGCACGCGCAAGGTTCCGTTGAAGTCGGGCACGGCAAGATCGACGGACGCCGCACCGCTGGCGTCCAGCGCCACCGGCGCGTGGAACAGATCGACCGTTTTCACCTCGCTATTCGGCCGCCGCGCCTGCGGCAGCGTGGGCAGCGCCATGTCGCCACCGAAGCGCAGTCGCGCGCTGCCCCCATCGAGGCTCTCGATCACGCGGCCGTAGATATCGTGAGCCTCGACACCGAGCTTGCGCTGGGCGAAGAACCAGCCGGCCGCATCCGGCAGCGGAAAGCGCGTGATGTTGAGCACGCCGAGGTCGACCGCGGTGATGCGTACCCGCGCGGTCTTGCCGGCGAGCCCGGGTGCCTTGATGCCGACCTGCAGCGGGTTGCCCGGGCGCATGGTGTCGGGCGTGCTGATCTCGACCGCAGTGGTGCGCGCGCTGCGATCGAGCGGGATGTGCGCGATCCCGATCGCGCGATTGGGCGTGATGCGCTCGCTCGCCGAGCCGGGGCGGAATACCAGCGTGGTCAGATACAAATCGTGGCGACGCCACGCGGGGTCGAGCTTAATCTCGATCTGGGTGCCCGCGCGCACGTTGAGCGTGCGCTGCCACAGCAGTCCGCTGCCTTCGAGCAGCACCAGCGCGGGGCCGTCGTGGGGCGGCGTGAGCGTGGCGCGCACGGTGGCACCGTCGGCATACGACGTCTGGTCGAGTGCGATCTTGACCTTGTCGGGTCGCGCCTCGCTGCCGCGGTTGTCGTCCCAGCCCCAGCCGGCCTCGAACGGCAGCCGCAGCGTGAGGCCGGTGGCCGGATCGGTGATCTCGAGCCGGTACATGCCCCAGTCGACCGGGAACGACAGCTGCGCGCGCTCGCCGGCGGCGATGTCGATGCTGCGTTCCTCGACGGTCTCGACGCGGCTGACGAAGTCCATCCGCCAGCCACTTTCCGCCACCCAGGTCCAGTTGTAGTCGCGGCGCTCGCGCAGCAGCTTGACCGCGAGTGCCGAGCCGGCCAGCAGCGCGCCGTCGACATTGCTGCGCACGACCTCGAAGGCTGCGTTGCCCGAGGGTGCCGCACCCTCGGCGAGATCGAACATGGGGCGTACGCCGACCAGTTCGGCCGCTGGCCAGATCGTGCGATCGAGGTTGCGCGATACCGCGCGGCCGCCGGATTCGAACACGCTGCCTTGCACCACGACCTTGACCGGTCCGGTGATGGTCACCCCGGCGAGCAACGGGATCGACTGCTGCAGTTTGCCCTGATCATCGAGCGCTGCGTCGATCGCGTCCTGCGGGTCCTTCGGCAACACCGCGAGCGCATCGCCGAAATGGAAATCGGCCAATGCCTTGACCGGATGTGGATCGTGCGCGACCGCGTACTTGGCGGTGAAGCGGTTGCCCGCGGCCGGGGCGCCGTAGAGGTACGCTGCATCGACCGCGAGTTCGAGCGCGTCCCCCGGGGCAAGGCTGGCCTGCGTGCTGCCCAGCTCGAGCTTGAGGCGCTCGGGCAGGAACTCCTCGACACGGAAACGGAACGCATGGTTGGGATTGCTGGTCGCGGGATCGGTGGAGAAGTCGACCGACCAGCGGCCGGTCGGCGCATCCAGCGCGATCTCGCGCGTGAATTCGTAGGCGCCGAGTTCGGCGGCCTCGACCCGCTGCTGCAGGACCACGCGACCATCGGGCTGGCGCAGCGTTGCGTACAGCGGCTGCGAGGGAATCTGGCGGCCGTCGGCATCGCGCAGGAGCGCTGCCACGCGCAACGTCTCGCCGGGGCGATACAGATCGCGACCCGACCACGGGAAGACCTCGAAATCGCGCTGCGGTCGCCCGGCGATCGCGAACTCGGTGAGGTCGAGTGCCGGCTGGTTGAAGGCGAGGAAGGTCACATCGCGGCCCCAGGTCGCGACCAGCAGCTGGGTGGTGTCGAGCTGGTAGTCGAAGCGCGCAAGGCCGGTGCCGTCAGTCTCGGCGCTGCCGACGATCTCGCCCGCGCTGTTGCGGATGCTCAGCGCGACCTGCGACTTGGGCTCGCCGGATTCGAGCGATGCGGCATGCACGAGCAGGCCGTCCGGATACGCGCGCACATGCAGGCCGATGTCGGATACGAAGAACATCGCGGTGTCGTAACCGTCGCCGAAATTGCCCGGACGCTTCATCACCGCGAAGTACAGGCCCGGGGCCTTGAGCTCGTCGATGTCGCGCACCGGCAGGTAGGTCAGGGTGCGCTGGTTGGCGTCGCTGGCGATCGCGAAGCGGTTGGCATATACCGAGTCGGCCATTTGCGCGAGTTGGTCGAGCGACCAGCTGTAGCGTCGCGCATTGCGCTGGAACTGCGCGAGGAACATCGGCAGCGACTTGTCGCGCACGCGCAGGAACTCGACGTCGACTTCGGGCACGTTGACCGATACCACCGGCAGGCCACGACGTTCGTGCGCTGGCAGCACCACGCCCTGGCTGGCGAAGCCGAGCAGCGGCTCCAGCGGGCCGGTATGGATCTCGCGAGCGGTCTCGCTGCCGACCGTTGCGCCGGCGGCAGCGGCCAACCCGGCGCGCACCGTGACTACATAGGTCTTGTTGGCCTCCAGAAACGGAAAGCGCAGGCGCAGCCGGTCGTCATCGAGTGCCCAGCTGCCGTTGGGCGCAGCGCCGTCCTTGAGCGTGATCCCGAGCAGTTCGTCGAACTTCTGCGCGCCGGCCAGCGGCTGCGAGAAGGTCAGCAGTGCCGCGGGCCGGCCGTCGTGCGACTCCACGGTGGCGGTCAGCAGCGCGAAGCCCTCGACTGCGGTGGCTGCAGGCGCGACGGCTACCGGGACCGGCTCCGGTGTCGGGCGGCTGCAGGCGCCGAGCAGCATGATGGCCAGCAGTGTCATGATCGCTATCGGGCGCAGCATGGTGGTCTCCGGCAGGGGCTGTGCCGAGTATAGGCCGCGGCCGCTGCGGCAACCCGGCCCATCCGTGGCGATTCGCTGACTGCAGCAGCGCGCGTTGACAAGCGTGCGACCGCGGCAGCGCTAATCTGGGGCGATGCGCAATCTGATCATCGTGCTGGGCGACCAGCTGGACCGGCACTCCAGCGTGTTCGAGGACTTCGACCCCGGGACCGATGCGGTCTGGATGGCCGAAGTCGCCGATGAGAGCGAGCACGTCTGGTCGGCCCAGGTGCGCACCGCGCTGTTCCTGTCGGCGATGCGGCACTTTCGCGATGCCGTGCGCGCGCGCGGCTTGACGGTGCACTACCGCGAGCTGGATGCGCATGCGGAAACCACGCTCGGCACCGCGCTGGCGTCGGATCTGCGCCGCTTCACGCCGCAACGGGTGGTACTGGTGCAACCCGGCGACTGGCGGGTCGAGCAGATGTTGCGCGAGGTGGTGGAAACCGCCGGGGTCGATTGGGCGCAGCGGGTCGATACGCACTTCTACGTCGAGCCCGCCGAGTTCGCCGAATGGGCGAAGGGCCGCAAGGAACTGCGGATGGAGTATTTCTATCGCGGCCTGCGCAAGACGCACCAGGTGCTGATGGACGGCGGGCAGCCGCTCGGCGGGCAGTGGAACTTCGATGCCGACAACCGCGGCGCCTTCGACCGTCGCGGACCGGGCCTGTTGCCGGCGCCGCGGCGCTTCATGCCCGATGCGATCACCCACGAGGTGCTCGCGCTGGTCGCGCGACGCTTCGGCAGCCACCCCGGTTCGCTGGCGCAGTTCGACTGGCCGGTCACGGCCGAGGATGCCGAGGCGGCGCTGGCCGATTTCATCGAACATCGCCTGCCGCTGTTCGGCACTTACCAGGACGCGATGTGGACGGGCGAGCCGTATCTGTATCACGCACGGATCTCGGCCGCGCTGAACCTGAAACTGCTCGATCCGCGCACTGCGGTGAATGCAGCGGTCGCTGCATATCACGCCGGCAGCGCGCCACTGGCCGCAGTCGAGGGCTTCGTGCGCCAGATCCTCGGATGGCGCGAGTTCGTGCGCGGCCTGTACTGGCTGCGCATGCCAGGCTTCGCCGACGCCAATGCACTCGGTGCGGAGCAGCCGTTGCCGCAGCTGTACTGGAGCGGCGATACCGAGATGCGCTGCATGCGCGAGTCGATCGGCCAGACCCTCGCGCTCGGTTACGCGCATCACATCCAGCGGCTGATGGTGACCGGGCTGTTCGCGCTGCTGCTGGGCGTGCGGCCGCGCGAGGTTCACGCGTGGTACCTCGCGGTGTATGTCGACGCGGTCGAATGGGCCGAGCTGCCCAACGTGCTGGGTGAATACGACCGGGTGGTTCATGGTGATGAACATCGGGGGTAGCGGCGCGAATGCCATTCACACGACTGTCCCGCTCCCCGCCAGTCTCGCGGCGGGCGAGATTTTCTACCGCCACGAAGATTCCAC
>JANOEA010000130.1:0-2432 GCA_031412975.1 Pseudomonadota bacterium | reverse complement strand
GAGGTCTGCGCATGCGCGGTGCCCATGCACGCGGCGCCAAGCAGCAAGCTCGTGGCGATCGCGTTTCGAAAGGTGGTTTTCATGACAGTCTCCAGATCGGGGATGAAGACCGGCGCCGCGGCGCCGGACCAGATGAATGCGGATGATCATATTACCGCGTTGACGCTACTTCGTGATGATCGTGCCGAACTCGCGATCACTGGCGTGCCGCGCAGGATCGCCGATTTTAACCGAACGACGGGCGGGCGGGCGGCAGCAGGGAACTCGCGAGCCGATCAGGTCGGAAGCATCGCACGACGGCACTTCAGTCGCAGTTCGAGCGAGATCATCACGCGCTGCCTACCCGCCTGTCGCGCGGGCACGCGATGACAACGTGAAGCGGGCATGTGACACGGCAATGACGGCTGCCACCAACGAATGGGACTTGCTCGCAAAAGCAGGCCCGAGACTGCATGCGCGGCATCGGATCGCGACATCGGATCGTCGGTCCGCGAATGATTGCCACGGCCCATGCGTCGCGATCCTGCACCCGCCGCCGCGTTCGCCGCGCAGCGCAAACCCTCAGGACAGCAGGCCGCGTCGCACCGCGTAGCGGATCGCCTCCGCGGTGTTGCGGCATTGCAGTTTCTCCAACACGCGCGCCCGATGGTTTTCGGCGGTCTTGGCCGAGATGCCGAGGCGCTGCGCGAGTTCCTTGGTGGTCAGGCCTTCGATCAGCAGGTGGAACACGTCGCGCTCGCGCGCGGTCAGGTTGCGATACGGGTCGTCGAGCGCGGCACCCGGATGCTCGACCTGCCGCGCGAGCACGCGCGCCGCGTGGCCGCCGAACCAGTCCTGCCCCGCGCCCAGCGCGCGCACCGCGGCAAGCAGTTCGTCGCCGGCTGAGTCCTTGAGCAGGAAACCGCGGGCACCCGCGCGCACCGCGTGGAGCACGTATTCCTCCTCCGCGTGCATGGTGAGCACGAGGATCGCGAGCTGGGGCGTCTCCTGGTGCACGCGACGCACCACCTCCAGGCCGTTCATCCGCGGCATCGAGAGGTCGAGCACCAGCACGTCGGGGCGGGTCGAGCGCACCACTTCGATGGCGGCAGGGCCATCGCTGGCCTGGCCGATGACGACGATGCCGGGGTGATTGGCGAGGATCGAAACCACACCGTCGCGGACCAGGGTGTGGTCGTCGGCAACGACGATGCGAATGGGCGCGGCGCGCACGCTCGCAGGCTCAGTGAGGCGAGATCGGCAGCATGGCGCGGACCTGCATGCCGCCGCCCGCGGTCGATGCGAGCTGCAGCCGCCCGCCGAACAGCCCGACGCGTTCGCGCATGCTGCCCAGACCCGCGCTGGCACCCGACGCGGCCGCGGATTCCGCGATGCCGAGATCGCAGCCCACGCCGTCGTCGGCGACCAGCACCGACAGCACGTCGTCGCGGATGGCCACGCGCACCATCACGTGGCTGCAGCGGGCGTGGCGCGTCGCATTGGCCAGCGCTTCCTGCACGATGCGGAACACCAGCGTCGCGAGGTCGCCCTGCACTTGCGGCAAGTCGTCGCTGCAGTCGACCGCCACGCTGAATCCGCCGGCCTCGCCGGCGGTGCGGCCGAGCCACCCGAGTGCGGCCGCGAGGCCGAGATCGTCGAGGATCTGCGGGCGCAGCGCGCGCGCGAGTGCGCGCACCTCTTCCAGGGTCGCCGCACAGACCTCCAGCGCGCGCTGCACCCGTTCGCGCAGCTCGGGCGGCGCGGTCGGATCGCGGATCGCCTCGGCCAGCGTGTGCTTCAACGCGGTGAGGTTCTGCCCGACGCCATCGTGCAGGTCACGGGCCAGTCGACGGCGCTCCTGCTCCTGCACCTGCCATACGCTGCGCGCCAGCGCGCGGAAGTGGTGATGCCCGGCGAGCATCTCGGTGAACAAACGATCCTGCTGCGCGCGCAGCTGCGCCAACTCGCTCTGCATGGCCGGTTCACCGACCCGCGAGGCGGTAGCGCGCAGCGGGTCGATCGGCTGGCTCATGGGCGTGGTGCGCCCGGCACCGAGGTCAACGAATCGCGCAGCGCTGCCCGCGCGGCGTTCGCGGCAGCTTCTGCCTGCGCGGCTGCAACGCCGTCGCCCACGTCGGTAAAACGCGTGGCGGCCAGCGCGTGGATCCGCGCGATTCCCGACCACTCGCCGGCGGCGGCGAGGGCTGCTGCGTAAACCGCGCCCAACTGTTCGGGCTCGGCACTCGCGAGGCCCGCCAGCACGCGCTCCAGTCGCGCGGCATGGGTGGCATGCCGTGCGAGCAGCGCATCGGCGGCAACCAGCGCGGCCTGCGCGTCGCGCAGCGCGCCGTTCGCGGCCAGCACGCGCACGCGCAGCAGCGCCGCCTGGATCCTCGCCGCCATCGATCCCGAGTGCACTGCGGCGTCCGCAGCCGCCTCGACCAGCGCGGATG
>JANOEA010000129.1:0-40763 GCA_031412975.1 Pseudomonadota bacterium | reverse complement strand
CACGAACAGCGCCAGCGCGAGCACCACCGCCAGCAGGATCGCCTGCATGGCACCCAGCACCACCACGCCGAGCGTCACCAGCAGCGCCAGCCAGAACTCGCTGCGGTCGATCCGCTGGAGCGAGCGCAGTGCATCGACATTGACGAGCTTGAGCCCGGCATCGATCAGCACGGCGGCGATGGCCGCGCGCGGCAGGTAGGCCAGCGGTGCCGTGGCAAACAGCACGAGGGCGGTCAGCACCCCGGCGGCAACCACACCGGCCAGTTGCGTGCGCGCACCGGCCGCGGCGCTGACCGCGGTGCGCGAACCGGCGCCGTTGACCGTGAAGCCCTGAGCCGCGCCGGCCGCGAGATTGGCCATCCCCAGCGCCCCCAGTTCGCGGTCGGCGTCGATGTCGTAGCCGCCCCGGTCGGCGAAGCTGCGCGCCGCGACCATGGTGTTGGAAAAAATCAGCAGCGCGATGCCGGCGGCCTCGGCCAGCAGCAGCGGCCAATCCCCGGGCGCGATCCGCGGCAGCATCAGCGTCGGCAACCCGCCTGCCACCTCACCAAGCACGACGATGCCCGCATGGCCCGGCCCCAGCAGCCAGGCAACGACCGCTGCGAGGGCAGCCACCAGCAGCGCGGCCGGCGCGCGCGGCAACCAGCGCGGCAGCACGGTCAGCAGCAGCAGGCAGGCCGCACCGAGCGCGAGCGTCGGCCAGTGCGTCTCCGGCAGCCGGCGCAGGAACTCGAACAGCCGTGGCAGCAGGCCACCGGCCTCGATCCGAAAGCCGAACAAATTGCCCAACTGGCCCAACACCACCGACAGCGCCACGCCGTTCATGAAGCCCACCAGGATCGGCGTGGACAGGAAGTCTGCCAGCGCGCCCAGCCGCAGCCGCGCGCCCAGCAGACACAGCAGTCCCACCACCATCGTCAGTGTGGCGGCCACGGCCTGCACCTGGGCCGGGTCGCCACGGGTCAGCGGCTCGACTGCGGCGGCGATCAGGGCTGCGGCAGCCGCGCCGGTGCCCAGCACAAGCTGCGGAGAGCTGCCGACCAGCGCGTAGACCAGCAGCGGCACGATGCTCGCGTAAAGGCCGGCGGCCGCGCCGAGACCGGCCAGTTGTGCGTGCGCGATCGCAACCGGCACCGTGACAGCCGCCAGCGCCAGGCCGCCGGCGAGGTCACCGGGCAGATCGGCGCGTTGATAGCTGCGCAGGCGCGCCAGCCCAGGCAGCCAGTGGGCCCAGCCGGGCACGCTCATGCCGCCGGTGCAGCCCGTTGCAGGTGCCGCAGCATCGCCGCACCGTCGTCAGCGTGCTGGCAGGAATGGCTCACGCTGCGCGCGAAGCCAGGGCCCGCGCGTGCCGGCACCGCGATCTGGAAGTGGTCGGTGGGGCAGGGCGCCATAGCCATGCCCGAGTGTATCGCGCGTTGGCGTGAACGCTGCTTTGTGTGTTCGCGAAGCCCCGATTCAAACCTGTGCGCGCCGATCCCCTTCATGGCAGGCGCCGACTCATGCGTGCACCGGGAACCCGGAATCCCGCGGTGCTGCCGAGGTCGCTGCGTGTTTGCGAGCCGCGGGTTCGGAATCGTGTCTTGTCCGCGCAGCCGTGGGTGCTTTCGTAGCGGGACTTCCGCGTTTTGCGGTTTCGATTCATCGCTGCAATCCGCTCGTTTCGGACTGTCCTTGGTGCCCCAACCGGCGCTTGCGCGATCACCGCTGCCGGCAAGATTCGCCCGCAGCGGCGCTCAAGTTTCCTGTACGTGCGCTGCGAACTCTGGCATCGTTCGCTGGCATCGAACTCATGGGAGGATGCCAATGTGCCGCTGGCTCGCGTATTCCGGCGCACCGGTTGACATCGACCGCCTGCTGCTCGCGCCGAAGAATTCGCTGATCGCGCAGAGCCAGAACGCGACGATGGGCGCGACGGTCTCCAATGGCGACGGCTTCGGCCTTGGCTGGTATGGCGAGCGCGACACACCGGCGGTTTTCCACAGCATCGAGCCGGCCTGGAGCGACCGCAACCTGCGCGAGCTTGCCACCGCGGTTCGCACGCGCATGTTCTTCGCGCACATCCGTGCGGCGACCGCCACGCCGATCCAGAAGACCAACTGCCACCCGTTCCGTTACGGCCGCTGGCTGTGGATGCACAACGGATTCATCCGCGAGTTCGCGCGCCTCAAGCGCGAGATCGCCTTCGACGTCGCGCCGGCGCTATATCCATTCATCGAAGGCTCGACGGACTCGGAGCTTTTCTTCTACCTGGCACTCACGCTCGGCCTCGAGACCGACCCTCCCGGCGCTGTCGCACGAGCGGTGCACCGGATCGAGGAAATCGGTCGCGGGCACGGCGTCGAAAACCCCATGCGGATGAGTGTCGCAACTTCTGATGGCGTGCGACTGTGGGCCTTCCGGTACTCGACCGAGGGTAACTCGCCTTCGCTCTTTTTCAGCACAGACGTTCCGACGCTGCGGGCGACCTATCCCGATAACCCGGACTTCGCCGGCTACTGTGACGATGCGAGGCTCGTCGTGTCGGAACCACTTGGCGACCTGCGGGGCGTCTGGAACGAGGTGCCCGAATCGAGCTACGGGATCGTGCAACGCGGCGCCGCCGACTCGCTGCACTCGTTCGTGCCTGCGGCGGCATAGCCAATGGGTGGTGCGCCGACCTCGCGCGCGGGGTCGCCGCTGGCCTGTCGCACGCGATCGAGCGGGCGCGGCCGGTCGAGCAGCCTGGGTGTCATCGAGATCGGCAATGCATCGTGCGTCGCCGGCAGGGTGGTCCGGGCAGTGCGCCTCGTGCATATGACAACTCGCGATAGACCGCCCCGCGAAAATCCCGTATGTAGTGACCATGGCCAAATCTCCACGTACCAAAGCCCGCACCCGGATCGCCATCTGCTGCCAGGGCGGCGGCAGCCAGACTGCCTTCACCGCCGGCGCGCTGCGCGCCCTGCTGCAGGAGCGCGTGCACGAAACCCACGAGATCGTGACGCTCACCGGCACTTCGGGCGGAGCGATCTGCGCTGCGCTGACCTGGTACGCGCTGCGCCTCGGCGAGCCGCAGCCCTGGGAGCGGCTGGACGCCTTCTGGACCGCGAACACCGCGCAGACTCCGCTCGAGAAGTTCTTCAACGACACGCTGATGCAGAGCCTGCGCAGCGCCAGCCGCGGCAAGGTGCCGGTGCTCCAGACCAGCCCGAGCGACCCCATGATGCGCATGATGGCCGGCATGACCGCGATGATGGTCCGGCCCGAGTTCACGGACCTGCGCCTGCTGCTGAACACCTACATCGATTTCGACACGGTCGCGGCCTGGAGCGGACAGCCGGGTCAACCGAACCTGCTGATGGGCGCGGTCGATATCCTGGCCGGCCAGTTGCGCGTCTTCAGCGCGCGCAATGACCGCCTGACGGTCGAGCACATCCTGGCCAGCTGCGCCGTGCCCAACCTGTTCCCTGCCGTCGAGATCGAGGGTAGCGCCTTCTGGGACGGGCTGTTCAGCGACAACCCGCCGGTCGAGGAGACCATCCAGCCCGCCGCAGTCGGCACAACGGGCTTGCCGGATGAAATCTGGGTGATCAAGATCAACCCGACGCGCAGCAAAACCATTCCCGTCGCGTCCGAGCACATTTCGGACCGGCGCAACCAGCTGATCGGCAACCTGTCGCTGTTCCAGCAGCTGCACACTCTGGACTGGCTCAACGATCTGCTGGCACGCGATGCATTCAGGCCCGAGTTCCTGGGGAAGACCAACATACGGCGGCCCGTGCTGATGCCCCGCGGGTTCGATTGCGACCCGGAACGCCCGTGGCACATTCCCTTCATCGAAATGTCGCAGTCGCTGCAGGACGGGCTGGACTATGAAAGCAAGCTCGACCGCAACGAGCGCAACATCAGCGCGCTGATCGCCGATGGCGAAAGCCAGGCGCGGGCCTTCCTGCGGACGCGCACTGCCGGCTGAGCCTTGTTGCGGCAAAATGCTTGCAACGCAAATCTGGCATCCGCGGATTGTTGTAGCGTTTTCAATTCAGGTGGAATCGCCTGACGACTCGGAAAACTGCTTGACGCGTGTTGAGTCCAGCCTTGTACAGGCCGTTGATGGTCCGTGCGAGTGCGTAGTCATCGCTGTCGCCGCGGCTGCTTACCGACGGCTTGATGCCGGCCTCGGCCAACAGATCGCTGTAGCGGATAAGCACTTTCAGCGATCGCCATCAACTTCTTTCGCGCCACGTAAAGCCGATCTGACCGACCTGCACGCCACGAATTGCCCCGCAGAAACGCCCCGCCGGCGCTTGCGGCCCGGCCCGCAAGGCTGCACACTGCCCGCAGGCGGCAATTGAATCTTGTGTATACCTCCGGGGGAGATCGGTGATGTCGAGGACTTCTGCTGTACGTCGTATCTTCGCGGCGTATTCCGCGCTCTTCCTGCTGGCTTTATGCGCCTCGGCAGTGTCAGCCCAGGGCCTCGCGGAGACCAACTCCGACGATGAGTCCGACGATGACTCCGAATATGAGTTCGACTATGACGCGGACGGGACGGTCGCCGATGAACCGATCGATTCCGAAGTCTACCGCGAGCGGCTGACTTTCCGCGGCGCGGGCGGCGCGGTCACGGTTCTGTACGGGCAGTTCAACCTGGCCTACCAGAGTTTCGACGACGGGCAAGAGACCACAGATCAGATCGTCGATAACGGCAACTGGAACTCGCGTCTCGGCGTCACGTTCACCCAGCCGGTCGGCGAGAACACCCTGAGCGCGCGTTTCGAGTCCGGGCTGACGCGGCGCAACAGTTCACTGGTGTCGCAGACCGATACGCCGGACTGGAACGACTGGCGGCGTACTTTGCTGCGCTGGTTCGAGGTGGCCCTCGATACGAACTATGGCAAGGTCTCGCTCGGCCAAGGGGCCACGGCCGCGAACGGCTCGACCGGGCTCGACGACAGCTTTACCTTCATCGCCGGCGCGACGGATTCGACCGACGGCTTCGCCTCGCTGCGGTTTCGCAATGACGCCGGGGATTTGAGCCCTGTTTCCATCGGCCAGGTGAACAGCGCTCTTGACGCGCTGCGCCGGTTCCGCGTGCGTTATGACACGCCAGTGTTTGGAGGGGGGGTGAAGCTGTCAACCTCCTACGGCCAAAACGTGCTCGTTCCGGCAGACAAGAACGATTATTACGACACGGCGATCCGCTGGACAGGCGATCTGGGTGAGGTCGCCGTGCGTAGCGCGCTTGGCTATCAGTGGATCGACATCCCGGGTGGCGACCAGACGGAACGGCTTGCCGGTTCGGTCAGCCTGCTGCACAGGCCGACGGGCCTGAACTTCGCCGTTTCCGCGGGTGACGAAAAAGACGGCCCCAGCTATTACTGGGCGCGGGCGGGCTGGCGGACCAACCCGCTGGAGGTAGGTACCACATCGCTGTCGGTTGACTACTATGACGGCAGCGATTTCCTGTCCAACGGCGCAAAGTCTGAAAACTACGGCGTGTATGCCGTGCAGGACCTCGACGCCTCGTCGATCAATCTGTATGTCGGCTGGCGCCAGTTCAAATATAGCGATCGTCTGGGCAACAGCTATCAGGATGCCGATGGACTCCTGGTCGGTGCGCGTTGGTTCTTCTGATGGCCGCGCGCCGGCGGCACTTGCCGGCTACGAAGGTCGAAACCTGAGCGACGCAAGATGGATTTCGGCGCCCCCTTGGAAACCTTCCTGATCTCGCTGGTCGCGTTGTTGGTCATCCTTGATCCGATCGGCACCGCGGCGGTGTTCATCGGCATCACGCCGCGCGATTCCGCGCAGCGACGACGCGCCCAGGCGATCCGCGCCACGATGATTTCCGCGGTGGTGCTGGCCGCCTTCGCTTTCATCGGCGGGCTCCTGCTGCACGCCATGGGCATCTCTCTGTCTGCCTTCCAGATTGCGGGCGGAATCCTGCTGTTCGTGCTGTCGTTCGACATGGTGATGCAGCGCCCTTCGGGCTTGCGCGCCAGCGCATCCGAACGGTCCGAGGCGGAGGCGAGCGACGACGACGTCAGCGTGTTCCCGCTGGCGATCCCGCTGATCGCGGGTCCCGGTGCAATGACCTCGGTGGTGCTGCTGCGCGGACAGGCCGGCAGCAATTACCTGGAATTGGCGGCGGTGATGGCTGCCCTCGCGGTGGCGCTGGGCATCATGCTGGCCTGCCTGATGGGGGCCGGCACCATGACCCGCGTGGTCGGCAAGACCGGCACCCACGTGATCGGCCGCGTGCTGGGCGTCGTGCTGGCCGCGCTTTCCGCCCAACTGGTGATCGATGGCATCCGCCAGAGTTTCGACCTGGCGTGACTGCGATGCGTACCGACCCTCCCATAGCCTGCATGAATCAGCCCGCGTCGATGCTCGCGCACGCTGCCGCGGCGACCGTCTCGTCGGCGGCGCACCGGGCTGCACCCGCCTGCCCGGCAACCGGCTCGGTCATGCCGACCAGCGCAGGGTCGGGGTCGGCGTCGGGTTCTGAATCGACAGCTGCCTCGGGGCGCAATACGGCCGCGCCGCCGAGCATGTCCACCTCCTCGACCACGCTCGAGCCTTCCGACGGCGCCGCAGCCGTCGGCGCGGCGGGGTTGTCGGGTCCGCCCGCGTTGCGACGCGGCGCCGGTTGGCCTCGCGGCGTGGGCTATTACGCGCTGTGGGTCGTGCTGATCGGCACCGAGCCGGGCGATCTGTCGGCCGGCGTGCCGGTGGCCGCCGCGGCGGCCTGGCTCAGCCTGCGGCTGCTGCCGCCGCGGTCTCCCGGCCCCCGCTGGGGCGCTTTACTGGCGCTGGCGCCGCGCTTCCTGTGGCAGTCGGTGGTGGCGGGCGTCGATGTGGCGTATCGCGTGTTCGCGCCCGGGCTGCCCATCCGGCCGGGCTGGGTCGTTTATCGCACTGCCCTGGCGCCCGGCGTGCAGCGCGCGGCCTTCACCGGCATCACCGGACTGCTGCCAGGCACCGTGCCCTGCGGCGAGAATCAAAGCGGCGAGATCGTCTACCACGTTCTCGATGTGGGCCAGGACGTGCCCGCCCAACTGGCGGCCGAGGAAGCGCGACTGGCCGGGCCGCTGGGCGCCGGCGCGGCGCGCGCGCGATGACCACCTTCCTGCTCATCGCGGCCTTGGGCGTGCTGGCCGCTGTGGCCCTGAGTCTGGCGCGAGTGTTCACCGGGCACGGTGACGCCAAGCGGCTGATGGCGGCACAGCTGCTGGGCACCGGCGGGGTGACCGCGCTGCTGCTGTTCGGCACGGCCACGGACGCCGGCGGGGCGGTGGACGTTGCGCTGGTGCTGGCCCTGCTGGCGGCGTTCGCGGCGATCGCCTTCGTCAAGAAAGGCACGGCGCACGAGCTGCCGCCTGCGGCGGAGCCGGACTGATGCGCGGCCTGCTCGACCTTTGGACCTACGCGGCGGTCTGTGCCGGGCTGTTTTTCTTCATCGCCGGCACCGTCGGCATCCTGCGCCTGCCCGATACGCTGACGCGCCTGCACGCGTTGACCAAGGCCGATAACCTCGGCGTGGGTCTGGTGGTGCTGGGACTGCTGCCGCAAACCGCCGATGCACTGGCCGCGCTCAAGCTCGTGGCGATCTGGGCGATGGTGCTGTTGTCCAGCGCCACGGTGTCGCAGTTGATCGGTCGCGCGGCGCGCGCCGAGGAGCCGCCTCGATGAGGCCACGTCGCGTGTGCGCGGACGCGGCGGCGCGGCGCAAGCCTGCCCGGTGTGCGGGCTGTGCGGGGTGCCTGGCGTGACAATGGCCCTCGTGCTCGACGCTGGAATGGCGCTGTGCCTGCTGGCGCTGGCGCTGTTCGCGCTGACCGCGCGCGCGAGCTACTCGGCGGTGGCTGGCTTTGTGGCCTACGGACTGCTGGTGGCGTTGGCCTGGGTACGCCTGGCGGCCGCCGACGTGGCGCTGACCGAGGCGGCCATCGGCAGCGGGCTGACCGGTGCGCTGTTGCTCGGCGCGGCGGCGCGCCTGCGCGCGAGCGAATCGACTACGGTCGCCTGGCCCTCGGCGGCGCGCCGCGCCGCTGCGGCGCTGCTTTCGACGCTGGTCGCCCTGGGGCTGGCGGCGGTCGTGCTGTGGCTGCCGCAGCCGGCACCCACGCTGGCCCATGAGGCCGCCGCCGGCCTGCCGTCCACTGGCCTGGGCAATCCGGTCACCGGCGTGCTGATGGCGTTTCGTGGCGTCGATACCTTTCTTGAAAAAGTGGTCCTGGTACTGGCAATGGTGGGCGTGTGGTCGCTGGCGGCCGACGAGCGCTGGGGCGGGCGACCAGGTCTTCGCCACGAGGCCGATCCGAACGGCGTGCTCGCTTTCTTTGCGCGCCTGGTGATTCCGCTGGGGCTGGTGATCGGCCTGTATGTTTTCTGGGTCGGGGCCGATCATCCGGGCGGTGCGTTCGCCGGCGGCACCGTGGTGGCATCGATGTGGCTGCTGGCGATGATGACGCGACTGGCGGACACGCCGCCGATCGAGCGGCGCGCGCTGCGGCTGGCGCTGGTGGTCGGGCCGGCGCTGTTTCTGCTGGTCGGGCTGGCCGGGCTGGCCTTCGGTGGCGGCTTTCTGGCCTACCCGGAGGCTTACGCCAAACCGATCATCCTGGCGATCGAGGTGGCGATGACGCTCACGGTGGCCGTGACCATGGCACTGCTGTTGGCGGGTCCGCCGCTGCGCTCGGCGGACGGGCAGTGACCACCACGACGATCTACGGCCTGCTCGGCGCGCTGCTCGTCGGCGTGGGCCTGTACGGGCTCATCGTGCATCCGCGGCCGCTGCGCAAGATCCTCTCGTTCAACGTGCTGGGCAGCGGCGTGTTCCTGCTGTTCGGCGTGGTGGCGCGACGCGGCGCGGCGGCCGGCTTCGGCGGCGACCCGATCCCGCAGGCGTTCGTCATCACCGGCATGGTGGTGGCGTTTGCCGCCACCGCGCTGGCGGTGGCGCTGCTGCTGCGACTGGCCGAGGTCGGCGGCGCCACCGAGCTCGACGAGCCGCCGCCCGCCGAGGATCGCGCAGCGTGACCAGCGCAGGCGGCGAGCTGCTGGTGCTGGCGCTGTTGTTGCCGGTGGCCGGCGTGCTGCTGGCGTTCCTGCTCGGCGGACGCTGGGCGGCGCGAATCACGCTGCTGGCGCTGGCGCTTGGACTTGTGCTCACCGGGCTTCTGGGCGTCCGGCTGTTCGCCAGCGCCGCGCCGCTGACCTACGCGCTGGGGGGCTGGGCGCCGCCGCTGGGCATCCTGCTGCGCTTCGACGGGCTGTCGCTGGCGCTGCTGGCCACGGCGATGGTGGTCCTGAGCGCCATCGCGCTGTACGCGCGGGCCGAGTTCGCGGTGCCCGCGGGCGCCCGCGAGACGCGCGCGTCGTTCGTGTTCTGGACACTGCTGCTCGGGGTCTGGGCCGGGCTGACGGTGGTGGTGCTGGCCTCGGATCTGTTCACGCTGTACGTGGCGCTGGAACTTCTGACCTTCGCCGCGGTGCCGCTGGTGAGCCTGGAGGGGCGCGCCGACACGCTGCGCGCGGCGCTGCGTTACCTGCTGTACGCGCTGGCCGGCTCGGTGCTTTATCTGGTCGGCTGCGCACTGCTGTTCGGCGCCTACGGCACACTGGACATCGGCCTGCTGGCGCAGCGCGCGCAGGCCGATCCGGCCACGCTGCTGGCCTGCGCGCTGATGACCGCCGGCCTGCTGGCCAAGACGGCGCTGTTCCCGCTGCACATCTGGCTGCCGCCCGCGCATGCGGGCGCACCGGCCGCCGCCAGCGCGCTGCTGTCGGCGCTGGTGGTCAAGGGTTCGTTTTTCATCGTGCTGCGCCTGTGGCTCGAGGCGCTGCCGGCGGTGGTTACACCGGCGGCCGCGCAGGTGCCCGCCGCGCTGGGGGCCGTGGCGATTTTCTTCGGCAGCGCGGTGGCGCTGCGGCAGGCACGACTGAAGCCGATGATTGCCTACTCCACCGTGGCCCAGCTCGGCTATCTTTTCATCATGCTGCCGCTGGTCCTGGGCGCGACCGCGCTCGGCCAGTCCACCGCCACGGCGCTGGCCGGCGGCATGCTGCAGCTGGCCTCGCATGCCACCGCCAAGGCGGCGATGTTCATGGCCGCGGGCCTCATCTACGCCGGACTCGGCCATGATCGCGTGGCCGACCTGGGTGGCGTGGCGCGCAGCCTGCCGCTGACGGTCTGGGCGTTCGCACTGGCCGGCGTTGCGCTCATCGGCCTGCCGCCGTCCGGCGGTTTTCTGGCCAAATGGCTGCTGGTGTCGGCGGCACTGGCCACTGGCCAGTGGTGGTGGGTGCTGGCGCTGGCCGGCGGTGGCCTGCTGACGGCCGCGTACGTCGCGCGCGTGCTGATGGTCGCGCTGTCCAGCGCGGGCCCGGCACCCGCCCTGCGTGCCCCCGTGGCGCGCTCGCGCCAGTGGGTCGTGCTCGGGCTGGCGCTGCTGTCCACCCTGCTCGGCCTGCTGGCTTGGGTGCCACTGGCAGTCGTGCCGCTGGGCGCGGCGGGGGCGCGCTGATGTCCTTCGGCGACGTCCTGCTTGCCGCCAGCCTGGGGGTACCGCTGGCCTTGCTCACAGGCTGTCTATGGGCGCCGCTGCGCGCCCGCATGATGTCGCTGCTGGTCCTCGCGCCGCTGCCCGCGCTGCTGGCGGCGCTGCTCGCCGAGCCGGGCGCGGTGCTGACGTTCAATCTGGGGCTGTATCAGGCCACGCTCGCGCTCGATGCACCCGGTGCGATCCTGCTCGGCGTGGCCGCCCTGCTGTGGAGTGCTGCGGGCGCCTACGCCGCCACCTATCAGCGCGACCAGCCCAACGGCGGCCGCTTCGCGGTGTGCTGGCTGCTGGCGGCCACGGGCTGCCTGGGGGTGTTCGTGGCGGCCGATCTGCCGCTGCTGTACCTGATGCTGGCGACCATGACTTGCGGCGCGGCAGGTCTGGTGTTTCAGGACGAAAGCCCGCCCGCGCGGCGCGCTGCGGCGGTCTATCTCGCGCTGGCGCTGTTCGGCGAGACGCTGGTGCTGGTGGCGATGGTGCTGCTGGTCAACGCCCAGCCCGACGGCAGCCTCTTGGTACGCGACGCCGCGGCGGCGTTGCCCACGGCGCCGGGGCGCGACGTGATCGTCGCGCTGCTGCTGGTGGGCTTCGGCTTGAAGGCCGGCCTGGTGCCACTGCACGTGTGGATGCCGTTGGCGCACGCGGCCGCGCCGATGCCGGCCTCGGCGGTGCTCAGCGGCGCGGTGGTCAAGGCGGGCATCATCGGGCTGATCCGCTTTCTGCCGGTCGACCCGGCACTGGCCGGCTGGGGCGAGGTGCTGGCCATGGCCGGCATGTTCACCGCCCTGTATGCCGTGGCGGTGGGCATCACGCAAGCGCACCCCAAGGTGGTGCTGGCATATTCGAGCGTCAGCCAGATGGGATTCACCGCGGCGGTGATCGGTGCCGGCCTGGCGGCGGGCGACGTCGGCATGCCGCTGGCGGCGGCGTTTTACGCCAGCCATCACATCCTCGTGAAGGGCGCGATGTTTCTGCTGGTGGGCGTGCTGGCCGCCAGCGCGGTGGCGCGGCTGCGCGGTGTGCTGCTGTGGGCCGCGCTGATCGCCGTGGGCCTGGGCGGGCTGCCCTTCACCGGCGGCGCGGTGGCAAAACTGGCCGTCAAGGACGCACTGGGCAGTGGCTGGGCCGCCAGCGTGGCCTACGCCTCGGCGGTCGGCACCACGCTTCTGATGTTGCACTTTCTGCGCTGCGCGATGGCCAGTGCCAGCACCGACCCGGCGGCTCGCCCGCCGCTCGGCCTGCTCTGGCCGTACTGGCTGACGGCGCTGGCCGCGCTGCTCGTACCCTGGGCGTTGTTCCTGGCCCTGGGGCTCGGTACGGTGGCCGACCTCGTCGCTCCCAAGGCGCTGTGGGCCACCACCTGGCCGGTCGCGCTGGGCGCCGCGCTGGCCTGGGCGCTCGCGCGCTGGGGCGAGCGCCTGCCGAAGCTGCCGGCCGGCGACATCGCCGCGCTGATCGACCCCGGTGTACGCGTTGCCGCGGGCGCCGGCCTGTGGTTGTCGCGCAGCGACGTCTGGCTGCGTCAGTGGACGATCGCCGCAGCCGCGCTGCTGACGGTGACCGCCGTGCTCGCGCTGCTGCTGCAAGGCCCCTGACCGTCACAACGCGGCGTTGGCCCGTGCAGGCCCAAGGGTGGACTGTCGCTTGCGCGGCACAGTCAGCAGGGACGCTCGCACCGCGACCGTCAGCCGCCGCCTCGGCCCATGATGTTTGAGCAATCCGGACGGCGGCCGATCACCTGTCTGGAACTGCTCCGCAGTCCCGGGAGTCGCCCGGAGAGTCGCGCCAATCCTCGATCTGCGCCGTTCTGGCGCACCGGCGGCAGACCAGGACAAGCATCGACTGGCCGATTTCATGGCCGACGCGTGGGCCCATGTCGCAGCAGCGGGCGATCCGCAAGTGACGATTCATGCCTGACCCGGTCTGCGCCTGTCCCGGTCTGCGAATCCGAAGTGCCGCTACATGGTTGTCCCGGCGCAGAGCGAAGCCGAATTGACCATCAAGAAGGCCATCGAGGAACTGGTGCAGCTCAACCAGGACCACGCACATTCCCATGACCGCGACGCACTGGTGGAAATGCTCGACGCCGAGCTCGCGGAGTGACCGCTGCGCGCGATTTGCCGGCGCGAATCATGGCCTCGAATCATGCCTGGCATGAATCGAGTGGGGTCATGAATCGAGTGCGCTGAATCGCGAGCGGGCTTGCCTACGGCCTTGCGGTCGCGGTCACGACATCGCGCAGCCCTCCGCTCAGGCGGGACCAGCGTTTGTCAGCGCCGATCGTTGGAGTCGGGCGCGAACGTCTTTGGCCACGGCTGCGACTTCCCAGCGTGCGGGCTTCGACGCAACGACCCGCAGCCACCTGCGCGTTCGCACTGCCGCACGACCGCGACTTGATTGCGCGCGCCCGTGCTTTCTGGGACATTCCAGCGCGGTCCGCGATTTCCGATGAGGGGGCAATCGATGCGCGACTTCACGCGACGGCACGTTCTGCGCTCCATGCTCGCGCTGCCCGCGCTCGCGGGCCTTGCGCCCGCGTTCCGGGCATTCGGCGCCGACGAACCGCTCATCACTTCCGCCGGCGACGCGCTCGACGTGTTCGACTTCGAGCGCGTGGCGCGCGCGAAGCTGCCGCCCGCGCACTGGGGTTACTTGAAGACCGGGGTCGACGGCGACGCAACCCTGCACGCCAACAGCGCGGACTTCGCGAACTACAGCCTGCGCGTGCGGCGGATGCTCGACCTTTCGCGGATCGACACCTCGATCGATTTGTTCGGCACGCGCTGGAAGTCGCCGATTTTCCTCGACCCGGTCGGAAGCCAGCGTGCGTTCCATCCGGAAGGCGAACTCGCGACGGCGAAGGCCGCGCGTTCGCGACAGCACCTGCAGATCCTCTCGACGGTCACCTCGACCGGCCTCGAGGATGTGTGCGCCGCGCGCGGCGAACCGGTCTGGTACCAGCTCTACCCGACGGACCAGTGGCCGGTGACCGTGGGGCTGGTGCGCCGCGCCGAGGCAGCCGGCTGCCCGGTCCTGGTGTTGACCGTCGATCTGCAGGCCGGCTCGAATCGGCTCACGGCCGAGCGCGAGCGCCGCCGCGACCCGCGCGACTGCAACGACTGCCACACCAGCAGCACGCGGGCAGGCGACTGGCTCGCGCGCAAGCCGATGTTCCAGGGGCTCGACCTCAGCGCCGTCGAGGACATCACGCCGCCGAGCATGGACTGGAACTACGTCGGGCGCCTGCGCGACATCTGGCCGCGAAGGATCGTCATCAAGGGCCTCGTCACGCGCGAGGACGCATTGCTCGCGGTCAAGCACGGCGTCGACGGCATCGTCGTCTCGAATCACGGCGGGCGCGCCGAGGACAGCGGCCGCGCATCGATCGACAGCCTCGCCGAGGTCGCCCCCGCGGTCGCCGGGCGTATCCCGGTGCTGATGGACGGCGGCGTGCGTCGCGGCGCCGACGTGTTCAAGGCGCTGGCGCTCGGCGCCACCGCGGTCGGCATCGGCCGGCCCTACATCTGGGGACTGGCGTCGTTCGGGCAGCCAGGCGTCGAGCGCGTGTTGGAAATCCTGCAGGCGGAGCTGGAAGGCAACATGCGCCAGGCGGGCACCCGCAGCATCGCCGAAATCAACGCCACGCATATCGTCGATCGGCGCCGGGCTTGAGCGGCGGCGCAACACGATTCGTGGTTTAGCAAGGAGACCTTTTTCCGACGATCCTGGCGGGCCGCCGTCCCGGCGGAGCTGTCGACCGTACCTCAGTTCGCCTCGAATCCGTTGGCGAAGATGCCGTCTCCCAAGGGTGCCGTTGCGGCCTCGTAAGCGCCGATGTCGCTGCCGTCGCCGCCCACGGTGTTGGTCAGCGGCAGATCGACGCTGCGCAGGAAGGCCGCGCCGCGCTGGTCGTACTGGACACCGCTGCCGTCGTTGTTGCCGCCATCGAGCGCGTCGCTGTCGGGGAGCAGTGCGTGCGTGGGGGTGGTCCCGCCATCCAGGGCCAGCGGCAGCAGGCTGGCGATGGCGCTGTTCTGGTCAGACGACTGGTTGAGCAGTGCCCCGGCGTTGTCGGTGGACAGGTTGAATCCGCGCGAAGCGACTACCGTAGGTCCCCCACCGCTGAAGTTCGACGTGCCGATGTTGATCGGCGTGTTTCCCGCCAGCAGGGAATTGCGGATGCGCAGGCGGGAAACGGCCCCGACTCCCTGGCTGAAGGCATCGACGCCGCCGGCGAGGCCTGTCGCCGCAATGTTGCCTACGATGGTGCTGTTCACCAGCGTCAGCGACGTCATCGAATTGCCTGGTGCGAAGGCGGCGTTGATGATCCCGCCGCCACCGAGCCCGGCCGTGTTGCCCGAGATGGTGGTATTGACCACCTGGGCGGTGCCAAGCTGGTAGAGCCCGCCGCCGTCGAAGGTCGCCGAATTGCCGCTGAGCGTGCTGTCGTGGAGGTAGAGACGACCCAAGTTGTCAACGCCACCGCCGCCATTGGCACGGTTGCCGCGGATCACGCTGCGGCTGATGCTCAGCACACCGCCGTTGTTCACGCCGCCGCCCTCTGCAGGGGTCTCGCCGTCGGCAATGGTTAGACCGGACAACGAGACCGTGGCGCCGCCGGGGACCGCGAAGATGCGGAAGAGGCCGGCGCCGCTGCGGCGCACCGTCAACTGGTTCGCGCCGGGCCCGCCGATGGCAAGCGCGCCGCCAAGGTCCGGCAGCGCGCTGGCGAGGTTGATGATACGCGGCTGGTTGAAGAAGCCTGCATCGAAGAGGATGTCGTCCTGGCCGGCGCCGTTGCCCGCCGCCGCAGTGATTGCCTCGCGCAGGCTGCCGGCGCCGGCGTCGGCGTCGTTTGTGACGACGATCGGTCGCGCCTCGACGGCACCGATGTCGGCGCCATTGCCGCCGGCCGGGTTGGCAATGCCGAGAATCTCGAATACGCGTGGTTGGCCGCGCTGATCGCCCGCTGCCCCGGAGCTGTTGCCGCCATCCAGCGCCGGGCTACCGCCCAGCGGCAGATGCGTCGGCGTGCGGCCGCCTTGCAGCGCCAGTGGGCCGAGGCGTGGGTCTGCGGTGCGGTCGCTGGCGGTGGTCGCGATGGCGTTCCAGTTGTTGCTGAGGTTGAAGCCGAGCGAGTTGATGGCTGCGGCACCCGCACTCGCGCCGCCCCCGATCGATGCAAGCAGGTTGACCGCACCGTTCCCGGCAACGATGCTGTTGCGCAGGCTGATGTTTGCCGTCGAGCCTGCACCGGACGTTGCGCTCTGAATGCCGCCGGCGGTTCCGTTGTCGATATTGCCGACGACGGTGCTGCCGAGCAGTTCCATGCTGCTGGCAGCGCCGTTGCCCCCCACGTTTTGGATGCCGCCCGGGAAGCTGCCGGCGCGATTTCCGCTGACCGTGCTGCCGATCAGCACCAGCCGCGTGCCTGCAAGCCCCTGGTAGTACACGCCGCCAGCCTGGAAGTTCGACCGGTTCCCGCTGATCGTGCTGTTGATCACGGTGGCGTCGGCAAACCCCGCGCCGAGACCGCCACCGTTGTCGCCGCGGTTGCCGGTGACGTGCAGGCCCGACAGGGTCAGCGGACTCTCTGCATCAATGCCGCCGCTAAACCCGGCAATGCGTCCATTGCTCACCGTCATTCCCGCCAGCGACACGCCGCCGGCGCCGCCCGGCACGGTGAAGATCCGGAAATCCGGCGCGTTGTCGTGGCGGCGGATCGTCAACAGATCCGCGCCGGGCCCCGCGATGCCGAGGGTCACTCCGATATCAGGCAGCGCGCTCAGCAGTTCGATCGTCTGCGGCTGGTCGAACAACGGCGACGCGAAGACGATCAAGTCGCCGGCGCCGGGGCTGGTCATCGCCGCGCGCAGGCTGCCGGCGCCAGCGTCCGCCGTGGTGGTCACGGTGCGCGTGATGCCGGCCATCGTCAGTGTGAGGCTGGCCGCGGTCACGTTGCCGATTTCATTGAAGAGGCCGTCCTCGAAGCGTAGCGTCCAAGTGCCGTTTGCCGGGATGCCGAGGAAGCTGGCGTTCATCGAGGTGACCGGCGCCGGGTTGGCCACCCCGGCACCGCCCGCGACCACGGTGCGCGCGTCAGTGCTGGGCACGTTGAGATTGTTGGACACAGCGGCGGTCCACCAGTTGGCGGCGAAGGCATCGCCGAAACGGTAGGTATTGGCAGCGATCAGGTTGCTATTGGTGCCTGCGCCACCTGCCGTGGTGCTGCCGGTCCGCGCGAACAGCAAGTGCGGCTTGCCGTTGGGCGCGATCAGCGTGACCCGCAGGTCGCCGAGCCATGAATGCGCGGCACTGAAGCTGACCACGGCACTGGCCACCGTGCCCTGGGTGCCGGCGACCGCGAAAGTGACGTCGCGCGGCGGCCCGTAATTGGGCTGTCCGGCGCCGCCATCGGGGATGGCGCCGAAATTGGCGCCGGGGAAGGTTTGCGCCTGCAGCGGACTGCAAAACAGCACGCACGACAAACAGAGCAGGATTGCTTGGCGCACAGTCGGATCCCCCGAGCCAGGTCGGCTCGGCATGGTCACCCCTTCGGGTGCCGACCGCAACAACAATCCCCAACCTTTGCCGTATGCGTTTGTCGTCGCTACTGCAGCGCCGCCATCGGCCCTGAGCCGCAATGCTCGCGGTCATTCGCGACTGACGAAATACCTCTACTCGTTGCGCAACACCCCGCCCGGCAGGAACTGCCAGGTGCGGGTGATGTGCAGGATGTCGATCTCGTCGCGCGAGGCCGGCAGCGGTGCGAACGGCTCGGCAAGTTGCACGATCCGGCGCGCGGCGTCGTCGAGCACCGGCTGCCCGCTGGGCTGGATCACGTCAATGCGCTCGACGCGGCCGTCGCGGCGCACCGCCACCGTCATCACCAGGCCGCCGGAGATGCGCCCGTTGCGGGCTTCCTCCGGGAAGTTGAGATTGCCGATGCGCTCGACCCGCGCGACCCATGCGCGCATGTAGGCCGCGTACTCGTATTCCTGCGTGTTGGCCGAGATGAACTTGCGCTTGGGGCGCTTGGCGTAGGCTTCGGCCTGACGCTCGATCTCGGCGGCAAGGCGCGCCATCTCGAGGCTGCGTTCGATCAGCTCGCGGCCGCTGAGCTGCTCGGTGGGCGGGACTTCCTGCTGCGTCGGCGGCGCGCGTTCCACGCGCAACGGCGACTGCACATCGGTCTGCAGTACCGGCGAGGGCGTGCGCGGCTGCGGGCGCGGCGCGCTCGCGCGCAGCTGGACCGGTGCCACGCCTGGATCGGGTTTGGGCACCGGGCTCGATACGGGTTGCCGCGGCCGCTTGCTCTCGTCGTGTTCGCCGCCGCCGAGCTGGCTCGCGTTGGCGAGGAAATCCGCGTCCTTGGCCTTGTCGACGGTCTGCGACTGCACCAGGATCACATCCAGCGTCGGCAGGCTCGCGGCCGGCTGTTCATAGGCGAAGCCGACCCCGAGCACCAGCATCGCGTGCAGCACGATTGAAAACATGAACGTCACCCGCACCCGCTCCTGCGGGCCGATCACCGGCGCGGTCGGCACCGGTGCCGCTGGCGCGGCTCGCGCATTCACGCACCGCGCTCCGTGAGCAAGCTCTCGATGCGGTCGAACAGCAGGCCCGCGATGTTCAGGCCGAACTGCGCGTCGAGCTCGCGGACGCCGGTGGGGCTGGTCACGTTGATCTCCGTGAGGTAATCGCCGATCACGTCGAGGCCGACGAACCATAGCCCGCGCGCGCGCAGCTCGGGCGCGATTTGTTCGCAGATCCAGCGGTCGCGGTCGGACAACGGTTGGCCCACGGCCTTGCCGCCGCGCGCCATGTTGCCGCGGAAATCGGTGCCCTGCGGGATCCGCGCGAGCGCGTAGGGCACCGCTTGACCATCGATCAACAGGATCCGCTTGTCGCCGAGTGCGGCTTCCGGCACGAAACGCTGCGCCATGGTCAGCTCGCGACCGTCCTGGGTCAGCGTTTCGAGGATCACGTTGAGGTTGGGATCGTCGCCGCGGGTCTTGAAGATCGAACGCCCACCCATGCCATCGAGCGGTTTGAGAACCGCATCGCCAACCTCGCGCACGAATTCGCGCAAGCTCTCGGCGTCGCGCGTGACCAGGGTCGGCGGCGAACATTGCGGAAACCACTGTGCATAGAGCTTTTCGTTCGCATCGCGCAACGCCTGCGGCCGGTTCACCACCAGGCAGCCGTCGCGCTCGGCCAGGTCCAGCACCAGGGTGTCGTGCAGGAACGCGTCGTCGAAGGGCGGGTCCTTGCGCGCGAGCAGCACGGCCAGCTCCGCCAGCGGGCGCCAAGCCGGGCTGCCCAGCGTGAACCAGTCGGACGGATCGTCGCGCACGCGCAACTCGGAGACCCGCCCGAGTGCCCGGCCATCGCGGACCGCCAGGTCGCCCTGGCCGAGGCAGAACAGCCGGTGCCCGCGCCGCTGGGCCTCCAGCAGCATCGCGAACGTGGTGTCCTTCTTGATCTTGATCGTGCCGATGGGGTCCATCAGCACGCCGATCTCGAGGGTCATGGGCGCTCCGGGGCAGGTTGCAGGGCACCGGCGGCGACTGCCGGCCGGCGCAATCCTACCCCACCAGCGGCACCTCGGGGTGGCACTGAATTTCCAGTTTTTTCAGGATACTTGCGTTGTTTACTTGACATGGTTTGTGACCTTGGCTAAACAGATTGGAGGCAGGGGGACCCGGGGGCGTGCGTCCCCGGCGCACCCTCGCGCCATACTGTCTGCTTGTCTGGTGCCTACCCTTGGTGATGACGAACGTGGAAGAAACCCCGAAGGACGCCAGCATGTCCGGCCTGAAGGTGATGGTCATCGACGATTCGAAGACCATCCGCCGCACCGCCGAAACCCTGCTCAAGAAGGAGGGCTGCGACGTCGTGACCGCGACCGATGGTTTCGAGGCGCTGGCCAAGATCACCGACCAGCAGCCGCAGATCATCTTCGTCGACATCATGATGCCGCGGCTGGATGGCTACCAGACCTGCGCGCTGATCAAGAACAACCAGATGTTCAAGGGCACGCCGGTGATCATGCTGTCGTCGAAGGACGGCATTTTCGACAAGGCCAAGGGTCGCATCGTGGGGGCCGAGCAGTACCTGACCAAGCCGTTCACCCGCGAGGAACTCCTCGGGGCCATCCGCAAGCACGTCGACCTGAAGGCGTGAGCGCATGGGAAAGCCGGCACGGGGGCAGGACATGGCGCACATCCTGATCGTCGACGACTCGCCGACCGACGTGAAGGTGCTCTCTGGCATGATCGAGCGCGCCGGCCATAAGGTGAGCACCGCGGCCAGCGCCGAGTCGGGCATCGACCTGGCGCGCTCGCAGCGCCCGGACCTGATCATCATGGACGTCATCATGCCCGGCATGAACGGCTTCCAGGCCACCCGCAGCCTCAGTCGCGATCCGCACACCAGCGAAATCCCGGTGATCATCGTCACCACCAAGGGCATGGAGACCGATCGCGTGTGGGGGCTGCGCCAGGGCGCCAAGGACTTCATCGTCAAACCGGTGAACGAAAAGGACCTCATCACCCGCATCCATTCATTGCTGCCGCACTGACGACGCGCCATGAGCGAAGCAAACGCCAGCACCCCGTTCGAGATCCTGCTCGGCTACGAGCGACTCGCACAGGCGCACGTGGCCGCTGCCGCCGAGCAGGTGGAGGCGCCGGGGCTGTGGCGCGGGATCGGTTTCCGGATCGGCGAGCAGCACATGGTCAGCAGCATCGTCGAGGTCAACGAAATCCTGACCATGCCCGCGATGACCGTGATCCCCGGCACCAAGCCGTGGTTGATGGGCGTGGCCAACGTGCGCGGCAACCTGGTCGCGGTGGTCGATCTGCGCGGCTTCATGGAAGGCTCGCGCACGCCGATCAACGACCGCTCGCGCGTGCTCGTCGCGCGCCAGCAGGGCGGCGCGGTCGGGCTGCTGGTCGACGAGGTCCTCGGCCAGCGCAGTTTCACCGACGAGAACATACCGCTCGTCGAACCCGTGGTGGATGGCCGCTACGGCAGGTTCGTGACCAAACGGTACGATCTCGGCGGTACCGTTTGGGGAGTCTTCAGCATGGCCGCATTGGTCAAGACGCCGGAATTCAGTCAGGCCGCGGCTTGAGCGCGCAAGCGCCCGGTCGTCGCGGCGAGCACATTGGGGGTAGGTGAGTCATGAGTACGACAACGGGTTCGAACAGGACCGCCACCGGCCTGCGTAACTGGGCAGGCCTGGCGGTGCTGGCGCTGCTGCTGCTGCTGGCCAACGTGTTGTGGGGCAACCGGCTCAACGAGCAGGAGCGCACCGCGGTGTCCAAGGCCACCGACGTGCAGGTGTGGTCGCAGCAGATCGCGACCTTCGCGCGGGAGGCGGCGGGCGGCAATTCCGATGCCTTCAACGAGCTCAAGGCCACCCGCGACGACATCGAGAACAGCATCAACGCGCTGAAGAACGGCGATCCCGCAGCATCGATGCAGGGTTATGCCGATGCGCCGATCGTCGGCGAGCAGATCACCAAGCTGGCCGATTCGTGGGCGCCGATCCGTACCGCCGTCGACACCATCCTCGGGCGTCAGGACCTGGTCATCGACATGACCCAGACGGCCGAGGACTTCAACAGCCGCATCCCGCAGTTGACCCAGCGCATGGAAGAGATCGTGCGCGCGCTGACCGAGCGCGATGCGCCGGCCGGCCAGATCTACATGGCCACCCGCCAGATGCTGCTCGCCGACCGCATGTTGCGCCGCGTGTCCGACATCCTGCGCGGCGGCGACCTCGCGGTCACCGCCGCCGACCAGTTCGGTCGCGACGCGCAGATGTACGGCCGCGTGCTCGACGGCCTGCTCAACGGCAACGCGGACATGAACATCCGCGCGCTGACCGATCCGCAGGCACGCGATGTGCTCAACGAAGTGGTCACGATCTTCGGCGAGGTCGGCGCCAACGTCGACAAGATCCAGGGCGCATCGACCGAGCTGTTCGAGGTCACCGAAGCGGCCAACAACGTGGTGCTCGATTCGCAGGGCCTGCTGGAGCAATCCAAGAACGTCGCGGCGGCCTTCGGCCAGATGCCGAAACCCTTCGGCGGCAACCTGCTCAGCATCGTGTTCGGTGCGGCGGCGGCGATCTTCCTGTTCCTTGCAGTGGCGTCCTACGCGGCGGCCCAGCGGCGCCAGATGCAGGCCACCACCGATCTCAACCAGCGCAACCAGGAAGCGATCCTGCGCCTGCTCGACGAGATGGGATCGCTGGCCGAAGGCGACCTGACGGTGAAGGCCACGGTCACCGAGGACATCACCGGTGCGATCGCGGACTCGATCAACTTCGCGGTCGAAGCACTGCGTTCCCTGGTGACCACGATCAACGAGACCGCCGTGCAGGTGGCTGCCGCCGCCCAGGAAACCCAGGCCACCGCGATGCACCTCGCGGAAGCCGCCGAACACCAGGCGCAGCAGATCACCTCGGCATCGGCCGCGATCAACGAGATCGCGGTGTCGATCGACGAGGTGTCGAAGAACTCCGCCGAATCGGCCGACGTCGCGCAGCGCTCGGTGGCGATCGCGTCCAAGGGTGCGGCCGTCGTGCGCCAGACCATCCAGGGCATGGACTCGATCCGCGACCAGATCCAGGAGACCTCCAAGCGCATCAAGCGCCTCGGCGAGTCCTCGCAGGAAATCGGATCGATCGTCGAGCTGATCAACGACATCGCCGAACAAACCAACATCCTCGCGCTCAACGCCGCCATCCAGGCCGCGTCCGCCGGTGAAGCGGGCCGCGGCTTCGCGGTGGTCGCCGACGAAGTGCAGCGACTCGCCGAGCGCGCCTCGGGCGCCACCAAGCGAATCGAAACCCTGGTGCAGACGATTCAGTCGGACACCAACGAGGCGGTCAGTTCGATGGAACAGACCACCGCCGAGGTGGTCGCGGGCGCACGCCTGGCCGAGGACGCAGGCCTCGCGCTGGGCGAGATCGAAAAGGTCTCGAACGATCTCGCCGACCTGATCCAGAACATCTCCGAGGCCGCGCGCCAGCAGTCGGCCGCCGCCACCAACATCTCGGCGACCATGAACGTCATCCAGGAGATCACCACGCAGACCTCGGTCGGTGCCAGCCAGACCGCGGAATCGATCGGAAACCTCGCCCAGCTCGCCGCCGACCTGCGTCGCTCGGTCGCCGACTTCAAGCTGCCCGGCTGACGCCCGGTAGCGCGAGGACGACCAGCAGGCACTCACGAGTAGACCATGCGACTTCAAGACGATCTCGACTTCACCACCCTGAACTGGGTCAAGCAGGAGCTCGATGAGACGCTCAAGCAGGCCCGTCAGGCGCTTGAGGCGTACGTCGAGGACACCGCCGACTCCAGCCTGATGCGCTTCTGTTCGACCTATCTGCACCAGGTGCAGGGCACCTTGCGGATGGTCGAGCTGTACGGCGCTGCGATGGTCGTCGAAGAGATGGAACGGGTGGCCAACGCGCTGCTCGACGGGGTGGTGCGCCAGCGCGACGAAGCCTACGCGGTGCTGATGCGCGGCATCGTGCAGCTGCCGGATTACCTGGAGCGCCTGCAAGGCGGCCACAAGGACATCCCGATCGTCCTGCTTCCGCTGCTCAACGATTTGCGCGCCTGTCGTGGCGAAAAGCTGCTGTCGGAAAGCGTGCTGTTCTCGCCCGATCTCGGTGCGTCGCTGCCGCGCAGCGCCAATGGTCCGGATCGTGCGACGCCGGATGGCGAACTCAAGGCGCAAGCCGCACGCCTGCGCAGCGGCTTCCAGATCGGCCTGCTGCACTGGTTCCGCAACACGAATCCCGACCAGGCGCTCGGCGGGATGCAGACCACGCTCGATCGGCTGCGCGGCCTGACCGATCAGGACGAGGCGCGCCGCTTGTGGTGGATCGCCGGTGGCGTGGTCGAGGCGGTGCGTGCGGGCGGCATCGACACCAGTGCCGCGCTGAAGCTGCTGTTCGGCCGCATCGACCGCGAGATCAAGCGCCTGGCCGATGTCGGCGAAGCTGCCTTCCGCGCCGATCCGCCGCGCGAACTGGTCAAGAACCTGCTGTATTACGTGGCGTATTCGCGCGCCGACAGCGAGCGCACGCGCGACATCAAGCGCACCTACAAGCTCGAGCACCTGCTGCCTACCGAGCAGGAACTCACCCACGCCAAGGGCGCATTGGGCGGCCGCAATCGCGCGCTGCTCGACACCGTGTCGGCGGCGATCAAGGACGATCTGATGCGGGTCAAGGATGCGCTCGACCTGCACCTGCGCAACCCCGATGCGAGTGCGACCGATCTGGGCGCACAGACCGACGTGCTCGACCGCGTCGCCGACACGCTCGGCATGCTGGGTCTGGGCGTGCCGCGCCGCGTGGTGCAGGAGCAGCGCCAGTTGCTCAACGACGTCGCCGCCGGCACCCGTGCGGCCGACGAGGGCACCCTGCTCGATATCGCCGGCGCCCTGCTGTACGTGGAAGCCTCGCTCGACGACAACATCCAGACCCTTGGCGCGGGCACCGACTCGGGCGCTGCCGCCCCGGCCGGCGGCTCGATCGACATAGAGCTGCCGCAGGCCGAAGTGCGTCGGATCCTCGATGCGGTGATGAAGGAAGCGCAGGCCAACCTGCAGCACGCCAAGCACGACGTGGTCGCGTTCGTCGAAGCGCCGTGGGACCACGAGAAGATGCAGCGCATCCCGCAGTTGCTCGAGGAGATCGCCGGCGCGATGCGCATGCTCGCGCTGGACGAACCGGCCGAGCTGCTCAATGCGCTGGGCCGCTTCGTCGAGATCGAGCTGCTGCGGCTGAAGCGGGTGCCGACCCAGGAGCAGATGGACCGGCTCGCCGACAGCCTGGCGTCGGTCGAGTACTACCTCGAATCCGCGCGCGACCAGCGCATCGGTCGCGAGCGCATCCTCGATGTCACGCGGCGCAGCCTCGAAGCGCTCGGCTATTGGCCGCTGCCCGCGGAAGGGTTGGCCGAATCCAGCTCCGAGCTCGACGATCTCGCCGGCGGGGTGCTGGAACAGGTGCCGCCGGCCACTGCTGCGCCGACGACGGTGGCCTCCGCCGCGGAATCGTTCGACACCCTGACCTTCGATACGCAGACCCTGTCCGGGGCCGCTTCGTTGCGCGCATCGGACGACGATGGCGCCGGCGATCGCTCGCAGCTGCCCACCATCGAATTGCCCAGCGACAGCCTCGATGATTTCCTCGCGCGGATCGAGCGCGGAGAGGATTCCGGCACGGACTTCGCGGCGCTTTCCGCCGATGCGCGGCCGGCGCGGGTGGTCGAGGATCTCGGCGGCACGGCCCAGATCGACCATGCCACCGATCTTTCCGACCGGATGGTCGATCAAACCGCGTCGATGCCGACCGCCGAATCCGAACTCGACTACGAGTGGATCGAGATCGAAGAAGAGGTCGAGGAGTCGCTAGCTGCGAACAATGACGGTGCCGGTGCCGCTGCATTCCAGACGACCGCTTCGGACGAAATCGACGACGAGATCCGCGAGGTATTCGTCGAGGAGGTGCAGGAAGAGATCGACAACCTGCGCCGTCAGCTGCCGGCCTCGCGTGCCGACCTTGCCGACCTCGAACTGCTCAAGCCGATCCGCCGCGCGTTCCACACGCTCAAGGGCAGCGGTCGACTGGTCGGTGCGGCGGCGCTCGGCGAGTTCAGCTGGCGCGTCGAGAACATGCTCAATCGCGTGCTCGATCACAGCATCCCGCCCTCGATGGCGGTGCACGATCTGCTCGGCCACGCGGTCGGCGCGCTGCCGCGGATGCTCGCCGGGCTGCGCGGTGAGAACGCCAACACCGTGGATCTCGCCGCGATCATGGCGGTCGCCGACCGGATCGGCGCTGGCGAGGAGGCGCGGGTGCCCGCGAGCGAGTTGCAAACGATCAAGATCAAGCGCACGCGCCGGGTGCAGGTGCCCAGGCCGCGGGCCGCGCCGGTGGTCGATCCGGTCGAACTGACCGCGGTGGTGGACATGAGCGAGCCGGCGCTGGGCAGGGCGGCCGCCGAGCAGTCGGAAATCGCGCAGATCGGTGCGCAGGGGCCGCAGTCGCCGATCGTGCCGGTGTCGATGGCCGGACTGCTGTCGCCGCAGCCAGTGATGCCGCTGCTCGATCCGATGTTGCTGGAGATCCTGCGCAGCGAAGTCGAAGGCCACCTCGAAAACATCGACGGTTATCTGGCCGGCGCGCGGATCGCCCCGAGCCCCGCGCCGGAATCGTTGCTGCGCGCGGTGCATACGCTGCATGGTGCGATCTCGATGGCCGACGTGCCGGTCATCAGCGAGTTGGTCGGCCCGCTGGAGAACTACATCAAGCGCTTGCGCGGCGCGCGTGCCGCACCCGACGCGATCGGCCTGGCCGTGATCGGCCTGGCCGTGATCGAAGACGCCTCGCGCCTGATCGCCGCGGTAGTCGCCTTGCTCGGCCAGCCGGGCGCGGCACTGCCCGACGGCAGTGCACTGATCGCGCGACTGGCCGCGTTGCGCGATGGACTGCCCGAACCGCAGAGTGCCTTGAGCCTGTTCAGCCTGGCCGAGGAAGAGCAGGGTCGCGAGCAGGACGATGCGACCGACGAACCCGCGCTGGAATCGGCCTTGGCGGGCGCATTCGCTGCCGAGGCAACCGACGCACCGGCGCCGGAAGTCGCCCCAGTGGCCGCTGTCGATCGCCATGAAGCCGATTCGTGGCTGCTCGAAGATGCCGGCGCCGACGCGCTGCAGGAACGGGGTTTCGAATCGATCTCGTTGCAGTCCGGCGATGCAACCATCGAGTCCCTCGGCGCGTCAGAGGCCGGCGGGACCACGCTCGACGAGGACAGTGCCGAACTCGAGGCCCTGCTCGCGACCGCGCTGGCGGAAGAGGCCGAACTGGACGCCCTGCCGCAATCGGCGGAACCTGCCGACGACGAGCCTGTGCTTGGCTTGAGCACCGAGGAGTTGTCCGAACTCGAGCATGCGCTCGATATAGACGCCGCCCTGCCGATCGAAAGCGCTTCGGTCGCGGCCGCAGCAGTCGTGCCGGGAAGCGTCGAGTCGCCGTCGGGCGTCGCCGAGGCCGAGACGAACGCACTCGAAACCAGGGCTTTGGCAAGCTCCGGGAGCGCTCCCGCCCCGGGCCTCGCCGCCGCGTCCGAGGATGTGGACCCCGACGGGCCGCTGTTGCTGCCCGACATGGACGAGGATCTGATCGAGATTTTCGTCGAGGAAGGCAACGACCTGCTCGACAAGGCCGACACGCTGGTTGCGCGCCTGCGCGAAGCGCCGGGCGAGAACGAGGCGGTGGCCGGTTTGCAGCGGCAGCTGCATACGATCAAGGGCAACGCGCGTGCAGTCGGCCTCGGCGGCATCGGCGATCTGAGCCACGTGATGGAATCGCTGCTCGAAGCGGCGGTCGCCGACCGTCTGGCGCTCGGCCGACCCGCGGTCGAACTGCTCGAGCGCGGCTTCGATCGCCTGCACCGGATGGTGGCGCGGGTGGCGCGGCGCCAGGCGGTGGGCATTCCGCAGCAGACCATCGAGCGATTCGAAGCGCTGGTCGCCGGCAAGCCGCTGCCGCAATCGACGCCAATCGCCGTAGTGTCGCCGGCCGCGGTCGTCGCCAAACCCGCCGAGACGCTCGCATTCGAGGCGTCGCCGGTGATTGCGGCCGCACCTGCCGCGCCACAACCGGCGCCGCAAGGCAAGCCGCGCGCGCCGGCGCCCGCGCCCGCGCGGGCGGTGCCCGAGCCGCTCGCGGAAGAGGAAACCTCCGCACGCGCGCCGCAGGAGATGATCCGCGTGCGTTCCGACCTGCTCGACTCGCTGGTCAATCTCGCCGGCGAGGTATCGATCTATCGGTCGCGTCTCGAACAGCAGGTCGGTTCTTTCCGCTTCAACCTCGTCGAGCTCGACCAGACCACCCAACGCCTGCGCGACCAGTTGCGCAAGCTCGAGATCGAAACCGAAGCGCAGATCCTGTCGCGCTACCAGCGCGAAGCGGAGGAGAGCGGGCAGGACTTCGATCCGCTGGAACTCGATCGCTTCTCGACCCAGCAGCAGCTGTCGCGTGCGTTGGCCGAGTCGGTGTCCGACCTGATGTCGCTGCAGAATGCGCTCGACGACCTGACCCGTGGTGCGGAAACCCTGCTGCTGCAGCAGTCGCGGGTCAGCTCCGAGCTGCAGGAAGGCCTGATGCACACGCGCATGGTGCCGTTCGATTCGGTAGTGCCGTTCCTGCGCCGCCTGCTGCGCCAGACCGCTGACACCGAGCGCAAGCGCGCCAGCCTGCGCATCGAGGGTGCTCAGGGTGAAATGGACCGCAACCTGCTCGAGCGCATGAAGGCGCCGTTCGAGCACATGTTGCGCAACGCGATCGCGCACGGCATCGAGTCGCCTGCCGATCGCGCCGCAGCCGGCAAACCCGAAGAAGGCACGGTGCGCATCGCGGTCAGCCGCGAAGCGACGGAAGTGGTGATCCGGGTGTCGGACGATGGCCGCGGCATGGATCGCGATGCGATCCGTCGCAAGGCGATCGAGCGCGGCCTGATGCGACCCGACGCGCAGCTGTCCGACCGCGATCTGTTCGCCTTCGTCGCCGAAACCGGCTTCTCCACCGCCGAGAAACTGACCCAGTTGGCCGGCCGCGGCGTCGGCATGGACGTGGTCGCCAGCGAGATCCGCCAGCTCGGCGGCTCGATGTCGATCGACAGCCAGCGCGGTACGGGTACCGAGTTCGCGATCCGTTTGCCGTTCACGCTCGCGGTCACCCAGGCGATCCTGATTCGCCTCGGCGACCAGGTGTTCGCAGTGCCGATGTCCTCGGTGCAGGGCGTGGCGCGCATCGGGCGCGAGGATTTCGACCGCCGCATCGTGCAGGAGCGGCCGATCTTCTCTTATGCCGGCGAGGAATACGTCGTCCATGAACTGAACAACCTGCTCGGCGTGCCCGGCGCCCGCGCGGTGGACGAAGCGCAATTGCCGCTGCTGCTCGCGCGCTCCGGCGACCAGCGTGCCGCGATTCGCGTCGACGGCGTGCTCGGCAGCCGCGAAATCGTGGTCAAGTCGGTCGGCCCGCAGGTCAACTCGGTGCCCGGCATCTTCGGCGCCACCATCATGGGCGATGGTTCGGTGGTGATGATCCTCGACGTGGCGCCGCTGGTACGTCGCAGCGCGGCGTTGCGCGAGGCGAGTGCGGTCGAAGATGCCATCGAAAACGCGATGCCGGGCCTGGTGGCACCACCGGCACCCGTCGTGCCCGCAGTGGAAGTCCGCCGCCAGCCGCTGGTGATGGTGGTCGACGACTCGATCACCATGCGCAAGGTCACCAGCCGCGTGCTCGAGCGCAACGACATGGAGGTGCTCACCGCGAAGGACGGGCTCGACGCGGTGGAGAAGCTGCAGGACCGGATTCCGGACCTGATGCTGCTCGACATCGAAATGCCGCGCATGGACGGTTACGAGCTGGCAACCTACATGCGCAACGATCCGCGCCTGCGCAGCGTGCCGATCATCATGATCACCTCGCGTACCGGCGAAAAGCATCGCCAGCGCGCGTTCGAAATCGGTGTCGACCGCTACCTCGGCAAGCCTTACCAGGAGGCCGACCTGCTGCGCAATGTCGAGGAAACGCTGAGGTTGTCCCGTGCCCTCGACTGAGCCTCTGAGCCGCGTGGTCCCGATCGCCCTGCTGTACCAGGCGCAGGGCCACAGCGAGCATTTGAAACTGGCGCTGACCGACCTCGGCGCCATGGTGGTCTACGACTCGCCGGCGGCGACGTTTGATCGCGCGGCGCTGGACGCCTCGGGTGCGCGGATCGTGGTGATCAACCTCGACGAGCAATCCGACGATGCGCTCGAGCAGTTCGACAATCTGCTCAGCGACGATGCGCTGCACGTGGTGATCAACGATGCCGAGGTCTCGAGCCGCCTGCAGGGCTCCGACCATGCGCGCTGGGCGCGCCACCTGGCCGCGAAGATCCTGCGCAAGGGCGAGTTGAACCCGCCGCGGCCGCCGGGTGCGAAAGCGGTGCCGGTACGGGTCAAGCCCGAACCGCTGCACTCCGATTCTCCCAGCGGCCCCGGGCTCGGATTCGAGCTGCATGGCGCGGAGCTGGATGCCGCGCTCGCGGCCGATACCGGCGAAGCGCTGCAGCGCACGCGCGCCGCACTGGTGACCGCCGACGAGCCGGTCGCCGCCCAGTTGGTCGATCCCTTCGCGCGCTCCTCGGCGCGCCATGATGCGCCGACCGTGGTGCTGCCGGTGGTCGACGTGCAGAGCGCGCTGGCCGCCGAAGCGGCGCCGTCGCGCCACGATGCGCCGACCGTCGAACTGCGCCTGCCGGACTCGTTGGTCGAGGCCGCCCGCGCCAGCGATGCCCCGCAAGCGGCAATCGGATCCGCGCAGTGGTCGGCAGGCGATGCGCTCGACGACGACTTTGAGTCGATCAGCGCGTCGGATCCAGACGAGCCGCAGATCACGCTCGCATCCGATGGCTCCATCGATGCCGATCTGGACGACTTCGACTCGCTCGCGCTCGATCCCGAGCCGCCCGCCGCAGCGACGCCGCCGAAGCGCGAGGCCGCGCTGGCGCAAGCGCTCGATCTGGACCCCGAATTCGCCGCCAGCCTGCGCGACTTCGGGTTGCTGGCCGAGCCCGGTGCGTCGGCCGGCAGCACGATGGACGACGATGCGACGGAAGCAGTGAAGGTCGAAGGGCCCGACACCGGCATGGCGTTCACCGACGAATTCGACGAGGCGCTCGGTGCGCTGAGCTTCGAGCCGCTCGACGACGACACGCCGTCACAGCGCGAGACTGCCCCGGCCGGGCTCGACGATCTTCTGCTGGAGTTGCAGTCGGAGCCGAGCTCCAGCGACGATCCGCCGGAAGAAACGGCTGCCGCGCGTGCCGCACCGCCCCCACGTCCACCACCGCCACCGATTCCATCGTCTTCGGGCTTGTCGCTGTCGCTTGCCGACGATAACCATGCACCCCCGCCGCCGATTCCGGCACCAGCCGCCGCCGGGGGCGCGTCGCTTCGATCGCTGACCGATTTCGATCTCTCCGGGCTGTCGCTGGAGCCGCTTGGCGACGAAGACCACACGCCGATCACCGGTCGCGCGAAGTTCGAGATCGACGAAAAGGATCGCCGCGCGGCCAGCCCGCCGCCGGTCCCGGCGGCAGCGCCCGCGGTCGTTCCCTACGCCGACGACGATTCCGATCGCAGCATCGATTTCGAACACCGCAACCTGCGCGAGCCGGTGGTCGATCCGGAACTCGCAGCCGAGCTCGAAGCGATGGTCGCCGCGGCCAATGTGCTGCCGATCGGCCAGCCTGTGGCCTCGGGGATCTGCAACATCTGGGTGCTCGGCGCGTCGATCGGCGGGCCGGAAGCCGTGCGTGAATTCCTCGCCGCGCTGCCGCCGGCAACACCGGCGCTGTTCCTGCTCGCCCAGCACATGGGTGCGGACTTCCTCGACCTGATGGTGCAGCAACTCGCGCGCGCCACGCCGATGCCGGTGCGCGCGGTCGGCGACGGCGATATCGCACGCCACGGCGACGTGCTGGTGGTGCCGCTGGCCGAGCGCCTGCTGGTCGATCCCGATGGCCGCATCCATCTGGAAACCGCGGTCGAAGCCTCGCCCTACAGCCCTTCGATCGACCGCGTGATGCGCGATGCGGCCGATCGCTTCGGCCCTGCCGCGGGCGCGATCATTTTCAGCGGGATGGCGAACGATGCGGTCGAAGGCGCGACCTACATGCGCGAGCGCGGCGGCACGATCTGGGTGCAGGACCCGGCGACCTGCGTGATCAGCTCGATGGTCGATGGCGCGCAGGATGCCGGCGTGGTGTCGTTCGTCGGCGCACCGGCCGAACTGGCGCAGGAACTGGCCGCCGAACTGGCCCGCCGCAGCGCGCCCGAATAGCCCTGGGAACCCCTCCGATGACCGACTCACCGCACGAAATCCGTGGCTTGATGATCACCGTCGCCGGTGGCCGCCTGCTGCTGCCGAACACCAACGTGTCGGAGATCATCACCGCTGCCGTACCCGAACCGATCGCCGGTGCGCCGCCATGGTTGCTCGGGCGCGTTCGCTGGCGCGGCTGGCGGGTGCCGCTGGTGTCGTTCTCGCTGTTGTCCGGCATTGCACCGCGCGATGGCGCGCTGAACGCGAAGGTCACCGTGCTGAAGGGCCTCACCGGCCAGCCGCGCATGCCGTTCATCGCGCTGCTGTGCCTGGGCTTTCCGCGCCTGACCACGCTCAGTCCCGATTTGCTGATTGCCACCAGCGAAGATGGCGAGGGCCGCGCGGGCGTGCGGATGAGCGTGCTGGTGCGCGAAGACCCGGCGTTTATTCCCGACCTGCCCGCGATCGAGGCGATGACCGTGCAGGCGCTGTCGGTCGCCGCGTAGTCCGCGCGGCGCACTGCCGCTACAAATCGCCGAAGCGCGACTGCAGCGCGGCCAGTGCGGCCGGGCCCGCGGTTTCGGTGCGCAATATCCGCGGCCCCAGCCGCAGCGGCGTGAAGCCTGCTACCGAGAGCGCAGTCAGGTCGCGGTCGGACAAACCGCCTTCGGGCCCGACCACCAGGATCACCTCGCCCGACGGTGCCGCAAGCTCGTGCAGTCCGGTAGGTGCTTCAGGCGCGAGTACCAGTCGCAGCGGTCCGGGCACCAGTTGTGCCGCCCAATCCGGTAAACCGATCGCCGGGTGCAGGTGCGGAACTTTTGCCCGCCCGCACTGCTCGCAGGCGCTGTGCAGCACGCGCATCCAGTGCGCCAGCCGACGTTCGGCGCGCTCCTCGTCGAGTCGCACCTCGGTGCGCTCCGAGATCAGCGGCACGATACCCGCCACGCCGAGTTCGGTCGCCTTCTGCAACACCGAATCCATCTTTTCGCCGCGCGCGATGCATTGCGCGAGGATGATGCGCAGTGGCGACTCCGGCGCGGCTGCCTCATTACATGCCTCGACCGCGATCGATCGTACCCGCCCGCGCAGGCGCAGGATTCCGCGATAATCGTTGCCGTCGCCGTTGAAGCACACGACAGTGGCACCGTCGCCCAGCCGCAGCACGCGGGTCAGGTGCTCGGCCGCGAAGTCCGGTAACGCTGCTTCGGCGCCCGGCACCAGCGGCACATCGACGAACACGCGCACTTTTCGCATGGCTTGGGTACTCGCTCAGATCTCCAGCGCGGCCGGATCGAGCGCCGCGGAGCCGACCACCGCGCTGGCCGGATGCAGGTCGCGGGTCGACGCGAGGATGCCATCGCGCGCCACCCGCACCATCAGTTCGATCGCCCGCCGGTGCACGGCCAGGCCAATGAGTTCAGTGTCGTTCATGGCGGTCGGTCGGCGCGGGTCCGTGCACTGCGTTTGCTATCATCGCGACCGTTCATCCAGTCCACAAGGTCCCGCCATGCCGCCCACACCATGCACGCAGCGCGGCTTCACCTTCATCGAGATCATCGTCGCGGTGGCGATCCTCGCGATCCTCGCGACCATCGTGGTGCCGCGCGTACTGGGTCGGGTCGACGATGCCGCGGTGGCCAAGGCCAAGACCGAAGTCAGCGTGCTCGCCTCGGCAATGAACCTGTACAAGCTCGACAACTTCAGCTATCCCGGCACCGATCAGGGCCTGCAGGCGCTGGTGGCAAAACCCGGCGGCCAGCCCGAGGCGCGCAACTGGCGCGCCGGTGGCTATGTCGAAGGCGGCGCGGTGCCGAAGGATCCATGGGGCCGCGATTACCAGTACCTGTCGCCTGGCCAGCATGGCGAGTTCGACGTCTATTCGCTGGGCCGCGATGGCAAGGCCGGTGGCGAAGGCGTCGACGCCGACATCGGCAACTGGACGCCCTGACGCTGCCGATGGTGGATGCTGCAGGCCGCCCGGTGCGCGGCATGAGCCTGATCGAACTGCTGGTGGTGGTCGCGGTGCTGGCGGTGATCGCCGGCATCGCCACCGTCGGCTTGCTGGGTTCCGGCGGCGAGCGGCAAGTCGAGCGCGAGGCCCGACGTTTGCAGGCGCTGGTCACGCTGGCCTGCGAGCGCGCGCAGTTGAGCGGGCGCGAGCACGGCCTGCAGTTCGCGCAGGCTCGCTACGGTTTCAACCTCGCCGGCGCCGACGGCTGGCGCAGCATCGACAGTGGGCCGCTGGTCGCGCGCGAGCTGCCGCAAGGTTTCGTGCTGCAGCTGTCGCGCGACGGACGCGCGCTGGAGCTAGAGCGCGACTTCGCGGACGAGCCGCAATCGCTGTGCGCACCCGGCGGCGAGTTGGTGCCTTTCGAGGCGCGGATCAGCCGCGCCAACGTGCCCGCGTGGCAGGTGGTCGGCGCCGCCGACGGCAGCGTGCGCGCGCAAGCGGTCGACTCCGCGCCGTGAGCGCGCGGCGTCCGCACGGATTCACCTTGCTCGAAGTGCTGGTCGCGCTGGCGGTGGTGTCGCTGGCGCTGGTCGCACTGGTGCGCGCCGCGGGGCTGTCGGCCGACGCGCTGGCCCGCGAACGCGAGACGACGATGGCGACCTGGGTCGCCGCCAACGTGATCGCCGACATTCGTCTCGGCGAGCGCTTTCCCGAAATCGGCCGCAGCGAAGGCGTGATGCCGATGGGCACCGGCGACTGGTACTGGCGACTGGACGTGCAGGGCAGCGACGATCCGGCGATCCGGCGGCTCGAAGTCGCGGTGTTCGAGGACGCAGCGCGCGCGCGACCGGTGACCTCGCTGACCGGTTTCGCGGGGCCGCCCTGATGCATGCACGTGGATTCTCGCTGCTGGAGGTCATGGTCGCGGTGGCGATCTTCGCGGTGCTCGCGGTGCTCGCGTATGGCGGACTCGATGCGGTGGCCCGCGCGCGCGCGCAAACCGCGCAGGCCGCGCAACGCCTCGCCGCCCTGCAATCGGCGGTGGCCGGCCTGGAGCGCGACCTGCGCGAAGCGCTGCCGCGACCACTGCGCGGCAACTCCGGCGAGTTGTTGCCCGCGATGATCGGCAGTGCATCGGCACTGGAATTGACCCACGCCGGATTTTCCAGTCCGCTGACCGAGGCCAGCGCGATGCTGTCGCGCACTGCGTGGGCGGTGGTCGATGGCGAGCTGCGCCGCGTGCGCTGGCCGGTGCTCGATCGTGCGCCGGCCACCCGCGGGACACCGCGCAGCATGCTCGTGCAGACCAGCCAGCTGCGACTGCGCTACCTCGATGCGGCGGCCAACTGGCGCGACAGCTGGCCGCCGCGCGACGGTCCCGATGCGTTGCCCGAGCGCCTGCCGCGCGCAGTGGAATTCGTGCTCAGCGGCGACGATTTCGGCTCGCTCGCGCGCCGCGTGGTGCTGGTCGCGCCGGTCGAGATCGAGGCCGCACGATGAAGCCCGCGGCAGACCAGCGTGGCGTGGCTCTGCTGACGGCCCTGCTGGTGGTCGCGCTGGCGACCGTGCTGGTGGCGATGCTGCTCGACCAGGGCGAGATCGCGGTGGCGCGCACCGCCAACGTGCAGCGCGCCGCACAGGCCGATGCGTTGGCCGCAGGCCTGGAGGACTGGGCGGTGCAGATCCTGCGCCGCGACATCGCACTCGATGGCGTCGATGCGAACGGCGACCTGTGGGCGCGGCCATTGCCGCCGACCCCGGTCCCGGGTGGCCGCATCGGCGGCCGCATGCGCGATCTCGGCGGCTGCTTCAACCTCAACAACCTGGTCGGCGCCGAGGGCGTGGTGCCGGTGCAGATGGAGATGTTCCGCCGCCTGCTGGATGCACTCGAGCTCGATCCGGGGATCGCCGATGCAGCCAGCGACTGGATCGATCGCGATCTGATCCCCGGCGCGCTGCGCGGCGCCGAAGACAGCGCCTATCTTGGCGCGATGCCGCCCTACCGCGCCGCCAATCGGGCGTTCATCCATGTCAGCGAACTGCGGCTGCTGCGCGGGGTGGATCGCGACACCTACCGCAGCCTCGCGCCGCACGTGTGCACCTTGCCCTCGCCGGTGGCGACCCGGATCAACGTCAATACCGCGACGGTGCCGGTGTTGCGTGCGCTGTCCGAGCGGATCGGCGAGCAGGCGGCTCGCCAGCTGGCGCAGGACGGCGGCGCACGCTCCAGCGATTTCAGCAGCTGGAAGGTGCAGCTTGAACAGGCCGGCGTCGTGGATCCCGCCGAGCAGGCGCAGATCGAGCGCCTGGTCGGATTCAGCAGCCGCTTTTTCCTCGCGCGTGCCGAGGTCGAACTCGATGCGATCCCGTTCGCCTATTCCAGCGTGATCGAGCGCGCCGATGCGCGGCGCATCGCGGTGGTCGCCCGGGGCCGTGGCGCGTGGTAGCCCGGTTGCAGCCGCCGCGGCACCCGTACCCGATCCGTTCGCCGATGCACCCGCGGCGGCGTGGCCCGGCTAGAATCGCGCGATGAACGCGAAGCACCCCGCATGACGCACCGCATGCTGATCCGCTACCGCGGCCCGCAGCATCCGCTGCAGTGGCTGGTCGAGGACGAGCGCGGCCGCAGCGGGCCCACGGCCGAGGGCGAGCGGATCGAGCCGCGCGTGCTCGCGGCCGCCGGCGAGATCGTGGTGATCGTGGCCGTCGAGCACGCGCTGTTGCTCGAGGCCGAGGTCGCCGCGCGCTCGCGCGAGCAGCTGCTGCGTGCGATTCCGTTCGCGGTCGAAGACCAACTCGCCGAGCCGGTGGAGGGTTTGCACTTCAGTGCGATCGCGCATCCGCGCGGCACGGGCCAACTGGTGCTGGCGGTGCGCCGCGAGCGCCTGCGCGAGTGGCTGGCCGATCTGTCGAGCCGCGGCATCCGGCCCGACCGCATGCTGGTCGACGCGCTGCTGCTGCCGCTGCCGCAGGAGTCGATCGTCGCACTGGTCGAAGGCGACCGGGTGCTGGTCCGCTGCGGTGCCGCACGCGCGTTCGCGGCCAGCATCGGCGAGTTGCCAGAATGGCTGGCGCTGGCGGACGCACACCGCGACAGCGACGGGCGCATCCGCGTGCGTTTTGCCGGTGGCGGCGCGCCCGCGCTGGACGCCGCGAAGTTTGTGGTCGAGACGGAAGCCGGCCCCGGCGAGGCGCTCGCGGTGCTCGCCGCAGGGCTGCGCGCGCACATCGATTCGCCCGATCTGCTGGTCGGCGAATTCGCGCCACGCCATCGCGGCGAGCCGCTGCGCAAGCTGTGGCGGCTCGCAGCGGTGCTCGCGATCGCGGCGGTCATCGCGGGTTTCGGATGGGTGCTGCTGGATCGCCACCTGCTGGGCCAGCGCGTCGCGGCGCTGCGCGGCGAGATCGGCATCGTGTACGCGCAGATCTATCCCGGCAGTCCGGTGCAGGCCAACGCGGTCGACCGCGTGCGCGCCGACTATCGCGTGCTCGGCGGCCGGACCGGCGAGGGCGGGGCGCTCGAACTGCTCGCGCAGGTGGCCCCGCTGGTGTCGTCCTCGCCGCAGACTTTCCTCAAGGGCGTCGAATACCGCAGCGGCGCGCTCGAACTGGTGGTGCTCACCCCCGGTGTCGCGAGTCTCGACCAGCTGCGCGAGTCGATCGGCAGCTTGCCCGGACTGAGCGCGGAACTCGCCGGCGCCAGCGCCCGCGAGGGCGGCACCGAAGGCCGCCTGCGCGTTGGTCGGAGGCAGCCATGAGCAGCTGGTGGCGTCGCCAGTCATCCCGCGATCGCACGGTGTTGTCGGTCGGCATGGCGGTGGTCGCCTTGCTGCTCGCGTGGGCGTGGGTGTGGTATCCGCTGACCCAGTCGCGTGCCGCGCTGGCAGCCGAGGCGGCGCAGGCCGAGGCCGATCTGCTCTGGCTGCGCAGCGTCGCACCGGAGCTGCAGCGCCTGCGTGCCTCCGGCACCGCCACCGGGCTCGATCGAGCCGGCCGTTCGCTGCTGGCGCTGGCCGACGGCACCGCGCGCGATGCCGGGCTCGGCGGCAACCGGGTGCGCATCGAGCCGGCCGGTGCCGGCCGCGTCAACCTGTGGTTCGAGCGCGTGCCGTTCGACGCGATGGCGAGCTGGCTCGAGACCTTGCGTCGGCAGTACGGGGTGGGCGTCGACGAACTGGTGGTCGAACGCGCGATCGACACCGGCACGGTCGATGCGCGGATCGGCGTGATCGATCCGCAAGGCGGATGAGGCGGTCGCCGGATGAAAGCACTCAAGCTGTCCCTGATCGTGCTGGTGATCGCGCTCGTCGCGGTCGCAAGCCTGCTGTGGCTGGCGCCGGCGGAGCTTGCGCTGCGCTGGTTCGGCGATCGCCTCGGTCCGATCCGCTTGCAGGGCGTCAGCGGCAGCGTATGGCAAGGTCGCGCCGAACAGCTGGTGGCTTTCGATGTCGCGCTGGGGCCGTTGGCGTGGACCGTCGAGCGCGGCAGCACGCTGCAGGGTAATCCGCGCGGACGCCTCGAACTGCAGGGCGGCGAAGTGCGCGCGGCCGGCAACTTCGCCCGCAGCGGCGCGGTGCTGCGCCTGTCGGATATCCGCGCCAACCTGCCTGCCGCGCTGCTCGCACCTGCGCTCGACATCCCCGCGTTGGGACTGGTCGGCCGGATCGACCTGCAGGCATCCGCGGCGGAGCTTCGCGATGGATTGCTGCACAGCGCGCAGGGCCGCGCCGAATGGCGCGACCTTGGGGTCACCGGCGCTGCATCGGTGCGCCTGCCCGGGGTCGGCATCGATTTTGCGCCGGTCGCCGACGGTGCGATAGTCGCCGTGGTCGCCGACCTCGGTGGCCCGCTGGCGATCGCCGGCGAAGTGCGGCTCAAGGACGGCCATTTCCTCAGCGAGACCCGCCTGAACCTGCGCCAGCCCGATCCCCAGATCGAGGAAGCGCTCAAGTTCATCGGCCAGCGCATGGCCGATGGCGGCTCGTTCCTGCGTATTGAAGGCGACCTGCACGAGATCCCGCAATGACCCAACTCGAACCCGCCTGGCTCGACGCCGCCCTCGATACCGCGCGCGATGCCGCTGCCGCCGCCGCCGAAGTCATCGCCCGCTACTACCGACGTGGCGTGTCGGTCGAGATCAAGGCCGACGCCAGTCCGGTCACGATCGCCGATCGCGAGAGCGAAACCGAGATCAAGCGCGTGCTCAAGGCGCAGTTTCCCGCGCACGGCTACTACGGCGAGGAATTCGGCATCGAACGCGGCGACAGCGAGTACCTGTGGCTGATCGATCCGATCGACGGCACCAAGAGTTTCGTGCGCGGCTATCCGTTCTTCTCCACCCAGATCGCGCTGATGCACCAGGGCGAGATCGTGCTCGGCGTGTCCAGCGCCTCGCAGTTCTGCGAAGTGGCGTGGGCGCGGCGCGGCGGTGGTGCGTGGCTCAATGGCGAGCGCCTGGCGGTGGCGATGACCGATCGCATCGAGGACGCCGCGCTGTCGTTCGGCAACCTCAAGACGCTGGCCTCCGACCAGCGCTGGCTGCGCATGGCCGCGCTGGTCCGGCGCGCCAATCGCACGCGCGGCTACGGCGACTTCTACCATTACCACCTGCTGGCCCGCGGTTGCATCGACGCGGTGATCGAGTCCGACGTCAACATCCTCGACATCGCGGCCCTGGCCTGCATCGTGCGCGAAGCCGGCGGTCAGTTCTCCGACCTCGAGGGGCGCGAGCTCGATTTGCACACCACCTCGGTGCTGGCCGCAGGCCCCGGGCTGTACGACGCGCTGAAGGCGACCTTCGTCGACTGATCGCCCGCGGCACCGGCGTGACCGGCCTGAGCACACCGGCCATGCGCTGCAGCCCGGTACAATGGGCCGATGAGCAAACTCCCGATCATCCACGCGACCCGCCTGCTCGGAGAGGGCAACCGCTTCGCGGTCGAGCAGCTCGACCTCGAGTTCTCCAACGGCGTGCGCCGCACCTATGAGCGCATGTACAGCTCGGGCAGCGGGGCGGTGGTGGTGGTGCCGCTGCTCGACGACAACACCGTGCTGCTGATCCGCGAGTACGCGGCCGGCCTGCACACCTACGAGCTGGGCCTGGCCAAGGGCCGCCTCGAGCGCGGCGAGGATCCGCTCGCGGGCGCCGATCGCGAGCTCAAGGAAGAAATCGGCTACGGCGCGCGTCGTCTCGATCTGGTCGGCAAGCTGTCGCTGGCGCCGACCTACATGAAGAACCAGACCCATGTGGTGCTCGCGCGCGATCTGTATCCCGAGCGGCTGCCCGGCGACGAGCCGGAGGAACTCGAGGTGGTGCCATGGAAGCTCGATGATCTGGCCACCCTCGTGCAGCGCGACGACGTGACCGAAGGTCGCTCGATCGCGGCGTTGTTCATGGTGCGCGAGTTGCTGCGCGCGGGCGTGCTGTGACGCCGGCCGACCTGGACGGCTTGCGGCTGGCCACCATCGACATCGCACGCGGGGCCGGTGCACGGATCATGGCGGTGTATGCCCTCGACTTCGCGGTCGAGCGCAAATCCGATCGCTCGCCACTGACCGAGGCCGACCTCGCCGCGCACCACCACATCGCCGATGCGCTCGCGGCGATCACGCCCGAACTGCCGCTGCTGTCGGAAGAATCCGCCGCGCTCGAATGGTCGCAGCGCCGCGAATGGACCCGCTACTGGCTGGTCGATCCGCTCGATGGCACGCGTGAGTTCGTCAAGCGCAACGGCGAGTTCACGGTCAACATCGCGTTGATCGAGCACGGCAAGCCGATCCTCGGCGTGGTGTATGCGCCCGCGCGCGATCAGATGCTGCACGCGGTGCGCGACGCGGGTGCGGCGCGCGCGACGGTCGATGGCGATGTGCCGCTGCGCGTGCGCAGCGTCGGCTCGCCCGCGCGGATCGCGGGCAGTCGTTCGCATGGCGATCCCCGCATGCAGGGCTTCCTCGAGCGGATCGGCGCGCATGTGCTGGTGCCGCTGGGCTCCTCGCTGAAGTTCGGTCTGGTCGCCGGCGGCGAGGCCGATGTGTATCTGCGCTACGGCGCCACCTCGGAATGGGATACCGCCGCGGGCCAGTGCCTGGTCGAACAGGCGGGCGGGCTGGTCACCGACCTGAACCGCCAGCCGCTGGTCTACAACCGGCGCGAGTCGCTGATCAATCCCGAATTCATCGCGAGCGGCGACCGCGCCATCGATTGGCATCGCTGGGTTTGACCCGCGCGCAAGGCCGCGCGCAGGAGTAATGCGCGCCTGCGCTGGTTTTCCGACTTGCCGCCGGCTGCCGCCGCCTGCACCATCCACACCTGCCCGCCGACTTCGCGCCAACATGCCACCCATCGATC
>JANOEA010000128.1:0-3418 GCA_031412975.1 Pseudomonadota bacterium | reverse complement strand
GATGCGCTGAAGGGTTTCGATGCGGCCGACCAGCAGGGTCTCGACCAGCGCCTGATCGCGCTCGATGGCACGCCGAACAAGGGCAAGCTGGGCGCCAACGCGCTGCTCGGCGTGTCGCTCGCGGCAGCCCATGCGGTCGCGGCGAGCCGCGGCCTGCCGCTGTGGCGGCACCTGGCCGGCGATCGCGCACCGGTGTTGCCGGTGCCGATGATGAACATCATCAACGGCGGCGCGCATGCGGACAACAACGTCGACATCCAGGAGTTCATGGTGCTGCCGGTCGGCGTGCCCGACTTCGCCGAGGCGCTGCGCTGTGGCGCGGAGATCTTCCACGCGCTGAAGTCGGTACTCAAGGGGCGCGGACTCGCGACCGCGGTCGGCGACGAGGGCGGTTTCGCGCCGGACCTGAAGTCGAACGCCGAGGCAATCGAGACCATCCTCGAGGCGATCGGCAAGGCCGGCTACAAGGCCGGCGACGACGTGTATCTGGGACTCGATTGCGCGAGCACCGAATACTTCAAGGACGGGCGCTATCACCTGACCGGCGAGGGCCGCAAACTCGGCGCCGAGCAGATGACCGATTTCCTCGCCGACTGGTGCGCGCAATACCCGATCCTGACCGTCGAAGACGGCATGGCCGAGGACGACTGGGCGGGCTGGAAGCTGCTCAGCGAACGCCTCGGCAGCAAGGTGCAACTGGTCGGCGACGATCTGTTCGTGACCAACCCGGCCACCCTGCAGCAGGGCATCGACCAGGGCATCGGCAACGCGATCCTGATCAAGGTCAACCAGATCGGCACGCTGTCGGAGACGCTCGCTGCGATCGCGCTGGCCGACCGCCATCGCTACGCGGCGGTGGTCTCGCATCGCTCGGGCGAGACCGAGGACACCACGATCGCCGACCTGGCCGTGGCGACTACCGCCACCCAGATCAAGACCGGGTCGCTGTGTCGTTCGGACCGGGTCGCGAAGTACAACCAGCTGCTGCGGATCGAAGAGGCGGCCGGTGCGACCGGACGCTACGCCGGGCTTGGCGCCTTCCCGAACCTGCCAGGTTTCGGCGGCTGAGCAAGGCGCGCACCCCCGACCCCATGGTCCTCTCCCGCCCCCGGCATTCGCTGCGCTGGTTCGCGCTGGCACTGCTGGCCGTCGGCGTGGTGCTGCAGATTCGCCTGTGGACCGGCACCGGCGGCATGCCCGAGGTCTGGCGGCTGCAGGCGCGCGTCGCCGATCAGCGCGCAGAGAACGATGCGTTGGCACGGCGCAACGACGCACTCGCGGCCGATGTCGCCGATCTCAAGGACGGACGCGAAGCGGTCGAGGAACGCGCGCGTTCCGAATTGGGCATGACCCGGCCTGGGGAGGTCTTCTATCAGGTTATCGAGAAACCTGCTGCAAGTGATGAAAAAGAAAAGGAAAAGCGATGACGCGACGTAGTCCAGAGCGACGTCAACTGATCTTTATTGGTTCTATTGATGGCAGGCTGCGAGTATGTGGTGTGTGATTCCAGCCGCTGGCAGCGGGCGGCGCCTGGGCGGCGAGGTGCCCAAGCAATACCAGCTGATCCGCAATCGCTCGCTGCTGGCCTGGACGATGGACCGGATCGCCAGCCACCCGGCGGTCGCCGGACTGATGGTGGTGCTGGCAGCAGACGACCCGCACTGGCCCGGGCTGACCAGCCTGCACGACAAACCAGTGTTGACGGCAGTCGGCGGCGCGCAGCGCTCGGATTCGGTATTGGCTGGCCTGCGTGCGGTGGCCGCGATCGCGGACCCGGGTCCCTGGGTGATGGTCCACGACGCGGCGCGCCCCTGCGTGCGGCATCTCGACCTCGACCAGCTGGTCGCTCGTGGCTGCGCGGATCCCGTGGGTGCGATCCTTGCCGGTCGCGTGCGCGATACGCTCAAGCGCGGGGGTGCCGATGGGCGCATCGAGGCCACGGTCCCGAGAGAGAACGTATGGAGAGCTTTCACGCCCCAACTGTTGCGGCGGGAACTGCTGCAAAGCGCACTGGAAACCAGCGCGGAGCAGGGCAGTCCGCTGACGGATGATGCGAATGCACTTGAAGTGTTGAAACTTTTCCCTTTGTTGATAGAGAGTTCCGAGGATAATCTCAAAGTAACTTCAGGAACGGATCTGGAACGCGCGGAAGACATCCTGGAATCCCAGGGAGCCTTCCGCCGCGATCCCGAATCGTTCTGCGACTGATTCGATTGGTTCTCCGATCTCCTTTCGTTCTGTATTCGAACTACATCCGCAGCCCATTGGATTCCCATGCGTATTGGCCACGGCTTCGACGTACACGCATTCACGGCAGGCGACCACGTGATGCTGGGCGGGGTACGGATCGCCCACGACCGCGGGGTGGCAGCGCACTCGGATGGCGATGTGCTGATCCACGCACTGTGCGACGCGATCTACGGCGCGCTCGCCGAGGGCGATATCGGTCGCCACTTCCCGCCGGGCGATGCCCAATGGCGGGGCGCCGACAGCACGCATTTCCTTGAGCACGCCGCGGCCCGCTGTACCGCGCGCGGCTTCCGACTGGCCAATGCCGACCTGACCCTGGTCTGCGAACGGCCGAAGATCGCGCCGCATGTCGAGCTGATCCGCGCCCGGCTGGCCGCGATCCTCGACTGCGATATCGACCAGCTGGGCCTCAAGGGCACCACCACCGAGAAGCTCGGCTTCACCGGCCGCGGCGAGGGCATCGCGGCCCATGCGGTAGTGCTTCTGGTGGCCGCGGGCTGAGTGGACAGCGAGGATACCGCCGCTGCCGATGCTGCGTTGCCGTTTGCGTTCGGCGGGCCGCCGCTGAGCGGCGTGCTGCGTGCCCAGCCCGAAGACTTCGTGGTCGTGGAACGGCTCGGCTTCGCACCCACTGGCGCCGGCGAACACGTGTTCCTGAGCATCGAGAAACGCGGGGTCAACACCGAGTGGCTGGCGCGACAGCTGGCGCGCTTCGCGGGCGTGCAGCCGGTCGCGATCGGTTATGCGGGGCTCAAGGACCGGCATGCCGTCACCCGCCAGCATTTCACCGTGCACCTGCCCGGCAAGGCCGAGCGCGACTGGTCGGGCCTCGGCCTCGACGGCGTGCAGGTGCTCGAGGTGACGCGGCATGCGCGCAAGCTGCCGCGCGGCGCGCTGCAGGGCAATGATTTCGTGCTGACCCTGCGCGGCATCTCCGGCGAACGAAGCGCCGCACTGCAACTGATCGACACCATCGCGCGGCGCGGCGTGCCGAATGCTTTCGGTGCCCAGCGCTTCGGCCGCGACAGCGGCAATCTCGCGATGGCGCGGGCGATGTTCGCCGGGGCCCGGGTCGAGCGCGCGCAGCGATCGATCCTGCTCAGTGCCGCGCGCAGCGAGCTGTTCAACCGGGTGCTCGCAGCACGCGTACGCGCCGGCACCTGGGACC
>JANOEA010000127.1:0-1594 GCA_031412975.1 Pseudomonadota bacterium | reverse complement strand
GGCGTCACGGCGGCGCTTTTGCGCTCGACGATCTGCGGGCCGAAGAGGCTGACAGCGCGCGCATCGAAGACCTGCACGCTGATGCCACTGCCGGCCGGCAAGGCCACCAGCGTCGCCACCCAGCCCTTCCCCCGCAAGGGGGGAAGGGGGTTTTGCTACGGCAACGTGTTGGCCGCGGCGCTACGCATTCCTGCGCCGCGTGACCGCACTGATGAAATCGGGGCAAGTCCGCTTTGCTCCCTTCCCCCTTTACGGGGGAAGGGAGTTTTGCTGCGGCAACGTGTTGGCCGCGGCGCTACACAATCGGAGGGCGAGAAAGTTGTCCGTGCGGCGGGCCGAAGGCCCGCCGCATCAACCCTGGTGGCGCAGCGCCTCGATTGGGTCCAGCTGCGAAGCCTTGCGCGCGGGATAGAAGCCGAAGAACAAACCCGTCGCGACCGAGAATCCGGTCGCCAGCGCGATCACTTCGAAATTCAGCACCACCGGCAAGGCGCCGAACCGGCTGGTGAGCTCCGTGCCGATGATGCCCAGTGCGATGCCGATGATGCCGCCGCCGAGCGATATCAGCATCGCCTCGGCGAGGAACTGCAGCTGGATCTCGCGCGGGCCGGCACCGACCGCCATGCGCAAACCGATCTCGCGGATACGCTCGGTCACCGACACCAGCATGATGTTCATGATGCCGATGCCGCCGACGATCAGCGAGATCGTCGCCACGGCACCCAGCAGCAGCGACATCAGGCGCGTGGTCTGCGAGCGCGCCGAGACCATCTCGGTGAGGTTGCGCACGCTGAAATCGTCTTCCGCACCCGGCGCGATCTTGTGCCGCTGGCGCAGCAGTTCGTTGAGCTGGCGCTCGACCTCGGCCATCTCCTTCGGCCCGGCGGTACCGACCGAGATCGACTGCACGGTGCCCGGTGGCAGGTTGATCTGCCCGGCCAGGCGGCGGCGCGCGGTTTCGATCGGCACCATGACCACGTCGTCGGCATCGCCGCCCCAGCCGTTCTGGCCTTTCGACTTCAACACGCCGACCACGGTGAACGGCACGCGCCCGACGCGGATCGTCGCGCCCAGCGGGTCGCTGCCTTCGAACAGTTTGTCGCGCACGGTGGTGCCGATCAGCGCCACTTTTGCGGCCGAGGAATAGTCGCGCGCGGAAAATCCCGCGCCGGACATCACTTCCCAGCCATTGGTCGGGAAGTAATCCGGCATCACGCCGACCCATTGCGTGCTCCAGTTCAATTCGGCGTTGACCACCTGGGAGGCGCCGCGGATCTGGCCGGCGACATACTGCACGCCGGAAACCTCGTTGCGGATCGCGACGATGTCGGCATCGGTCAGGGTGCTGACCGAACCCGCGCCGAAGCGCACGCCACCGGCGCGTCCCGAGCCCGGCCACACCTCGATGCGATTGGAGCCGAGATTGGCGATGGTGCGATCGAGCTCGGCCTGCGTGCCCTGCCCGACCGACACCATCACGATCACCGCCGCGATGCCGATGATCACGCCGAGCGCGGTCAACACGCTGCGCAGCCAGTTGCCGCGCAGCGCGAACACCGCCATCTCGAGGATGTCGCCGAAACCGATCCTGCCG
>JANOEA010000126.1:0-2624 GCA_031412975.1 Pseudomonadota bacterium | reverse complement strand
CCCGACCGGCGCGCTGATGCCTTCCTCGCTGGTGAACGCGCAGAACGTGCGCACGGAGTTCCCCGACCGCAAGGTCGATAGCGTCTGCCCCTATTGCGGCGTCGGCTGCCAGCTCACCTACGAGATCAAGGACGACAAGCTGATCTCGGTGACCGGCCGCGACGGCCCGGCCAACCAGAACCGGCTCTGCGTCAAGGGACGCTTCGGCTTCGACTATGTGCACAATCGAGAGCGCCTGTTGCGGCCGATGATCCGCAAGGATGGCGTGCCGAAAGTTCCCCACGAGACGATCGATCCGGCCAATCCCTGGACCCATTTCTGCCCCGCCACCTGGGAAGAGGCGCTGGAGCGCGCGGCCTCGGGCCTGAAGCGCATCCGCGATCGCGACGGCCCCCAAGCGCTCGCCGGTTTCGGCTCGGCCAAGGCTTCGAACGAAGAGGCTTATCTGTTTCAGAAGCTGGTGCGCGCGGGCTTCGGCACCAACAATGTCGATCATTGCACGCGGCTGTGCCACGCGTCGTCGGTCGCGGCGCTCTTGGAAGGCGTCGGCTCGGCGGCGGTTTCGGCCACGTTCAACGAGGTGAAGAATTCCGACGTCATCATCGTGATCGGCGCCAACCCGACCGAGAACCATCCGGTCGCCGCGACCTTCTTCAAGCAGGCGGCCAAGCGCGGCGCCAAGCTCATCGTGATGGATCCGCGCGGTCAGGCGCTGAAGCGCCACGCCTGGAGGATGATGCAGTTCAAGAACGGCACCGACGTCGCCATGCTGAACGGCATGCTCAACGTGATCGTTGGTGAGAAGCTCTATGACGCCCAATACGTGCAGACTTATGTAGAGGGCTTCCCGGCCTTCGCCGAGCACATCAAGGACTTCACGCCCGAGGAAATGGCACCGATTTGCGGCGTTCCCGCCGACACTTTACGCGAAGTAGCACGCACGTATGCTCGCGCCGAGAGTGCGATCATCTTCTGGGGCATGGGCGTGTCGCAGCACGTGCACGGCACCGACAATGCGCGCTGCCTGATCGCGCTGTCGCTGATCACCGGCCAGATTGGCCGGCCGGGCACCGGGCTGCACCCGCTGCGCGGGCAGAACAATGTGCAGGGTGCTTCCGACGCGGGGCTGATCCCGATGTTTTTCCCCGACTACCGCTCGGTGGAGAACCCCGAGATCCGCGCGGGCGTAGAGAAACTATGGGGCGTCAAGCTCGATCCCAAGAAGGGCAAGACCGTGGTCGAGATCATGGACGCGGTGCATGCCGACGAGATCAAGGGCATGTACATCCTCGGCGAGAACCCGGCGATGTCGGACCCGGATTTGAACCACGCGCGCGAGGCGCTGGCGCACCTCGATCATCTGGTGGTGCAGGACTTGTTCCTCACCGAGACGGCGGTCTATGCCGACGTGGTGCTGCCGGCCTCGGCTTGGCCCGAGAAGGACGGCACCGTCACCAACACCAACCGTCAAGTGCAGATGGGCCGCCAGGCGCTGCCGCTGCCGGGCGAGGCCAAGGTCGATTGGTGGATCACGCAGGAGATTGCGCGCCGGATCGGGCTAGACTGGAACTATACGCACCCGAGCGAGATCTATACGGAAATGGCCTCGCTGATGCCCGCGCTCGACAATATCTCCTGGGAGCGCGTCGAGCGCGAGGGCCGTTACGCCTCGGATCGTCAAGAGTCGGGGGCATGGTCATTGCGATGTAAGGTCCCGGATCTTTGAATTCAAGTCGATCTGCGCCATCTTCACCATGGCAGGGGTAGAAAGAAAGTCGCTCCTGAGCCGGCTGACGAGAACCTGGTAGCGCTCGCGATATTGCAGGTACTGCTTATTCTAATCCTGGACCGAGTAGTCGGGAAAAATCTGCATTTGATGACGAAACGTCTCGAGCGCGATCCGCAGGCCGGAAAACTCCGATTTGGAATCGAAGTGGCGCGCCAAGCGCTCCGGCACCTTCAAGGCCGCATGCACAACCGACATGACGGCTGCGGAACCTGCAAGGGTAGCCCACACGTACTTGAGTCCGGGCTCGTTCCACAAGGTCCAGCCCGCAATCGCTGAACCCGAAGCGGTTAAGGCGACCAGCACCTTGGTGGCATCGTCAAACCTTTCCCATCGCTCCAGCAGGCGATTGGCGCTGAGCTCCTGGAAATAGCTGTCGTAGTACGTTTCAAACGTCGCCTGCCAAAGCTTGGCCCGGGGATCGCCGGGATCGATCGAGGCGGTTGCCAAGCCCGTCCCTAGAGCCAACGTTTCCGTCGGCGATACGACTTGACGTCGCGGAAGCTCTTGCGCCCGCCCGAGGAGAAGCCGAGGTAGAACTCCTTCACGTCCTCGTTGTTGGCGAGCGACTGCGCCTCGCCGTCCATCACCACGCGGCCGTTCTCCAGGATGTAGCCATAGTCGGCGTAGCGCAGCGCGATGTTGGTGTTCTGCTCGGCGAGCAGGAAGCTGACGCGCTCCTTGCGGTTCAGCTCCTTGACGATCTCGAAGATCTCCACGACCAGCTGCGGCGCGAGGCCCATCGACGGCTCGTCGAGCAGGATCATCTGCGGCCGCGCCATCAGCGCGCGGCCGATGGCGGTCATCTGCTGCTCGCCGCCCGAGGTGTAACCTGACT
>JANOEA010000125.1:0-26858 GCA_031412975.1 Pseudomonadota bacterium | reverse complement strand
GCTACCGCCTCGACGTGCGCGGCAGCGGCAGTGAATTCGTGGTCGATTTCAGCACCGGCGACAGCGTGTTCGGCAGCGGCTTCGAATAAACCGCGGCGATCGATCAGCTGCGCGCCGAGCGCGGCCGGTTGCCGAACAGCTCCGGCATCGCCAGCCGGGCTGCGAACATCGCGGCACTGGTGTCGCGTTCGACCGCAATACGACGCAGCGCATGCCAGTCGGCGCTGACCAGCGGATTGACCCCCGGCTGGTAGCTGCAGGCGACCCGATAGCCCAGCCTGCGCGCGATGCCGATCACGCGTTCGTCGTAGGCATCGACTCCGCCGACCGGATAGGCCAGGCTGATCGGCGCCTGGCCGGTCTCCTGCGCGATGCGATCGCGGGACACCGCCAGTTCGTGCTCGATGCCATCGGCGTCGAGCTTGGCGAGCATGCGGTGCTGCACGCCATGCGAACCGACCTCCATGCCCGCTGCATGCAGCGCGCGCACCTGCCCCCACGACATGGGGCGACTATTGGCCGAGGGGCGTGCCGGTCCCACTTTGCAGTGCGACGAGATCGCATCCATTGCATCCTGCTGCGCCCGCCCGTCGAGTGCCTTGAGACGGTCGAGCACCTTGGCGACGACCGCGCGGCGCGCCGCGCGCGATTCACCGAGGTCCAGACCGAGTTCCGGCTGGTGCAACTGCAGGCGTCCGACCGGTGCGAGGAGGATCGCGTGGGCGACCCAATCAAATGCATATGGCAAGTTGCTGTCGATATGCCCGGTGGAGATGAAGAACGTGGCCGGCACGCCCAACTCGCGCAGGATCGGCAGCGCGACGTCGTGGTTGTCGTCGTAGCCATCGTCGAAGGTCACGATGACGGCATCGCGCGGCGGCTCGCGCCCGGCATCGCGCAATGCCAGCACGTCGCGAAAACGCAGTGGCGTATAGCTGTCGCGCAGGTGCCGCATCTGCGCGCGAAAGCCCTCGGCATCGGCGCTCAACAGCTCGACGTCGAAATCGAAGCGGTCCGCGTCGATCAACGGCGCGATCCGGTGATAGGCAAGGATGCGCAGGTCGTGGCGGAACCCCGCGCGCGCGCGGCGCAGCAGCGGCAGCAGCCGCCAGCGGTCGCACAGCGTGGCGAGGCGCTCGCGGCGACCGGGCGTGGACGCCTCTGGCAGGCCGATAGCGGGGCTGCGGTTGTCAAACAATGTGGCGGACCGATCCATGCTCTCCCCAGCACTTCACACGAACGCGCAGCAGGCTCGAGAACCCTGCCGATGCAGACAGCATTGCCGCCTCCATGCAGGTTGACGCTGCGGGCCGAGTGTGTGGCAATAGTGGCATATTCCGCGGCCGTTCCGCGGCGGCGGTCGGGCTTCGCCACCAGGGAGTTTGCACTACGGCATGGCGATCTCGACGCACCCGTGGCGGCACTGGCGCATCAAGGGCCTGCTACAAGGCGCGCTCGGCCGCCTGCCGGGCGGCGTGGGGCTGAACAGCCTCTTGCAGCGCCGAGTCGGTGAACTGCGCAACCCGCACGCCAATTTCGACGCCAAGGTCGGCGACTGGCAAGGCCTGATGGGACTGCTGCGCACGGCCGGTCGGCCGTCCGTGGAGGGCCTGACGCTGGTCGAGGTCGGGACCGGCTGGTACCCGACCAACCCCCTGCTGTTCGCGCTGGCCGGTGCGCGCAACTGCCACACCTACGACATCGTGCGCCACCTCGATGCGACGATGTGCGAGCAACTGCTGGTGCACCTGGAGTCGAAGCTGCGACTGGTATGCGAGCTGTCCGGTCGTGCCGCCGACGAGGTCGATGCCCACTATCGCCGCATGCGCGCCGCGCGCGGCAGCCACGAACTGCTGCAGGTCGCGGGCATCGAGTACCACGCTCCGGGCGATGCCGGCGCGACCGGGCTGGCGGACGGCTCGGTCGACCTGGTGTTCTCCAACAGCGTGCTCGAACACGTCGACCCCGCGCTGCTGCCGGCCCTGATGCGCGAGTCGCGACGCCTGGTCGGGACCCGCGGTGTGGCGCTGCATGCGGTCGCGTGCAACGACCACTACGCGCATTTCGACCGCTCGATTTCGTTCGTCAACTATCTGCAGTACGACGACCGCGCATGGCGTCGCTGGAACAATCCGCTGAACTACCAGAACCGCCTGCGTGCGCCGGATTTCATCGAGGCCGCGCGCGGTGCCGGTCTGCAGATCGTGCACGAAGAACGCGCGGTGCGCCGCGGTGTGCGCGAAGCCCTCGCCACGATGCAGGTCGCGCAACGCTTCGCGCGCTATGCGCCGGACGACCTCGCCGCGACCACGATCAACTTCGTGGCGCGCGCGGCGGCCGACCGGGTCGGGGTCGGGTAGAACAGCGGCCGCGCGCGAACCGGCGCGGTGCGCGGCGTGCAATCAGACCATTCGCGCAAAGCGCAGCCAGTCGTGGGTGCGCTCCACCCCGCGCTCGAAGCGATGGCGTGGCGCCCAGCCCAATTGCCGTTTGGCCAGCGCGTTCGCGACCCGCGCACGATAGGCCTCGCGAACGACCCGGCCTTCGCCCGGGATCCGCACTGCGGGGTGGTGGCTATCGGCGAACGGCGAGGGCCGTCCGCGCAGGCGCTGTTTGAGCGCCCGTTTGCGGTCATCGTCGAGGGCCATCGCGGCAAGGCGCTTGGACCCGCGCAACAAGGCGCCGATCGCCGGCACCCGCGCCAACTGGGCCTGGAAATCCGGCGAGGCCAGCAGGCGCGCGGTAGCACCGAGGTTGCCGCGGGAGATCGAATGCTGGCCTTGCCAATGCGCGCGAATCGCCTCGACTGCGTGGTCATCGGTGCGTTTGCGGCCGGAAACCAGGTCGGCGAACGCGTGGATGAATCGGTGCCAGTCGACCGGATCGTCGCCATTGACGAGAAAGGCCCCGCCGAGAGCCCGATCGTCGTGAAGTCCCGCGACGATGGCATCGCAGACATCGTCGACATAAACCGCGTTGCACACACCGCGGCCGCCATCGATCAGGCTGATCCGTCCATCGCGGGCGTCGTCGATGATCGGGGTGACGAAGAAGCTGTAGGGCCCGTAGACGATGGTCGGCCGCAGGATCACCGCCGGGAAACCGTATTGCCTGATCGCGTCGGCGACGACCGCTTCGCCGGCGACCTTGGCATCGCAGTACGCCTCGCGCCAGCGGCGGATCGGAGCCGATTCGTCGACCACCGCCGCCACCGGCTCGGGGCCGTGCACGGCCATCGAGCTGACGTGGACGAAGCGCTGTACGCCAGCACGGCGCGCGGCCGCAACCAGTTGCGCGACCTGCCGCGGCGCACTGCGATCGTCTGCATGGGCCAGATTGACCACTGCGTCGCAGCCGTCGAGGGCGCGATCGAGGCTGGCCACGTCGAGCAGATCGCCGGGCGCGAGTTCGGCGTCCAGCCGCGCGATGCGCGCCGCACGCGAATAGTTGCGCACCAGTGCGCGATAGGGCACGCGATGGTCCAGGGCCAGCATCTCGCACAGGCGCGAGCCGATGAACCCGGTGGCGCCGGTGACGAGGATCTTGCGCCAACTCATCGGGCCGACTCGCGGGCAAGCCAGGGCTGGACCATCGGCGTGCGGCGCGCGTACGCCGCTTCGATCACTTCCAGCGCCTTGAGACTGGACTCGGCGGTGACGAAAGGGTCGCGGCGGGTGCGCACCGCGTCGATGAAGTCGCGCAGTTGCAGGCGATAGGCGCTGAAGTGGTGCCAGCGTTCGGCGCAGCGCAGGTGCAGGTCCAGCGGCCCGCGACGGCCGCTGCGGTGAATCAGCAGGCCGCGCGGATCCTGGATGCGCGCTTCCAGCGTGCCGCGCGTGCCGATCAGCCGGATGCTGCGCGGTAGCCGATGCGACCAGCTGAAGTTCATCCGCGCCGGCACGCGGTGGCCGGCGATGGTGAAGCTGCCGGTGAGGTGGGCGTTGGTCTCGACGCCGCCGAATGCGTCGTCCGCGTATCCGATGTCGTCGAGGTCGCCGAACAGCCACAGCAGCCGGTCGAGCAGATGCACGCCGCCGTCGAACAGCACGCCGCCACCGGTGCTGCGGCGATCGAAATAGCTGTTGCTCGCCATCGCCCAGTCGAGTACGGCGCCGTCTTCGGCGACCAGCTCCAGCGGCTCGCCGATCTCGCCGTCCTCGACCAGGTCCTTGAGGAATGCGTTGTGCGGAAAGAAGCGCGACATCAGCGCGACCGCCAGGACCCGCGCATGCTCGCGCGCACAGGCCGCCATCCGTCGACCATCGGCGGCGGTGCTGGCGAGCGGCTTTTCGCACAACACATCGATTCCGGCGCGCAGCAGCTGCTCGGAGATCGGCGCGTGCAGCGCCGGTGGCACCGCAACCAGAGCGGCGTCGACCCGGCCCGCGAGGTCACCGACGCGGTCGGTGATCGCGCAATCGAGGGCGAACTCCGCGCGCAAGCGTTCGCTGTTGCGCCGGTCGAGGTCACACAGCATCGCGACCGCGACGTCGGACTCGCCGACGATCACCGGCAGGTGGGTTTCGCGGACGATCGCCCCGCAACCGACGATGCCGAGGCGGAGCGTGGGGAATACTGCTGTGGGATTCATCGATGCGTGGCGGCCGCGCCGCTGCGCTGCGACGTTCGGGAGCAGGATGGTAGTCCAGCCCCCGATCGAGGCTCAACCCGTGTGCGCGTGCCGATTCCGCAAGCGGGTGAACATCGTTGTCGCAGAGCTTCCTGGCCCCGGCCTCAGTCGCCGCGGGTGCCGTAGATTTGCGCGTAACGGCGTGCCATCGCCGCCAGCGAGCCGTGCGCCTCGACCCACGCACGGCCGGCCGCACCCATTGCCGCGGCACGCGCGGGGTTGTCGAGCAAATCGCCGAGTGCCGCGGCCAGTGCGGCTGGATCGCCTGCTGGCGCGAGGCGACCGTTGATTCCATCGGCGACGATCTCGCGGTTTCCGCCGACGTCGGTCGCCGCGATCGGCAATCCTGCGGCGCATGCCTCGAGCAGCGCGATCGAATAACCCTCGGTGCGCGAAGACATCGCATAGGCCTCGAAGCCGCGCAGCAGGCGCGGCACGTCGCCGCGATCGCCGAGGGCCAGCACGCGCGGGCCTACGCCGGCGGCCAACGCGGCGGTCTCGAACGCCACCCGCAGCGCGCCATCGCCGACCCACACCAGTGCAGTATCCGGCCGACTCGCGTGCAGGATGCGGAACGCCTCGACCATGCCCGCGGGGTCCTTCGCCCAGTTCAGGCGCCCGACCGCGCCGACGATCCGGGTTGCCGGCGGCAGCCCCAGTTCGGCGGCCAGCGCTGCACGCTCGGCAGGGCCGCCGGGCGCGAAGGCGTCGAGGCGGATTCCGTTGGGCACCGCGACCAGTTTCGACGCGGGCACCAGCCCGGCGGCGGCGACCTGCGCGCGCGCTGCCTCGCACACGGTGGCGACCACGTCGGTGCGGGCCAGCGCGTGGCGGAACAGCCACTCGCGGCGCCCTGCGGCCTGCTGCACTCCCATCCCGTGGCGGGTATTGACCGTTGTGCGCACGCGCACGCCGATCGCTGCGAGCACCGCGTGGTAGTGCGCGACGGCGTTGTGGGTATGCAGCACTTCGGTACGCTGCGCGCGCAGCACTGCGCGCAGTCGCCGGATCGCGCCGAGGTCCAGCCCCGTATGCTTGCCGCAAGCGTGAACCGGCACGCCGGCGGCTTCCAGCTCAGCTGCCAGCGACCCGCGCTCGAACAGACACGCCACCTGCACCGTGCAGCCGGCTTCGTGCTGCGCGCGCGCAAGGTCGATCACCACCCGCTCCAACCCCCCGCGGTTGAGGTTCTCGACCACGTGGGTGATCCGCAGGCTAGCGCTCATCCGAGATCCGACATGGTCACCCGCGCCTTGCCGGAGGGCCCGAGCGGCAGTTCATCGACCAACGCGAAGTCGAGCGCCATCGCATCGCCGAACACACGCAACAGCTGTTCGCGAGCCCGCCGCTCGCTGGTCTGGTTCCATGCCGCGTCGACCACCAGGCTGATCTCGAGGCGGTCGACCGCACGCTGGCGGACGCGGAATCCGAGCACACCCGGGGTGTCGTTGAACACGAAGGGAATGAACTCACCCGGCACCACGCGACCGTCGGGCGTGCGCAGCGCATCGAGGGTGCGGCCGACCACGCTGGCCAGCCGCGGCAGCCCCCGCCCGCAGGGGCAGGGACCCTCGGCGGGCACCGCCATGTCGCCGTTGAGGTAACGCACGAAGGGCATGCCGAAGTTGTGCAAATCGGTGATCGCCAGCTGTCCGATCCGGCTGCCGTCGGTGGCCGGCTGGGGGTCGATCACCTCGACCACCAGATGGTCGGCGCTGGTGTGCAGCCCGCCCTGCGCCTCGCATTCCGAGGCGATCAGCATGAACTCGCGGCAGCCGTAGGTGTTGTAGGCCTTGCAGCCGAAGGCACGCTCGATCAGTTCGCGCTGGAAGCCGTGCAGGGATTCGGCAGCCCCGAGGATCGACTGCGGCGCGTGCACGCGGCGATTGTTGTCGAGCAGCCACTGCGCGAGGCGCACGATCGGGTTGACATAACCGACGATCACCTGCGGCCGGTAGCGGTCGATCTCGTCGGCGTAGACCGCCATGTTGGCGTCGGCCATCAGGTAGGTGTTGAGGATGCGGCGATTGAAGGCGCGGTGGTAGAGGCGATCCTTGAGCTGGTGCGCGGTGATCCCCGCGTCGACCGGCGCGCCCCACAGGTACAGGGTGCGCCGGCCCATGCGCGAGCCGGCCCAGCCGTAGCCGCGCCACATCACCGCGATCCGCCGCTCGAAGCTCTCGCGCGTGTAGCCCAGCTTGAGCGGCTCGCCCGTCGAGCCACTGGTCGACTTGTAGAGCATCTGGCCGCGCAGCCCGCTCGCGTGCATGTCGTCGTAGTTGGCGCGGATGTCTGCCTTGGTGAGCAGCGGCAGGCGCGCGAAGTCGTCCAGGCTGCGGATGTCGTCGGGGCTCGCACCCGCCGCCGACCAGGCCCGACGGTAGAACGGGACCTCGTTCCAGCAATGACGCAGCAGACGGCCGAGCTTGTCCCACTGCAGTGCCGCGATGCGCTCGGGCGGCAGCCACTGGTTGCGCTCGTACTCGGCGAGGTATCGCAGCGTCTGGCGCCGCCGCAGCCCACGCTCGTAGAGCGGGAACAGCAGATGCCGAAACAGCGTTTCGTAGGCCGAGCTCACGCGATTGCCCGCGCGCGCCGCCACGCCCAGTCGAGCAGCCGCGCAGCGACCGCGGGCCGCGAACCGGCGAGTCGCTGGTGCAGGGTCTTGAAGTACTCGATGTCACTGCAGCTCCAGCAGCCCAGCAGCAGGGTCGCCGGTGCGTAGACGGCCAACACCAGCAGGCCCCCGGCGGCGGCGGTCAGCAGCGGGTGCCCGGCCCAGTGCAACGGTGCTGCACAGGCCGCGGCCACGCCACCGGCGCTGAACACGCGAAGCAGTCGACCCCACGGCAGGCGCGCGCCGCTGGCATGCATGGCTGCGCCCACGTAGGCGCAGGCGGTGACCGTGGTGGCGATCGTGTATGCGGCGACCGCGCCGTCGAGTCCATGGCTGCGGATCAGCAGCACGCCCAGCAGCACCTTGAGCGCGCCGCACGCCAGCGCCACCCACAGCACAATGTGTTGGCGGTCGGCGCCCATCAGCAGGCTCGACGCGCCCTGCGACATCACGGCCATCGCCTTGCCGACCAGGATCAGGGCGAATGCGCCCCCTGCCGCAAGGAAAGCCTTCCCGTACAGCACCGCCATGATCGGCTGGGCGAACAGCGTGCCGAAGGCAAGCAACGGGACCGACAGCAGCGCCAGGTAGACGGTGACCCCGGTGAAGCGGCGCCTTCCAACCTCCGCGCCCTGGCCCAGCGCCTTGGCCATCATCGGCAGCAGCAGGATGCCGAACACGCCCGGGACCAGCAACGTGGCGCCATCGGCGATCTGGTAGGCGACCTTGAAGATGCCCGCCGACTCGGGCGCACCGAACAGGTTGAGGAACATGACCTCCACTTCGCTGGCGGTGAGGTAGGTCACGGTGACGATCGCGGCGGTGATCCGCATGTGGCGAAGCACGCGGCCGCGCAATGCTGCGGGCAGCACGGTGCCCGGTGGCGAGGGCGGGACCAAACCTCGCACTTGGCGCGAGGAGATGAAATAGAACACCGCGCTGCTGGCCGCGAAGACCGCAAGGAAGCCCTCCACCGGGGCCTGCAAAAGGAATCCGCACAGCACCAGCGCGAGATTGATCGGGGTGGCGACCGCGGCGATCACGGCTGTGGCCCGGAAGTGCTCGAAGCCCTTGGCCACGCCGACGTTGAGCATGTAAGTCGCGCGCAGCGCGGTCGAGATGGCCATGATGGCGAACAGCAGGCCGTGGTTGAAACCCGGCATCAGGCGATCGCCGGCGCTGAAGAAAACCACTGCACCGATCACCAGCACCACGCCGAGGAAGATGCGCTGCGCACGGCGCAGGAACTCCAGCAGCGGCGCGATCAGTTCGGGCGTGCCCGCGCCGCGCAACTCGGCGATGAACTTGATCACTCCGCCCGCAGTGCCGGAGTTGGCCGCTGTCATGCCCACGGCGATGAACCAGATCACCATGCCGTAGGTACCGAAGTCCGCCGGCCCCAGGTCGCGGGCGATGAGGATCGAGGTCAGCATGCCGAGGAAGTACTCGGTGTAGATCGCCAGCGTGGCGAACCCGGTGTTGCGCAAGGTCGCGTCGCGCATGCTCATACGGTCATCAACAGCAACTTGACGACCAGGTACAGGCCGATCGCGCCGCACACGCCGACCACCGGCCACAGCAGCAGGTCGGACGACAGCAGGAAACGCGGCAGGGCCGGCTCGCGACGACGCGCTTCGATGTAGAAGCCGACGATCATCGCCGCGAGCACGTAGATGATCACGATGTAGGTTCGGCTGAGGAAGAATGCGCACACCATGGTGCCGGCCAGCGACAGCAGCAGCGCCGACGCGATGCGGCGGTCGTCGACCAGCAGGCCTGCGCCGTCGGTCCCGAGCGGTTGGCGCAGCAGCGCGAACAGCATCCGGAAGCAGTACGCCAGGAACGCCACCCAGACCGTGAAGCCGACAATGCCGGTTTCCGCCAATACCAGCACGAAGGAGTTGTGCGCGGTCAGGAAGTGATGGTCGCTGAACTGGTTGGCGCCGACACCGAACAGCGGGTTGGAAGTGAACATTTGCAAGCCCTCGTACCACGCGTCGACCCGTCCGTAGGCAGACGCCTCCTCCACGTCGAGCTGCTGCAGGCGCGAGGGCAGCGCCAGCATCGCCGCCAGGCCCGCCGAACCGAACACGCCGGCCGCCAGCAACCCGTAGCGGCGCCAGATGTGGAGCGCCGCGATCGCTGCCGTGGCCAGCAGGGCGCCGCGCGAGTTGGTCAGGTAGATCGCATACAGCACGGTGCCGGCAGCCGCCAGCCAGAACACGCGGCGCAGCCCTGCCAGGCCGCCGCGTCCACTCAGATACAGCGCCATCGGAATAACCATGACGAACAGCATGCCCAGGTCGTTGGGATCGTTGAAGATGCCGAGGTATTGGATGCGGCCATCCTGGATCATCGGAGTCCCGGCCCAGCCGATGCCCTGCGCCTTCTGGTCGATGCCGTGCACGGCCGGCACCAGCGTAAACAGCACCATTGCGGCCATCAGCGCGATGATCCGCGACCGCGAGGTCACCGCGTTGGCGAGCATCGCGAACAGCGCGACCACCGGGCCGAAGCGCACCAACTGGTCGATCGAACCGCCCATCCAGCCGTTGACCACCAGCGACAGCATCAGCACCAGCAGGAACCCCAGCAGCAGCGCGAACTGCGGGGCCTGGAAGTTGCGGGTGCCGTTGAACAGCCAGAACAGCAGGCAGCCGAGCAGGGCGATCTGCAACACCGGGATGCCGGAGTCGATGAAAGCCGGGTACTCGTGGGGGCGCACGATGACCAGCGCCAGGTAGATCAGCAGGAACAGGAACATGCGGCAGCCGTGATGGGCGAAGGCGCGGACGACGGGTCCACCGGCGGCCCGGCACCGCGCCGCGACACCGGCGACGGGCGTGTCCAGCGCGCGAGCAACGTGAATTTACCACCTCGCGACAGCCAGCGGCCGGTGCAGCGGTGGCCGCTGCAGGTCATACTGGCCGCCGGCGGGAGCGCTTGGCACACACCACCGGGAAGGCTCCCTTGCAATCAACTTCCACCATGATCGCCGTCGCGCCGTTGCCGACGCAGGGCATCGGCGTGGCGTCATACGAATCGTCCAGGCTGGCCGTGATGCCACGCACTGCAGGCTGAACCGCGCACCGACCAGCATGCGACCCCGCCCGAAAAAATTGCATCTGCTGCGCTGGCTGCCGCGCCGGATGGTCACCACCATCGGACCGGCCGCGGACGGCGCGCTGTACCTGACCTTCGACGACGGCCCGCATCCGGACTACACGCCGAAGGTACTCGACGTGTTGGCGCGGCATGCGGTCAAGGCCACGTTTTTCCTGGTCGGTACGCTGGTCGAACGCCATCCGGAACTCGCGCGCCGGATCGTGGCCGAGGGCCATGCCGTCGGCAACCACTCGCACAGCCATCCGGAGTTCCGCCAGCTTGCGCTGCCCGCGCAGCTGGCCGAGATCGACGCCTGCGACCAGGCACTGCGAAAGCTGGTCGGCGCTGCCCCGATCCCGCTGCGCACGCCACGTGGCGCGCTGCCTCCAGCGCTGCTGTGGCACCTGCTGCACCAGGGTCGGCCGATCATCTACTGGTCCTACGACACGCACGACTACCGCCGTCGGGACAGCGGGGAATTGCTGCGCATGCTGCGCGCGCAGCCGCCGGCCGCCGGCGACATCCTGCTGATGCACGACGACGGTCCTGCGTCGCTGGACCTGATCGACGCACTGCTGCCCGAGTGGAAAGCGCGTGGCCTCGATCCCCGCGCGCTGCCCGCGCAGCTGGCGTTCGCATGATCTGGCTTGCACTGGCGCTCGGTGCAACGGCCGCATTTGCGCTCGCCGTCGCGCTGGCGATCCGCTCGCGCAACCTGCAGATTTGGCTGCCGGACTACGTGCGCGGCCGTCGACGGGCGGCCGCGAGCGGGCCGACCCACGTGATGTTCTGTTTCGTCGACCATTTCGAGCCCGGCTGGGGCAATGCCGACTTCGCCACCCAGACGCACCGCGTGCAGCGTTGGTGCAGCGAGTATCGCGCGCTGGCAGGGCGCCATCGGGATGCCGACGGCGTGCATCCGCAACACACCTTTTTCTATCCCGAAGAGGAATACGCGCCCGAGCATCTCGACGCGCTGCAGTCGCTGTGCGCCGATGGCTTCGGCGAGATCGAGGTGCACCTGCACCACGACAACGACAACGAGGCCAACTTCCGCGCCACCATCTCGCGCTTCTGCACGCTGTTGCACGAACGCCACGGCGCGCTGCCGCGCGATCCGCGCAGCGGCGCGCTGCGGTTCGGGTTCATCCACGGCAACTGGTGCCTGGACAATTCCCGGCCCGACGGTCGCTGGTGCGGCATCAACAACGAGCTGGCGCTGTTGCGCGAGCTCGGCTGCTATGCCGACTTCACCCTGCCCTCGGCGCCCAGCGACACCCAGACCGCGACCATCAACAGCATCTACTACGCCACCGACGATCCGAAGCGACCCAAGTCGCACGATCGCGGCACGCCGGTGCGGGTCGGTACACCGCCCAGCGGCGATCTGCTGCTGGTGCAGGGCCCATTGGGACTGAACTGGAAACAGCGCCGCGCGGGCATCATGCCGCGGATCGAGAACGCCGACGTGCGCGGCGGCCAGCCACCGACACCGGCGCGGGTCGACGCATGGATCCGCACCGGAATCCACGTCGAAGGCCGGCCTGAGTGGGTGTTCGTGAAGATCCACACCCACGGCACCCAGGAGCGCGACATCGACACCCTCCTCGGGCCGCCGGTGGATGCGATGCATGCCTACCTGGAGTCGGCCTACAACGACGGCCGCAAGTACGTACTGCACTATGCGACCGCACGCGAGATGTACAACATCATCAAGGCCGCGGAAGCCGGACACAGCGGCGACCCGCACCCATACCGCGATTTCGAGCTGCCACCGCCACCGCTGCGCGCGCAACGCAACGCCGACCCGGCCGTCGGCTGCGGTGCCTGAGACCGCATCGGCGGGTAGCGCACCCGGCGAGCCACGCCGACCGTTACTCGCATGAGCGAGCGCGGCCGCCCGCTGTCGAACACGCTGTTCTCGTCGCTCGGTCTGTACTCGGAGTACCTGTTCGGGCTGACCGCCTCGATCCTGATCGCACGTGCGCTGGGCCCCGCGGAGCTGGGTGTGTACAGCCTGGCCGTGTGGATCGTCGGCACCGCGGTGGTGGTGGCCAATGCCGGAATCACCACCGGCGCGATCAAGTTCATCGCCGAGCTGCGCGGCGCGGGCGAGCACGCGCTGGTGCGGCCACTGGTGGATCGGCTGCGCAGGCTGCAGCGCTGGATGCTGCTGATCGTGGCGACCGCCGTCGGGGTGGGGTTCGCGTGGGTCGGCGAGCGCGTGATGCCGGGTGTCGATGTCGCGCTGTTCTCGCTGCTGGTGGTCTCGCTCGGACTGCGCGCGCCGTACATGTTCAACATCGCGCTGGCCAAGGGCAACCAGGACTTCCGCGCTACCGCGGCCATCGCCCTGGCTGGCGCGGCCTGCAATCTGCTGATGGTCGCGGTCGCCTTCATGCTGGACGCACCGCTGGCGACCTACCTTGCGATCTATGCGATATCCAGCGGCGTGTTCTTCGCGGTCTCCGATCGCGCCGCGCAGCGGATCCTGGCTGCGGTCGCGCCGACCGGCGGCGACGCGAGGCTGCCACCCGCACTGCGCGATCGGCTGCGCCACCATTTGCGGGTGGTGGCCTTCACCATCATCCTGACCTCGGTCGGCGGCAGCGAGTTCGAACTATTGTTCCTGAACCTGCTGACCGAACCCGCGGACGCGGGCGTGTTCAAGGTCGCCATCGCGCTGGCGATGGGGGCCGCGCTGCTGGTGCCGGGCGTGCTCGGCGCACAACTGCTGCCGATGATGGCCAACGCCTACGGGCACGGTCCGCAAGCAGCCGCGCAGCGGATCGGCTCGACCACGGCATGGTTGTTCCTGCTCGGCGCGCCGCTGGTCGGCTTCGTGGCGGTGTTCTCCGAGCACCTGATCCACCTGCTCTACGGTACCCAGTACACCAGCGCCGGCGCGATCCTGATCTGGCTGTTGCTCGGTCGGGTCGCAGCGACCCTCGGCCAGGGGGCGTCGGCGTACCTGGTCAGTGCCGACCGGCAAACTGCGCTGATGTACCTGGGCATCGGATTGAGTGCACTGCGGCTCGGCGCGGCGTGGACAAGCATCGCGTGGTTCGGGCTGGCCGGAGCGGTGGCCGCCACGCTGGTGCTGTCGGTGCTCGGCACTGCATCCACCGTCTGGCTTGCCTTGCACGAAACCCGCTCGCGGCTGCCGTGGGCGCGCATGTTGCGCATGGGTGTCGCCGCCGCATTGGGCGCCATGTGCGTGTTGCCGTTGGCGACACGCTTGCCCGAACTGCCCGGCCTGCTGGCGGGCAGCATCGCCTACGCGCTGCTGTATCCGCTGGCGCTGTGGTTGCTGCGCTGCCTGACCGAGGAGGATGCGGACTACGTGCGCGCGGTCGGGCTGCGGATCAGCGCGGGCGCACGGCGACTGTGCGCAGCGCGGCGGGCCTGAGGGAACGGTACCACCGCGCTGCGCCCCGGCAGCCCGCTGCGCCGCCCGTGCCACCCGCAGCGCGGCGCGCGAAGGCGCAATCATTTACCGAATATGCCGCGCCGTGGGCGCTCGGCGGGGCACCACGCGTCTTCACATCTGGTAGTTTGGGCGGTGGGGAATCCACGGTTTGCAGGAAGCGCGCCAGTCGGTCGTCGGCTGCGCGGTGGATCGCCCGCCGGTCATAGCGTCTTCCGGCCCAGCAGACGCGCCACTGGACCCGCAAACGTGCCGATCCGCCGCAGCCCCTGGCCTCCGTGAGCGTACCCGGCGCCAATCCGCAGGTGAGCGTCGTGATGCCGGTGTTCAACGCGTCTGGATGGCTGCAGCACTCGATCGGCAGCCTGCTTGCGCAACGCTTCGGCGACTGGGAGCTGCTCGCGGTCGACGATTGCTCCAGCGACGATTCGCTCGCGCACCTGCAGCAGTGGGCCGCGCAGGACCCGCGCATCCGCCCGCTGCCACAGCCCATCAATCGCGGCGTCGCCGCGGCGCGCAACGCCGGCATCGATGCCGCGCGCGGACGCTGGATCGCCTTCCTCGACGCCGACGACCGCTGGGCGCCGGCCAAGCTCGAACTGCAGGTCGCCGACATGCGCTCGCGCGACCTGGCGATCAGCTACACCGCCTACCAGCGGGTGCGCGAGGACGGCAGCGCGCTGTCGCAGGTCAACCCGCCGGGCGAAGTCGACTATGCGCGCATGCTGCGCAGCAACCACATCGGCAACCTGACCGGCATGTACGATCGTCGACTGGGCGCGGCGCGCTTCCGCAAGGTGGGCCACGAGGACTATGCATTCTGGCTCGACCTGGTACGCCGCGCCGGACGCGCCGCCTGCGTACCGCATCCACAACCGCTGGCGTACTACACCGTCCGCGGCGGGTCGGTGTCGTCGAACAAGCTGCGCGCGGCCGGCTGGCAGTGGCGAATCTATCGCGAGACCGAAGGCCTCGGCCTGGTCCGCTCCAGTGGACTGATGCTGCACTACCTCGCGCACGCGTTGCGCAAGCGCAGCGGTTGAGCGCGATGACCGCTGCGCCGAGTCAAGCTGGCAAGATCCCCTCGCTCGATGGCCTGCGTGGCATCGCGATCGCGCTGGTACTGATCGGGCATTTGCATGCAACGCCGAATTTCCCCGAGCTGGGCCTCGAGCACCTGCTCGGCGACTACGGCCTGCTCGGCGTGCGCGTGTTCTTCGTGATCTCGGGCTATTTGATCACCACGCTGCTGCTGCGCGAACTGGCCCAGCACGGCAGCATCTCGCTGCGCGCGTTCTATGCCCGCCGCGCGTTGCGCATCCTGCCCGCGTCCCTGGCGTTCCTGCTTGCATTGGTCGTCGCGAACCTGCTCGGCTGGATCGATCTGTCCGCGCTCGACCTGCTCGCCGCCTTCACCTGGACGGTGAACTACCTTCCGGTACCGGCGTGGGAAATCGGCCACCTGTGGTCGCTGTCGGTGGAAGAGCAGTTCTACCTGGTCTGGCCACTGGCATTCGCGCGGCTGGGCGTGCATCGCTCGACGCTGCTGGCGCTGGCGTTTTTCCTGATCGCACCGGTGCTGCGGGTAGCGATGCGGGTACTGATCGACGACACCGCGATCGAAGACCTGCCGGTGTTCCCGGCGGTCGCCGACGGCCTTGCGATCGGCTGCCTGTTCGCGATCTGGCGCGATCGGCTGCGCGCAATGGCATGGTATCGCGCAGCCACCGAACCGGTCTGGCTGCTGGTGCAGGTACCGGCGATCTTCGTGATCCACCACCTCAGCGAGGCGTGGGGGGTGTTCGATCTGTTCGGCTATCCGTTGCTGCTGCTGATGATCGCGATGATCGTCGAGGCCAGCACGCGCTGGGATCCGCAGCGGCTGGCGGTACGCGTACTCAACTTCAAGCCGCTGGCCTGGGTGGGGTTGCTGAGCTATTCGCTGTACCTGTGGCAGCAGCCGTTCCTGCATCATCGCCTGCATGCGGTCCACACCACGTTTCCGCTGAACCTGGTGTTGGCGGTGACGCTGGCGGTGCTGTCGTACTACGCGCTGGAGCGGCCGATGCTGCGCCTGCGCAGCCGCTTCGCGCGGGTCGCCCCCAACGCGCAACAGGCCGGACGCTGAACCATGGCGCCCTGGGAGTCCCTGCATCAGCACCCGGCGGTGTTCCGATGACGATCAAGGCCAAGGTCGAGAAAGCGCTGCGGCGCACGTGGATGAAATATGCGATGCGCGGCGTCGGCGGCGCGGACAACCACGCGCGCCTGGACCTCGCCTATAGCGTGGCCGATCCATGGCACATGGACTCGCCCACCGAACAGGCGCGCTTCGCAGGCACCAACCGGCTGATCGAACGCGACATCGGGCGCGTCGGCTCGCTACTGGAAATCGGCTGCGGCGAGGGCCACCAGACCGAACACCTGGCCAGGCTGGCCGACCGGATCTACGGCATCGACGTCAGCGCGAAGGCGATCGAACGCGCCAGCGCGCGACTGCCGCAGGCGCAGTTCGCCGCGTGCGACATCTACGGCCAGCCGTGGGGCGAGACCCGCGGCCGCTTCGGGTTGGTGACCGCGTGCGAGGTGCTGTACTACGTCAAGGATATCCCGGCCACGATCGAGCGCATGTCGCAGCTCGGCCAGGTCTGCCTGGTGACGATCTTCTCGCCGGCACTGCAGCGGGTCGGCCCGCACCTGGAACGCGTGCCCGGACTGCACAAGGATTGGATCGGCCATGGTGGCACCGTATGGCTGACCTGCTGGTGGCGCAATGACTGAGTCTGCCGATCCGCTGGCCGGCTTCGGCGTGGTGTACTTCGGCAATGCGTGGAACGCCGAGAACCGCACCAGCAGCCACCATGTGGCGCTGCGCCTGGCCCAGCGCATGCCGGTGCTGTACGTCGAATCGCCGGGATTGCGCCGCGTGCAGGCATCCACCAGCGACTTCAAGCGGGCCCTGCGCAAGCTGGGGCAGACCCTGCGCCGCCCCCGCGAAGTGGCCCCCGGCCTGTGGCACTGCACGGTGCCGCAACTGCCGTTCCGGCGCGTGCCCGGCATCGAGCGGCTCAATCGCTGGTTCGGTCGCTGGGCGGTACGCCGCGCCTTGCGCGTGCTGCCCGTGCAGCGCCTGTTGTCGTGGTTCGTGGTGCCGCATCCGGGCTTCATGGCCGGCACGCTCGGCGAGGCGCTCTGCGTGTACTACTGCATCGATGACTACGCCGCCCATCCGGGCGTCGACAGCGGATTGATCGGCCAGCGCGATGCGCAGCTGAGCCAGCGCGCCGACCTGCTGTTCGTCGCGCCACCGGCGTTGATGGAGCCCAAGCGCGCGCTCAATCCACGCACGATCGCCGCTCCGCACGGCGTCGATGTGGCGCTGTTCGCGCAAGCCGCCGACCCCGCGACGCCGATCGCGGCGGGCGCGGCCGGGCTGCCGCATCCGGTGATCGGCTACATCGGGTCCTTGCACGAATGGATCGACCTGGAACTGCTGGAGTACCTGGCCCGCGCCCGCCCGCAGTGGAGCTTCCTGCTGGTAGGCCACGCCGCGGTTCCGGTCGATGCGCTGCGCGGGTTGCCCAACGTGCACCTGGCCGGCGCGCAGCCGTATGCGCAACTGCCGCAGTGGGCACGCGCCTTCGATGCCGCGATCATTCCCTACCGGCTCAACCGGCAGGTCGCCAATGCCAATCCGCTGAAACTGCGCGAGTACCTCGCAACCGGCAAGCCGATCGTCAGCGTGCACAATCCCGAGATCGAGAAGTTCGCGCGCTGGGTGCGCATCGTCGATGGCCACCCGGCGTTCCTCGCAGCGCTCGATGCCGCACTCGCCGAGGACAGCCCGCAGGCCGCGCGCGAACGCATGGCCGTGGTCGCCGACCAGACCTGGGATCGCCGCGTCGCCGAGGTCCTCGGTCACGTGCAAGCCGCACTCACCCGCCATCATTCCTGAAACGAGTCCACCCGCATGAGTACCCGCCACCAGCTGCGCGTCGCGATCGTCGGCGCGGGCTACGTCTCGCAGCACCACATCGCCGCGCTGCGCGCGCTCGATTTCGTCGAACTGGTCGCGGTCTGCGATCTCGACGTCGCGGCGGCACGGGCACGCGCCGACAGCAACCGCATCGGTCGCGCAGCCGCCACCCTGGCCGAAGTCGCCGATCTGAAGCCGGACGCGGTCTACGTGCTGACCCCGCCGGCAAGTCACGCCAGCCTCGCCCACCAGGCGCTCGAGATGGGCTGCCATGTGTTCGTCGAAAAGCCGATGGCCGAGACCCTCGACGAATGCGATGCGCTGATCGCCAAGGCCCGCGAGCGTGGCCTGCAGATTTCGGTCAACCACTCGGACCGTTTCGATCCGGTGGTGATGGAGGCGCTGCGGATCGCCAGCTCCGGGCGCTGCGGCGAGATCGTTTCGGTCGACGTGTTGCGCAGCTCCGAATATCCGCCGTTCGCCGGCGGCCCGCTGACCGCGCACGTGCGCCAGGGTTCGTATCCGTTCCGCGATCTGGGGGTGCATGCGATCTATACGCTGGAGGCCTTCCTCGGGCCGCTGGAAAATCTCGAGGTCGAGCACGCCGCCAGCGGTCGCGATCCGAACCTGCGTTTCGACGAGTGGCGCGCCCAGGTGCGCTGCGCGCGCGGCAGCGGTCGCATGCTGCTCTCGTGGAACGCCCGTCCGATGGAAAACCGCCTGGTGGTGCGCTGCACCCGCGGCACCATCGAAGCCGACCGCTTCGTGCAGGTGTGCCGCGTGACCCGCGTGCTGCCGGGCCCGAAGTTCATCGGCATCCTGATCGAGGCGTGGCGCAATGCGCTGCTCGACGTGGTGCGGGTGCCGTGGAGCGTGCTGCGCTTCGCGACGGGGATGCTCAAGCCCTCGCCGGGCATACGCCGTGCCGCCACCGATTTCGCGCGCGCGGTGCACGCAGGGCTGCAGCCACCGATCGATCCGGCCGAAGGGCGACGCGCGATCGCCGCACTGGTGCCGGCCTGCGCGATGGCCGACGCCGAGCGCACGCGCGAACTCGAAGCGCGCTTCGTGCCGCTGGAACCGGTCGATGCACTGGTGACCGGCGCGGGTGGTTTTCTCGGCCGCGCGCTGGTCGCGGCGCTGCGCGCGCGCGGTCAGCGCGTGCGCGTGCTGCTGCGCCGCGCATCGAGCGGCTATGACGCGGATGCCGGCGTCCACAGCGTGCTCGGCGATCTCGGTGATCCGGCCATCGTCGACCACGCGGTCGCAGGTGCTGCGGTGGTCTACCACGTGGGTGCGGCGATGAAAGGCTGGCCACAGGAATTCGAGTCGGGCACCGTGTGGGGCACCCGCAACGTGATCGCCAGCTGCCGCAAGCACGCGACCCGGCGCCTGGTCTACGTCAGTTCGATGAGCGTCTACGACCACGCCGGTCGCGACCCCGCCGTGCCGATGAACGAGAGCTCCGCGTTCGAGCCGCATCCGCAGTGGCGTGGTGCGTATACCCGCACCAAACTGGTCGCCGAACAGATGGTCAGCGCGGCGATCCGCGAGCACCAGCTGCCTGCGGTGATCATCCGCCCCGGACAGATCTTCGGCCCGGGCGCCGAGCAGGTCACCCCGAATGGCGTGATCAAGCTGGCCGGGCGTTGGGTCGCGGTGGGCAGTGGCGAGGTCAGCCTGCCGCTGGTCTATCGCGACGACGTGGTGGATGCGCTCCTGCGCGCGGCCGAATCCGACGAAGCGGTCGGTGGCATCTTCAACATCGTCGATCCCGAACCGTGCACGCAGAGCGAGTACCTCGCACGTGCCAAACGCCGCCTCGGCACAGGAATGAAGCTGGTGCGGGTACCGCAGCAGGCGTTCATGGCGCTCGCATGGGGTGTCGAGCAGCTCGGTCGATTGCTCAAGCGCGAGATGCCGCTGACCCGCTACCGGGTGCGCTCGCTGCGTCCGCTGTCGAACTTCGAACAGCGCGCCGCGCGCGAACGGCTCAGGTGGCAGCCGCGGGTCGGGCTGCGCAAGGGCCTGGAGATCACCTTCGGTTCGGAACACTGATCCGCACCCCGATGCGCCTGCTGATCGTCACCTCGCAGTTCCCGATCGACGGCGAGCCCAACCGCGGCCGACCGGTATTCCAGACCGTGCGCGAGCTGGCGCGGCGGGCCACGGTGCGGGTGATCAATCCGATCGCGGTGTATCCGGCCGCGCTGCAACCGAACAGCTACCTCGCGCGCAGACCCGGCGCCAACCCGGTCGCCGCCGAGGTCGATGCGATCTACGTGCCGTATCGCGCGATTCCCGCGTTGAGCCGGCCGTTCAACGGCTGGCTCGCCGCACGCGCGATTGCACCGGCAGTGCAGCGCTTTGCGCCCGACGTGGTGCTGGCGTATTGGCTGTATCCGGATGCATTCGCAGCACAGATCGTGGCACGGCGGCAGCGCAGCGCGTTCGTTGCCGGTGCGCGCGGCTCGGATATCCGCGTGCGCGATGCGGCCAGTCGATACCTGACCCGCCGGGTGGTGCGCGGTGCCTCGCGCCTGCTGGTGGTCAGCGCCGATCTGGGTCGGCTGGCGGTCAGCGAGTACGGCGGCGATCCCGCCCGCGTGCGGGTGATCGCCAACGGCTGCGACGCGGCGATCTTCCATCCGCGTGCACGCGCTCCCGCACGCGCGGCACTCGGCATCGCCGAGGATTCCGAGCTGCTGCTCTACGTCGGCCGCCTGGTGCCGGAAAAAGGGCTGCGCGAACTGTTCGACGCGTGCGCCGCGCTGCGCACGACACGCCCCAGGGTGCAACTGGTCCTGGTCGGCGACGGCCCGATGCGCGCGGAGCTCGAAGCGCGCATTGCCGGCAGCGCCGGGTGGGCCAGTCTCGCCGGCGCGTTGCCTCCGGAGGCGGTGGCACAATGGTTGGCCGCGTGCAACCTGCTTGCACTGCCCAGCTATTCCGAGGGCCATCCCAACGTGCTGGTCGAGGCCCTCGCCTGCGGTCGGCCGGCAGTCACCACGCCGGTCGGCGGGATCCCCGAAGTGGTCGACGATACGGTCGCGATACTGGTGCCGCCACGCACGGTCGAGCCGCTGCGCGCGGGACTCGCACAGGCGCTCGAGCGCCGTTGGGATGAAGCCGCGCTCGGCACGCGCTTCTCGCGCGACTGGTCGCAGGTCGCAGCCGATACACTGCTCGCGTGCGAGGAAGCCCTCGCGGAAATGCGCGACGGTTTCGCGCGGAAGGACTGAACCGATGTGCGGCATTGCGGGCTTCTTCGGCCCCTCGATGGCTCCCGATACCGATCGCGCCACGCTGTCGGCGATGATCCATACGCTGGCCCACCGCGGCCCGGACGGCTACGGCTACCTGGTCGAAGACGGCGTGGGGCTCGCCCATGCGCGACTGTCGATCATCGACCTGTCGACCGGCGAGCAGCCGATCCACAACCCCGCGCACAGCGCGTGGACGGTGTTCAACGGCGAGATCTTCAACTACGTCGAACTGCGCGCCGAACTCGAGCGCGAAGGGCGGCGCTTTTACACGCAGTCGGATACCGAAGTGATCGTGCATCTGTACGATCGCGACGGCGATCGCTTCGTCGAGCACCTCAACGGCCAGTTCGCGATCGCGATCTGGGACAACCAGCGCCGCCGCCTGGTGCTGGCGCGCGATCGCGCCGGCATTCGTCCCCTGTACATGACGCGCGCGCGCGGCAGGCTATGGTTCGGCTCCGAAGTCAAGGCGCTGCTCGCCGCGCTGCCCGAGCGCGCGCGACTCGATCCCCATGGACTCGTGCAGGCGCTCGCGCTATGGGCACCGCTCGACCCCGATAGCGTATTCGAAGGCGTGCAGACCCTGCCGCCCGGCCACGTGCTGTCGATCGAAGCCGACGGTCGCGAAACGCTCACGCGCTATTGGGACTGGCACTTCCCGGTCCGCGAGGCGGGAGAAGAATTTGCGGAGTACGCCTCGATCGACGATGCCGCGCGCGATTTGCGCGCGCTGCTGATCGACGCGGTGCGCCTGCAGCTGCGCGCCGACGTACCGGTCGGTGCCTACCTCAGCGGCGGACTGGACTCTTCCGGGCTGGTCGCATTGATCCGCGGCTTCACCGATACCCCGGTGCGCACGTTTTCGGTCGCCTTTGCCGACGCCGAGTTCGACGAGAGCGAGCAGCAGATGGCGATGGTGCGCCATCTGGACACCGACCACACCACGCTGCGCTGCGAGCGCAGCGACATCGGCCGCCTGTTCCCGGACCTGATCCGCCACACCGAAGCGCCGATCCTGCGCACCGGCCCGCTGCCGCTGATGATGCTCGCGCGCACAGTCCGCGAGAGCGGCTACAAGGTGGTACTGACCGGTGAAGGCGCCGACGAGGTATTCGGCGGCTACGATCTGTTCAAGGAAGCCAAGGTGCGCCGCTTCTGGGCGCGCCAGCCGCACTCGAAGTTCCGCCCGCTGCTGCTGCGTCGCCTGTACGGCTACCTCGGCAATTCGCCGGTCGCCAACGACGCCTTCGCGCAACAGTTCTTCGGCAGCGGCCGCGAACACCTGCACCGCGCGGTGTTCGCCCACGCACCGCGCTTTGCCACCGCCCGCCGCACGCTGGCGTTCCTGTCGGCCGAGATGAAAGCCGCAGTCGGCAACTTCGATGCGCTCGACTTCGTCGAATCGCGCCTGCCACCCGAGGTCGCGAAGTTCGGCCCGCTCGGGCGCGACCAGTACGTCGAAGCCAAAACCCTGCTCGCGGGTTACCTGCTGTCTTCGCAAGGCGACCGCGTCGGCATGGCGCACAGCATCGAAGGCCGCTTTCCCTACCTCGACCATCGCCTGATCGAGTTCGCCAACCGCCTGCCCGAACGCTTCAAGATCCAGGGGTTGACCGAAAAGGCCGTCCTGCGCCGCGCGCTGGCCGGCCTGCTGCCGCACGAGATCCTCACCCGCACCAAACAGCCGTACCGTGCACCGGACAGCGCGAGTTTCTTCGACGACGGCCGGCCGCTCGACTACGTCGAGGACCTGCTGTCTGCACAGGCGATTCGTCGTGCCGGGTACTTCGATGCGGGCGCAGTGGGCAAGTTGTTCGACAAGTGCCGCGCCGGCAAGGCGACGGGGTTTGCCGACAACCAGGCATTCGTGGGCGTGCTGTCGACCATGCTGCTGAGCCGCAGCATGGCTAGCCGCGCATGCGGCGAAGCGTTGCCGTGAACCAGCCAGCCGCTGGCGCCGATTGCTGATTGCGCTCGGCCCGATACGACATCGCATCGCCCTGCAACGCGCAAGGCTGCCTAGTCGCGCCGGTGGCGGCCAAGCAGCCCCGCGAGTGCGCGCTTGATCGCCATCGGCAGCAGTGCGAGTACCTCGCCGCGGCGTGCGCGATCGTGCGTCCATGCAGCACGAGCCAGACGCCATGCCTCGGCCCAGCGGCCTTGGTAGATCATCCCGCGCGCGGCGCGCCGGTACGCGATGGCGAGCGCGATGTTGCGTTCTTCCAGCGCAACCAGCGGCGCGGCCGCGGCAACCGCGCGGCGCATCACGCCGAGGTAGTCGTCGTAGGTGCGCGCGAGGCTGGACAGGCCGTCGTGGCCACGCAGGGCGCGCGCCAATGGCATCGCAACCACCGCGATCTGGAACTCCCGCGCGACGCGCAGGTGGAAGTCGAGGTCCTCACCCGTGGCGAGGGTTTCGTCGAAGCCGCCGATGCGTTCGTACACGGTGCGGCGCATCAGCAGCGAGGCCGGCACCAGGGCCGGATCGCGCAACACATCGCCGAGGATGAAGCCATCGACGGGCAGCGCGACCCGGCGCGAAAGTACATCGATGACACGGCCCTCTGCGTCGACCCGTTCGACATCGCACAGCACCATGCCGAAGTCGGGGTGGGCGTCGAGGAGTTCGCACTGCAGGCGCGTTTTCTCGGGCAGCCATTCGTCGTCGCTGTCGAGCAGCGCAAGGTAGCGACCGTGCGCAAGCGCCAGCCCCCGATTGCGCGCGGCCGAGACGCCGGCATTGGCCTGGCGCAGATATACGATCCGATCGCCGAACGCCGCGGCGAGCGCCTCGCCGGTGCCGTCGGTCGAGCCGTCGTCGACCACGATCACCTCGTCGACGCGGCGGGTTTGCGCGAGAACCGAGCGCAACGCGCGCTGCACCAGTTCGCGGCGGTTGTAGGTTGGTATGATCACCGAAACATCGATGCCGCCGCCCATGCTGCCGGATCTCATCAAGAAAGTACTTTATGGTAGCGGCCTGCTCGGGCTGGTCCATCGCCTACGCAATCGCCGCACGCTGACCGTGATCATGTTTCACCGGATCCTCGCGCCGTCCGATCCGCGCTGGGCCAGCTGCGATCCCGACTACACGCTGGCGCAGGATCTGTTTGCACAGGTACTCGCGTTTTTCGGCCGCCACTACCATGTGGTCACCATCCAGCAGGTGCTGGACGCCCGCCGCGGCGTGGCATCGCTGCCGCCGCGCGCGCTGCTGATCACCTTCGACGATGGCTGGCAGGACAACCTCGAATACGCGCTGCCGACGCTGCAGGCTGCCGGCATGCCGGGGCTGCTGTTCGCGGTCGCCGATGCGATCGACCGCAAGCAGCCGTTCTACCAGGAGCGAATCGTGGCCGCGTGGCGACGTGGTGCGCTGGGCACCTGCGACCTGTCCGGTGCGCTGCTCGCGCAGGGGCACCCGACGCAGGGTGGGGCGAACAATGGCATCGCGGCGTTACGCGCACTGATCGCGGTTCTCGAGCAGCTGCCGATCGAGGTGCGAGGTGCGGTGTTGGCCGCGCTGGAGCCGCGCCTCGACGATGGTTTTCGCCATATGCTCGACCGCGAGGAGTTGCGCAGCTTGCGACGCGGCGGGGTGGAAGTCGGCTTGCATGGCAAAAGCCACGAACCCTTGACCCGCGTCGACGACCTCGACGCGGAACTTGGCGGAGCGCGCGAGGCGATGCGCGACAAGCTCGGTGGCGAATCGGCACCGAATACGATGTCGTTCCCGCACGGCAAGTACGATCCTGCCATCGCGCAACGCGCGCTGCAGTCCGGATACGAGCTGGTGTTCACCAGCGTGCCCACACTCAACCCCGCGCAGCCGACACCGGGCTGGCTGCTCGGCCGGCTCGGTTTCGAGACCGACGCGGTCGCCGACCGCAGCAGGCGGTTCAGGCCGGACTGGCTGGCTTTGTACCTGTTCCGGCGGCCGCAGCGCCTGCTCGCTTGAGCCCATCGTAATCGCTGGGCACCTCGCCGCGCGGCAGCTCACGCACCGCGCACTGCGCGTCGACCGCGAAAACCAGCGGCGCACCCGCCACTTCGAGGCCTTCGCTGCCGCCGACCGCGAAGCGGCAATCATCGAGTACCAGGCCGCCATCGATGCGGGTCTTCGGCGCACCGTCGGTCTTGGCCGGCAGCACGATATGGGTCGCGATACCCGGGGGCAGCTGGTAGACCAGCGGCTCGGTACCGTCCGCGCTGGCCACGACCCAGCGCGCGGTGCCGCGTTCGATCAACCAGGCCTTGCCACCGCGGGCGACCAGTTCGCGCGGCTTCGATGGCTGGGTTCCGGTCAACGGAGCGACCTCGATCGCGAACACGGCGGATGCGGCGGTGCCGGGTACCAGCAGGCGTACCTCGCTGGCTTTGAAGCGCGAGGCGTCGCAGTTGCCGCGCGTATAGCGATCGCTGAAGCAGTCGCCCTTGGGCAACCGCCGCACTTCGGTGTCGCCGCCGGATGCGGCCAGTTGCAACACGCTCAATCGCGTATCGCTCAGCTTCGCATCGCCACCGTTGCCGATCTGGTCGAGATCGGCGCGACTGCGGAAGCGCAGGTGCAGCGCATTCTCGGGTTTTTCGGTGCGCGCGCGATCGAAGACCAGCAAGGTGGCCGAGTCGCGGCCGTCTGCGTCGGTCCACGGCAGCAGCACGAAGTCGCGGTAGGCGAGCTTGATGGGACTGGCCACCTCGCGGAAGCGGTACTGGTCGGCATAGTCGCAACGCGCGAGCAGCACCCCGTCGGCGAGCGTGTGCTTCCAGCGAAAGCCGGTGTCGAAGCTCCAGAACGTCTGGCTTGGCACATAGCCTTCGGGCTGGCCGCTGGCGGCTACGGTTGGCGCATTGCTGGTCAGGGTCGACAGGCTGCCATATGGGGCGGGATCGACGATCGCGTGGTCGCGTCCCCGCGAAAGCACGAAGTTGCCCGCGTGCGGCGGCAGGTGATCGACGTCGATCGTCGAGGAGCAGAACGCGGCGAACCATACGGCGTGCTTGTCCCAGCGGGTTCGCGCATACAGGATGGAGGTGCCGGGCGCGAAGAAGGTCTTGCCCATGGTCTCGCGCGGGAATGCCTGCGGCGGCTCCGGCGTGGCCTCCGCCAGCGCGCTGAACAGCACGTAACCCAGGTCGTCGGAAGCGAAATCGCCGATGCGATCGATCTCCGCGCGTGCCCACGACTTCGCGCGCGCGGGTGCTGGCCCGAGCGCGACCGCTTCGAGGGTTTCGCGACGCACGTGAATATGCGGCACGTGCGACTGCGTATCACCGACCACCAACGTGCGCTTGCCGGTCGGCGTCATCGCGTACACGTGGCGCAGGACCACGTCTTCGAGCCACTGACCAAGTGGTGCGACATCGACGCCGTACGGCGCGACCGCGCGCGCGGCCCCCAGTGGCACGGCCTGGCCATGCTGCACCAGGGTGATGGGGAGACTCGTATACATGGGGAGGGCCAGCAGCTTCCCCAGAAGATCGGGCTGCCGTGGCTCGGGTCGAAGTACCATCCTTGGCTCCAGGAAAAATGCAAGCCGTTACCTCCCATCCATGATACGGCATCAGAGGTCATGTTGAGAGGGCTGGACCTACAAGCTCTACGCCACGCTCCCTTTGGATGACGGGACGAACAAGGCGACTCTGGGCACCCCCGTCACGGACGTCACCGTGAAATGAGTGCCAGCCCCCCATCGCCCCCTGTCCCGCCGGGGCGTGCCCGGCGGGCTCTTCGAGTGTCTTGGCGAAAGGAGTTTGCCGTGCCGCGACGCAGGGCGTTCACGCTGATCGAGCTGCTGGTCGTCATCGCCATCGTGGCCGTGCTGATCGGCCTGCTG
>JANOEA010000124.1:0-4046 GCA_031412975.1 Pseudomonadota bacterium | reverse complement strand
CGCGGCGCTGCTGCGCTCCGCGTACGCGGCCGGCCGCCATGAACGCCTGCGCATCGTGTTCGCGCCCGAACAAATCGGGCGGATCGCGCGCGCACTGGCCTATCACCGCTATTTGCAGCGCGACCGGATCATTCGGATCACGGCACTGCGCCGCGATCTGTACGCGTTGGCGGACCTGCGCGCGCGCATCACGCAGGCGCAGCAGGCCGCGAACCAGGCGCGTGCATCGCGCCAACAGCAGGTTGCAGCGCTCGATGCCGCGCGCGCGGCGCGCGCACTGACCCTCGCGACGCTCGACGCGCGGCTCGCCGACCAGGCATCGCGCCTGGTCGTGCTGGGTCGGGACGAACGCAGCATGCTCGGCCTGCTCGAGCGGTTGCGCGATGCGATCGGAGACATCCCCAAGGTGCTCGCTGGTGCGGAACCGTTCGCGAGCCTGCGCGGCCGCCTGCCGTGGCCGGCCAGTGGCCGCGTGGTCGAGGGATTCGGCGCGCCCAGCAGCGGCGGACGCAGCCTGGAAGGGGTGCGCATCGCGGCCGCGCAAGGCGCCCCGGTCCTCGCGGTGTCGCACGGGCGGGTCGCGTTCGCCGACTGGATGGCCGGCTATGGCCTGCTGCTGATCGTCGACCATGGCGATGGCTACATGAGCCTGTATGCGCACAATGATGCGCTGCGCAGCGATGTGGGCGACTGGGTCGACAGCGGCGAGGTGATCGCCGCGGCCGGCAGCAGCGGTGGTCGCAGCGAACCTGGCGTGTACTTCGAACTGCGCGCCAAGGGCCAACCGCTGGACCCGAAGCGCTGGCTGGCCGATCGGCGGTAGCCGTTGCCGGCGCGCGTGAACGCATCGCTACAGGCGCCGCGCTAGACTCATGGGCGCTGCGGAGTGGTTGCCATGAATCGTTTGCCGAGTCTTGCCCTGCTGTTGCTGGCCCCCGCTGCATTCGCGGCAGAAACGCCGGCGCCTGATGCTGCCGCGCCGGCCGTAGCGCCGGAGACCGTGACCGCGCCTGCGGCCGCGACGCCAGTCGAGTCGGTCTCGCTACGCGACATCCAGACCTTCGCCGCGGTGTTCCGCGCGGTGCGCAGCGCCTACGTCGACCAGGTCGGCGGCGAGCGCCTGATGCAGGATGCGATTCGCGGCTTGCTGGCGGGCCTCGATCCGCACAGCGAATACCTCGATCGCTCGATGCTTACTTCGCTCGACGAGGATTCGCGCGGTGCCTATGCGGGCCTCGGCGTGGAAGTGCTGTACGTCGACGGCCTGCTGCGCGTGGTGGCACCCATCGACGACACGCCCGCGGCGCGCGCGGGCATCCAGTCGGGCGACATCATCACCCGCATCGACGGCGAGCCGGTGCCGAGCACCGATGGCCAGCAAGCGGTGGACAAGCTGCGCGGCGAGCCCGGCAGCGCGATTGCGCTGACCATCGCGCGCGAAGGCAGCGAGGAGCCGCTGGAGCTGAGCCTCAAGCGCGAGGTGATCAAGGTCTCCAGCGTGCGCACGCGCACCCTCGAACCCGGCTTCATCTACCTGCGCATCGCACAGTTCCAGCAACACACCGGCGGCGAGCTGCGCGAGAAATTGCGCCGCGCGATGGCGCGCGGCCGCCTGCGCGGCGCGGTGCTGGACCTGCGAAGCAATCCCGGTGGTCTGCTGGATGCCGCGGTCGAAGTCGCCGACGTGTTCATCGACGACGGCGTGATCGTGAGCACCCGCGGGCGCGTCGACAGCGCCAACGAGAGTTTCAACGCGACCCGCGGCGACGTCGCCGACGGCGCGCCGCTGGTGGTGCTGGTCGATGGCGGAACCGCTTCGGCGGCCGAGATCGTGGCCGGCGCACTCAAGGACCACCACCGCGCGGTGATCCTCGGCCAGCGCACCTTCGGCAAGGGCTCGGTGCAGTCGGTGCTGCCGCTCGATGGCGGCGACGCGCTCAAGCTCACCACCGCGCGCTACTACACGCCGGCCGGCATCTCGATCCAGGCCGCCGGCATCGTGCCCGACATCGAACTGGCCGACCTGCGCCTGACCGTGCCCGATCGCCCGGCATCGTTGGCGACCTACGAGCGCAACCTGCCCGGCCATCTGACCGGCGATGCCGAGGGCCAGCCGGTCACCATCGTCGCGCGTGATGTCGCACTCGATGAAGACTATGGCCTCAACGAGGCGATGAACGTGCTCAAGGGTTTGGCGCTGGTGCGCGAGCGGGCGTTGCTGAAGGGGCAGCCGCAGAAGGGTTGAGAGGCTACGCGCTCGTGCGCTCGTGCATTGCGCACAGCGGCGTGCATCTGGTGCGTTGGTCGGCGACGTCGCCTTCGCAGCGCGGCAGCACGACCGGCTCGCGCCGGTTCGACGCGAACCGCGAGCCGACCTCACTCGCGCCCTCGTTACTCCCGCGGGGCCGGCAACCAGCGCACCAGCGGTAGCGCCAGCAGCGCCAGCGATGCCCCCAGCCAGAACGGCGCCGCCGCGCCATGGGCATCCATCAGCGCACCGGCACTCACGCCGGCGATCAGCAGGCTCAGTCCCGACAGCAGATTGAACACGCCGAACGCCGTGCCGCGCAGCGCGCCGGGGGCCTGGTCGGCGATCAACGCCGAAAACACGCCCTGGGTCAGACCCATGTGCGCGCCCCATAGCGCAACGCCGATCATCAACGCGGGCAATCCGGACGCCAGGGCCAGCACCAGATCGGCCACCAGCAGCACCGCCAATCCCGCTGCCAGCACGTAGCGTCGATCCGTGCGATCCGACCAGCGGCCTGCCGGCCAGGCGACCACCGTAAACGCCAGACTCATGCCCACCATCACCAGCGGCACCCAGGTATCGCTCATGCCGAGGCTTGATGCACGCAGCACCAGGAAGGCCTCGGTGCCGCGCGCCAGGGTCAGCAGCGCACCCACCCACACCACGCGCCAATAGCCGCTGCCCAGCGCGGCCATGCCCGCGCGCGACAGCGGCAAGCGCGGCGTCGGCGCGGCGCCAACACGCTCCGGCTCGCGCACCGCGAAGACCAGGATGGCGACCGCGATAACGCCGGGCAACACCGCGAACCACAACACCGCGCGAATATCGCCGGCCAGCCACAGCATCAATGCGATTGCGAGCAACGGCCCGACGACCGCGCCGACGGTGTCCATCGACTGGCGCAGTCCATATGCCGCACCACGTACCTGCGGCGGCGTGATGTCGGCCACCAGCGCATCGCGCGGTGCACCGCGAATACCCTTGCCCAACCGATCGAGCAAGCGCGCGCCCAGCACCCAGCCCACCGAGCCGGCCAGGGGAAACAGCGGTTTGGTCAGGGTCGCCAGCGCATAACCCAGCACCACCAGCGGCTTGCGGCGACCGACGCGGTCGCTGATGTAGCCCGAGAACAGCTTGGTCACCAGAGCCAGCGATTCGGCCAGACCGTCGACCAGGCCGACCATCAGCGCCGACGCGCCCAAGGTGCCGACCATGAACACCGGCAGCAGGCTGTGCACCAACTCCGAAGACATGTCGGTGAACAGGCTGACGAAGCCCAACGCCACCACGCCACCGGGAATTGCCGCGCGTGCTGCACTGTCGCCGCCTGCGCGCATGTTCAGCTCCGATCGTCAGCATGGAGCTTAGCCGCCAACCACCCGGTTCGTATGCCGAACGTCTCCTGCAAGCGCTTGGCTTGGCCCCCCTCCCCCCTTTACGGGGGAAGGGAGTGCTGATGCCGCGAATCGGATGCAGCGCTTCATCGACAGCGGTGCGCTTTGCTCCCTTCCCCCTTCACGGGGGAAGGGTTGGGGATGGGGGTTCGTTCTTGCGGCAAGCCTTGTGCCCCCCATCCCCAGCCCTTCCCCCGCAAGGGGGGAAGATGCCGGCCTGATCGTCATCGCGCAGCTGCGCGGTGTAGAGCTCGCGCCCCTTGATCGATGCGAACGCCGGCGCATCGAGGATTTTTCGCATCAGCCTGAAGCTGCGCACCAGGGTCTCCATGTCTTCCGGGTCGGACAGGAAGTTTGGATCGATCGCCGGCGCATCCAGTGCGTTGGCCGACGTGAGCCTG
>JANOEA010000123.1:0-9902 GCA_031412975.1 Pseudomonadota bacterium | reverse complement strand
GGGCTGACAGGCCTGCCGCTGGATTCGCTGGTGCAGCGCGAGGCCGCGCGGCGGCAGCGTACGATGGGCCTGCTGGCTGGCGCGTCGCTGGTACTTGCCGGCGTCATGGCGGTGCTGACCGTGATGGCGGTGCAGGGCCAGCGGGAGGCGGAGCGGCAGCGCGCCGAAGCCGATGGCCTGGTCGAGTTCATGCTGACGGACCTTCGGCAGAAGCTCGAGCCGGTAGGGCGCCTCGACGTGCTGGACACGGTAGGCCAGCGAGCGCTCGCCTATTACGGAGCCCAGCGCCTGGACAGCCTTGATCCGGACGCGCTGGGACGGCGCGCACGCGCCCTGATGCTGGTGGGCGAGGTGCGTGATCTGAGTGGCGACAGCGCCGTCGCGCTGCAGGCCTATGCGGCAGCCGAGCAATCGACCGGCGAGCTGCTCGACCGCGACCCGCAGAACCCGGACCGCATGTTCGATCATGCACAGAGCGTGTTCTATGTCGGACAGCTCGCCTGGCAGCAGCGCGACCTCGACACTGCCGAGACGCACTTCCGAACCTATGCCGAGCTGGCAGACCGCATGCTGGCAACCGACCCCGCCAATCCCAAGTGGCAGGCCGAAGTCGGATATGCCGCCAACAGTCTTGGCGCGCTTTACCTCGATCTGAACCGACCGGGCGACGCGATCGTCCAGTTCCAGCGATATGTCGCGATCATGGCTCGGCTAGCTGCCAAGCAGCCCGACAACAACACCGTTCGCTGGGAGCTCAGCCAGGCCCACGCCTGGCTGGCGGACGCGCATTCCAGAGCGGGTGATCTGGCTTCGGCGCAGGCCGAGCGCATGGCCGAGGTGGCCATCCTGTCGGAATTGCGCGCCCGCGACGGGCGTGACAGCAATGCACGCATGTCCATGGTTCGCGCCCAGACCGCACTCTCGGCGATCGCGATGGCTGAGGGCGATCTCGACACCGCGATAACGCACGGCCGCATTGCCCATGCGGACGCTTACGCGCTCGTGGATCAGGACGCCGCCAACACCCTGTGGCGCGAAATGGCAGTGAGTGCTGCCAACAGCCGCGCCGAGGCCCTGCTGCTGGATGGGCAGTGGGTGGAGGCCGCCGAGATCAATGCATGGGCGCTCGCGAATGCCCGAGTCCTTACAGCCACTGACCCGAGCAATCGCCGATGGGTCAACATTCTGACGATGCCGGCGCGGTGGATGGAAATCGCCATCCTTTTTGGACGCCGTGACGTCGAGCAGGCCCGGGCCGCGCTGGTGCGGTTCGAGGCAGATTTCGCCAGCAGGGCGCTCACCGACTCGATCGATGGGCAGGCATTTGCGCTGCAGCCTTTCCACGCGATGAAGGCAGCCGATTTGCTGGCCCGCGGGCTGCCGGAGGAGGCCCGTTCAGCAGCTGAGGCAGGTGCTTATCCTGCGGTCACGGACGCCAACCCGAAACATCAGGCCATGGCAGCGCTGCTTTCCGCCCTGGCCGAAGGCGGCGCGCCGCCATCCAGCAACGACGCAGCTGCTGCCGGCTACCCCGCCCACGCCATCGTCAAGGCCATACGGCCTTGAGGTGGTTGCTGTGCAGCCCTACCCCTTCGGCCCGATCCCGATCCCGATCCCGCGTCGGACAACCGGACTTTTCCAGCGGGATCACACAGCACTGACAGGAGAATGAGCATGCCACAGGACAGGACACTTTCGATCCTTTGCACCTTCAACGGGTTCTACCGTCCATCGGACGGCGGCTATGGCGGGACCATGACCTATGCGATCACCAGCGCAAACCCTGATATGGGGGCGATCGTGGCTTCCACGGGCGAAATCGATATCGACAATGCACCGGCCTTCGATCCGTCGGTCTACAACGCCCGGGTCGATATCACCTTCACACTTGCGGGCAATTGCACCCTGCAAAACGGCACGGTGGTTCCCGTCAGCTGGGCACCGGACCTGTCGGGAGACCAGGGCGCGATGGTGCTGATGGACGTGGACCAAAACGGCAACCACTCCCATCCTGCCCATTCCGACGATGTCGAGGCCAAATGGATCGCCGGCAATCGTGTCGAGATCGAAGTCGACGACAAGAACGAAAACAAGAACTACTACTATCGTCCGGGCATCGTAGTGCCGGCACTGAACAACTATTACATCAGTTGTGATCCGCCGCTGGTGAACCGCCAGACGACCAACAAATAGAAGAGCGAGTCATGATCTGATTGCATCGGATTCTCCGCAGAGCCTCAGTGTTGTTTCAGAAGCGGGGGCGCATCCGAGCTAGACGCCCATGAACCCCGGTTTTCGATCTGGTTCAGTCCGGCAAAGGTCCGCTCCATGCTCTCTTGCTCCTCCCACCAAGGAGGAGCAGGAGACGCAGTGCGTGTTGCTGCGCTGCTCGCAGCCTTCGCCGCCAAGGGGGTCCGAATCCCCGGCCGCCCGCTCAGTTCGCCTGCCACACGAAAATTGGCCGGTCTACGCACCCAGCGCCGCCGCGTGATGCCGCAGATGATCCTCGATGAAGCTCTGGATGAACCAGTAGCTGTGGTCGTAGCCGGGATGGCGGCGCAGCAACAGCGGCTGGCCCGTGGCCGCACATGCGGCTTCGAGGCGCTCCGGCTGCAGTTGGGTGGCGAGGAATTTATCGGCCTCCCCTTGGTCGATGAGCAGGCTGCCGTCGAAGCGATGGCCCGCATCGAGCAGCGCGCAGGTGTCGTAGGCAGTCCAGCCGCTGCGGTCGTCGCCGAGGAAGCGCGGCAGTGCTTTCAGCCCCCACGGAACCTGGCTCGGTGCGACGATCGGCGCGAACGCCGATACCGAGCGATAGCGCTGCGGATGTTTGAGTGCAATGGTCAGCGCACCATGGCCGCCCATCGAGTGGCCGCAGATGCCGCTGCGCGGGGTGTCCGCGGCGAAGTGCGCGGCGATCAGCCCAGGCAGTTCGTTGACCACGTAGTCGTGCATGCGGAAGTGCGCCGACCACGGTGATTGCGTGGCGTCGAGGTAGAAGCCCGCGCCGGTGCCGAACTCCCAGTCGTCGGCTTCACCGGCGATGCCGGTGTTGCGCGGGCTGGTATCGGGTGCGACCAGCATCAATCCCAGTTCGGCGGCCAGCCGCTGCGCGCCGGCCTTGATCATGAAGGTTTCTTCAGTGCAGGTGAGGCCTGCCAGGAAATACAGCACCGGCACCTTGCCGCTGCTCGCCTGCGGCGGCGCGAACACCGAAAAACGCATCGCGCCGGCGCACGCGGCCGAGGCGTGGGTGTAAACGCCCTGCACGCCGCCGAAGCAGCGCTGCGCGCTGATGGTCTCCAGGATCATCAGTAGATCACCACCGAGCGGATCGATTCGCCGCGCGTCATCAAATCGAAGCCGTGGTTGATCTGCTCCAGCGGCATCGTGTGGGTGATCAGATCGTCGATGTTGATCTTGCCGTCCATGTACCAGTCGACGATCTTCGGCACATCGGTGCGACCGCGCGCGCCGCCGAACGCGCTGCCGCGCCAGTTGCGGCCGGTGACCAGCTGGAACGGACGGGTCGAGATCTCCTTGCCGGCTTCGGCCACGCCGATGATTACCGAAGTGCCCCAGCCCTTGTGGCAGCACTCGAGCGCCTGGCGCATCAGGGTAGTGTTGCCGACGCACTCGAAGCTGTAGTCGGCGCCGCCCTTGGTCAGGCCCACCAGATAGGCCACCAGGTCGCCCTCGACCTCTTTCGGATTGACGAAGTGCGTCATGCCGAATTTCTCGGCCATCGCGCGGCGGCCCGGATTGACGTCGACGCCGACGATCATCTCCGCGCCGACCATGCGCGCGCCCTGAATCACGTTCAAACCGATGCCGCCGAGGCCGAACACCACGACCTTGGAACCGGCTTCGACCTTCGCGGTGTAGATCACGGCACCGATCCCGGTGGTCACGCCGCATCCGATGTAGCAGACCTTGTCGAACGGCGCGTCCTCGCGGATCCTGGCCAGCGCGATCTCCGGCAGCACGGTGTAGTTGGCGAAGGTCGAGGTGCCCATGTAGTGGTTCAGCTTCTGGCCGCCGAGCGAGAAGCGGCTGCTGCCGTCGGGCATCAGGCCCTGGCCCTGGGTGCTGCGGATCGCCTGGCACAGATTGGTTTTTGGATTGAGGCAGTACTCGCACTCGCGACACTCAGGCGTGTATAGCGGAATCACGTGATCGCCCTTGTTCAGCGAGCGCACGCCGGGGCCGACGTCGACCACGATGCCCGCGCCCTCGTGGCCGAGGATCGCCGGGAACAGCCCCTCGGGATCAGCGCCCGATAGCGTGTACTTGTCGGTGTGGCACAGGCCGGTGGCCTTGATCTCGACCAGCACTTCGCCCGCGCGCGGGCCGTCGAGGTCGACGGTTTCGATCGTCAGCGGAGCAGCGGCGCGATGCGCGACGGCGGCACGTACTTTCATGGGAGCCTCGAGGCGGTGGGCGAGGCGCGAAGTGTACGAGACGCGCAGGACCGGGCGCCTGTGCACCGCGGCATGCGCGGTAGGCGACGCGGCAACCGGACGCCCGCAGGCGGCCGATTGCCGCTGAAGCCACTCAGCCCGAGATCGCCAACTGCTCGCGGCGATACAGGCGCGCGGCGATCAGCCACGCAACCAGCACCAGCGCCATGCCGCTGCCGATGCCCAGCGCCCACTCCTGCCCGCTCAGCGATTCGCCGCGCACCAGGCGGGTGATCATCTGGTTCTGCGCGAACAGCGGGATCGCGAACATCCACAGTTTCTCCTTGACCACCAGGAACTGCCCGGCAAACACCGGCACCATCGGGATGAACATCAGCAGCGAGACGTAGCTGCCCGCTTCGCGATAGCTCTTGGCTTGCGCTGCGAGCAGCGTGGTGAGCACCGCGCCGAGCAGCACCACCGGCAGGATCACCGCGAACAGCTGGCCGAGCAGCACTGCCGAAGTATCGACGAAGGCCTTCGAGCCTTCCTCGGCGAAAAACCCGAAGCCGTACTTGTAGAACATGCCGGTGGTCGCGATGCTGGCGATCGCGAACGCCGCGGTGGCGAGGATCTTGCCGCTGACGATGCCTTCGCGCGTCACCGGCGTGGCCAGCAACGGCTCCAGCGATTGCCGTTCGCGCTCGCCCGCGGTGGAGTCCATCGCCAGGTGCATGCCGCCGATGAACGACAGCATCAGCAGCAGGTAGGCGACGAAAAACGCCACGATCGGACTGGATGCGGGCAGCGCGAGGTCGCGGTTGCTCACCAGCACCGGCGAGGCCACGCCCGGATGGATGCCGCGTGCGATCAGGCGCAGCGAACCGAGCTCGCCGCCATAAGCCGCCAGCAGCCCGCCGATGCGCTCGATCGACTGCCCGGTCTGGGTCGGCCGCGAGGAGTCGAAGGTCAGCTGCAGTTCGGCCGGGCGGCTCTTGCGCCAGTCGTCGGCGAAGCTGGCGGGAATGGTCAGGCCGACGTCGAACTTCTGTGCGCGGATGGCCTCGTCGAGGCCGCCGTCGAGCGGTTCGATGTCGACGTTGTGCGCGCGCAGCCAGGTCACCAGGTTCGGCGCACGCTCGGCGCCGACCACCGGCAATTCGAGCGGATTCTCCAGCCGCTCGCGCTGCTGCTTGGAGCCGACCGAGGTCAGGGTGCCGAACACGATCGGGATCAGCAGCGGCACCAGCAGGAAGTTGACCATCACCATCCGGCGGTCGCGGAAAGCGTCGGTGATTTCCTTGCGGAATACGGTGAGCACGGTATTCATGCGAACAGCCCCTCGTCGCTGCCGATGATCTTCACGAACGCATCCTCGAGGTTGGCAAGCCCGGTGCGCTCGCGCAGCTCATCGGGCGTGCCTTCGGCCACCACGTGGCCCTTGGCGATCACCACGATGCGATCGCAGAGGGCTGCGACCTCCTGCATGATGTGGCTGGAGAACAGCACGCAGCGGCCCTCGCTGCGCAGCTTCTGCAGGAAGCCGCGCATCGCGCGGGTGGTCATCACGTCGAGTCCGTTGGTGGGCTCATCGAGCACCACGTTGCGCGGATCGTGCACCATCGCGCGCGCGATCGCGGTCTTGGTGCGCTGGCCCTGCGAATAACCCTCGGCCCGGCGGTCGGCGAAATCGCCCATGTCGAGTGCGGCGACCAGCCCATCGGTGCGCGTGCGGATGGTCTGAGCATCGAGTCCGTGCAGGCGCCCGAAGTACTCGATGTTCTCGCGCGCGGTGAAGCGCTTGTAGATACCGCGCGCGTCGGGCAGCACGCCCAGCACGCGGCGCACGCCGGTCGCATCGCGCGCCGCGTCGAGGCCCTCGACCAGCACGCGACCGGTCTCGGGCGCCATCAGCGTGTAGAGCATGCGCAGGGTCGTGGTCTTGCCCGCACCGTTGGGTCCGAGCAGGCCGGTGATCTGACCGTCGCGCGCGGTGAACGACACGCCGTCGACCGCCTTGACCGGGCCGGTCCTGGTCTTGAAGGTCTTGCGCAAATCCTGCACTTCGATCATGGCTCAGGGCTCCCAGCCGTAGAAGCCGGCGAACGGCGGTGTGTATTCGAGGCGATCCAGGCAAGTCACGTCGAGCTCGCCGGCATTGGCGTCCTGTACGAACAAACTCACCAGCCGCGGCATGCAGCCGACCGGCATCGCGTTGTGGCCGGTGCCGCGGGCGATCAGATGACGCCCGTTGGGCAGGTCGGCGAGCACCTGTTCGCCATAGCGCGGCGGGGTCACCGGATCGAGCTCGCCCGACAGCAGCAGCACCGGCTTGTCGCTCTTCAACGGCTGGTTGAAGTCCTCGGGTTTGATGCCGCGCGGCCATTCCGCGCAGGCGCCCTTGATGCCCTCGATCAGCGTGTTGCCGAGCGTGCTCGCGGCATCGGCGGGATCGGCTACGAGGCCGTCGACGTCCTCGGCGCAGGAGACCGAAAAATGCATGCCCAATGCGATCGTCTCGCCCATCACCTCGCCGACCATGCGCGACTGCGCGAGCAGGGTGTCGTAGCGCCCGGCCGTGGCCTCGGCCAGCCCCAGCGGCAGCATCGACATGTAGCCGGGCGAGTAGGAGAACAGGCGCACCACGGTGGCCAGTTCCGCGGGGCCGAAGCTGTGCCCGGCTTCGACGCCGGTGACCGGATCGCGCAGCGTCACCTGGACCGGTGTTTCACGCAGGCGGGCCAGCAGCGCATCGAGATTCGCGCGCGGCGCGCCGAAGCGCTCACGGCAGCTCGGATCCATCGCGCAGCGCGCGAATTGCAGGTCCAGCGCTGCTTCGAGATTCTTCGCGTGGTCGTTGCCGAGCTTCAGCTGCGGCGGCACCACGCCATCGATCACCAGGGTCCGCGTGCGTTCGGGAAAGCGGCGCAGGTACTCGAGGCCGACCCGGGTGCCGTAGGAGACGCCGACCAGGTTGATCTGCTCGGCACCGATCGCGGCGCGCACCTGTTCCAGATCGCGCACCGCATCGCTGGTGGTGTAGTGGCGCAGGTCCGCAACCGTCGACAAGCTGTCGCGGCAGCGCGCGGCGAACGCGCGGAACGCCTCGGCCGACTCCATTGCACCCGGCACCATCTCGGCCTCGGTCGGCGTGCACGCCAGCCGGTTGCTGCCGCCGGTGCCGCGCTGGTCGACGAGAATGATGTGGCGCCGCGCCAGCAGGTCGCGGAATGCGCGCGCGCCGGCGGGGAAGGCTTCACGCGCGGACTGCCCGGGACCGCCGGCCAGCATGAACACCGGATCGGGCAGCGCCTCGTCGGCGCGACTGGGCACCCACGCGATCGCCAGATTAATCTTGCGACCGTCGGGCGCTGCGGGATCTTCCGCTACCGCCAGCGTGGTGCACTGCGCATCGATGTTCACCGGCAGACCCGGCGCTTTCAATCCACACGGCTCGAAATCGAGCGTGCCGAGCGTACGCGCGTGCACAGGCGCGCAGGCCAGCACCGCCAGCAGCAATGCCGGCGTCCATCGGAGTCTGTTCATGATCGTGTCTTCCCCACGGTCGATTGGATGGCGGCCCGTCCGCGGCCGACGCTGGAAGGTTGCCACGGATGGCGTGGCCTGCGCGGGTCTGAAGTCATGCCTGCGCGGCTGCGGCATCGATCGGCCCCTTACACGCTGGTCAGCGCGATGGTCCGCTTCGGATCCGGCGGCGAGACGTATTTCTCGCGGCGGATCTGCGGAATCGGCAGGCCGCGTGCCTTGAGCACCTCGAAACAGGCATCGACCATGTTGGGGTTGCCGCACAGGTAGGCGATATCGGCATGCGGGTCGGGATCGAGTCCCTCGAGCGCGGCCTGCACGTAGCCGCGGCGCTCGTCGGCGTGCGGCGCGACGCTGGCCTCGCGCGACAGGCAGGGCATGAAGCGAAAGCCCGGCTGGCGTGCGGCGAGCGCGCGGAACTCCGCGGCATACAGCAGCTCGCCGGGACAACGCGCGCCGAACAGCACGATCACTTCGATGCCGCGCTCGATGATCTGCTGCTCGAGCAGCGGCAGCATCGCGCGGTATGGGGTCACGCCGGTGCCGGTCGCGATCAGCAGGTAGCGACGGTTCAGATCCGCATCGTGCAGGCAGAAGCGGCCATAGGGTCCGCTCGCGGCGATGGTCTGTCTCTCGCCGAGCCCCGACAGCAGCGCGGTCGCCGCGCCACCCTCGACGTAGGACACCGCCAGCTCGACCTGGCCGTCGGGGTTTCCCGGGTCGCCATGCCAGGTCGCGACCGAATAGCTGCGCTTGAGCTGCAGCCCGTTGTGGCTGAAGTGGATCTGCAGGAACTGGCCGGGAATGAAGCGCAACGGCTGGCCATCGGTGCGCTCGAAGGCCATGTGGCGCACGGAGCCTGCGAGCATGTGGCTGCGCGCGAGGCGCAGTTCGAAATGTTCGGACATGGGATGCGGGACGGTCGGGCGGAAAGGTCAGGGGCCCGTATACTACGCGGCGTCCCCGTGTTGACCGAGTCGTCGGCCTGCCGATGTCGCGGCGCACGTCCGTGCCGAGCAACGAGACCCCGCGTCCATGAGTACACCCGCACTTGCCGTCCGCGACCTGCGCAAGACCTACAAGACCGGCGTTCAAGCCCTCAAGGGCATCAGCCTGGAGGTCGCCGAGGGCGACTTCTTTGCGCTGCTGGGCCCCAACGGAGCCGGCAAGTCGACCCTGATCGGCATCACCACCTCGCTGGTCAACGCCACCGACGGCAGCGTCGAGGTGTTCGGCCGCTGCGTACGCCGCGAGCGCCAGGCCGCGCTCGCGATGATCGGCGTGGTGCCGCAGGAGCTGAACTTCAACCAGTTCGAGAATCCGTTCAACATTCTGGTCAACCAGGCCGGTTTCCACGGCATCCCGCGCAAGATCGCGCGCGAGCGGGCCGAGCGCTATCTGAAGGAGCTGTCGCTGTGGGACAAGGCGCAACAGCCCTCGCGCACCCTGTCGGGCGGCATGAAGCGGCGCCTGATGATCGCCCGCGCGATGGTCAACGAGCCGCGCCTGCTGATCCTCGATGAGCCCACCGCAGGCGTCGATATCGAGATCCGGCGCGCGATGTGGAAGTTCGTCAGTGCGATCAACGCAGCCGGTACCACGGTGATCCTCACCACCCATTACCTGGAGGAAGCCGAACAGCTGTGCCGCAACGTCGCGATCATCGACCACGGTTGCATCGTCGAGAACACCACGGTCAAGCAGCTGATCTCGACCCTCGATGTGGAAACCTTCGTGTTCGATGCAGCCGCCGCACTGCCCGCGCAGCTGCCCGAACTCGCGGGCGTGCGCATCTCGCGGCTGGACAGCAACAGTTTCGAGGCCGAGATGCGCCGCGGCCACGATCTGAACTCGCTGTTCGCAGTACTCAGCGCGGCCGGCATCACCATCACCTCGATGCGCAACAAGGCCAACCGGCTCGAGGAACTGTTCGTGCGCCTGGTCGATCGCAACAAG
>JANOEA010000122.1:0-4571 GCA_031412975.1 Pseudomonadota bacterium | reverse complement strand
CGCACCTTCTGCACGGCCGGCACCAGCAGCCCGATCTGCACCACGACGCCGTCGCCGACCAGGATGTCGCTTGCTCCACCGCGCTGCGGCGTGTGCGGCGACGCGGTGGCGAGCATGGCGATGCCCGACTGGGAGCTGACGCCGGCGAATACCTGGACCGGGATCGGCGGCGCGCCGGGCGTGCCGATGACGGTGCTGACCTGGACCGACCACTCGCCGGTGATGATGCGTCCGTCGACCCACACATCGTCGCCGAAGCGGCGCACGCTCGCACCGTTGACGCCGTCGACCAGTTCAGCGCCGGTGGGATCGAACACCCGCACCTGCGCGATGTCGCCGACGCCCACGTTGGTGCGATCGATCACCGCGAAGAAGCGGTGCCTGACGCGCGTATCGAGGCCCGCGGGAACCCGCACGCGCACGGTTTGAGTCTGGCTCGCGCCGATCGAGAGGCTCTCATTCTGTCCGATGCGCGTGCGCCGCTCGATGGTTTCGACCGCCTGCGTGAAGGCATCGCCGAGTGCGGCCTCATCGGGCACGCTGGCGACCTCGACATAGCGGTAGGTGCCGCCGGTAGCCTCGGCGATACGCGACAGCAGCGGCTGGTCGGCCAGCGGCCCGAAGGCGATGGTGTGCACCGCTACACCGGCGGCGATGACTGCGTCGTCGACATCGCTCCAGCGCGCGCCTTCGTTCTCGGAGCCGTCGCTGAGCAGCACCACGTGGCGGCGCTGGCGCGGTTCGGCGCGCGCGCTGAATTCCTGCACCGCGAGCGTCAGCGCATCGCCGATCGAGGTGAAGCGGTTCGGGCCGCTGGACAGTCCGTCGAGTGCGGTGCGCACGCGGTTGCGGTGGGCGTCGTCGAGGGCGAGCAGATTGGCGCGCAGCACCGCGTCGTTGTCGGGCTCGATATCGTTGCCGGCATATTCGATCAGTCCGAAGCGGGTGCCGTCGGGCAGCGCATACAGCAGGTTGCGCGCAGCGCGGCGCACCGCAGCCAGCCGCGGCGCGAGGGTCGGCAGCAGCATCGAGCTCGAGGTGTCGATCGCGAGCAGCACCTGTGCACGCGCACTGCCGAGGCGCACACCGTTCGGAATCACGGTTTCGATACCGCCCGCCTGCACCGTCAGGTCGTAGTCGCCGTCGGGCAGTGGAATGCTGGCAGTGTCGGTCTTCTTGGTGATCGTGAACTCCTTGAACGTGGCCCTGTGCACCGGCGCGCTCGTGTTCAGCTCGACGTCATCGACCAGGAACCGAACGCTGCCGTCTCCGAGAAGTACATTCGCGCCGCCGATAGTCGGTGCGACCGGCGGAAGCGCCAGGACGATCTGCGACGACCACGGCCCGCCATCGGGACCCGGCGTGACCGGGTTGGTTGGCGATGCGAACGGCAAGTCGGCCCGTCGTGCGACGGTGTCGCAGGTGATGCGCTCGATCCCCTGCACGTCGCCGAAGCGACCCGACACCACGCTGATGATGGTCTGGTGGCGATCGAGCGGCTGCACGATGTCCTGCGTCCAGCCCTTGGAGCGGTTCTTGTACAGCAGCACCGGGCGGCCGGGGTTGCTGCCGCGCACCGCGACCAGCGCGAACATGGTGGTGTTGTCGGCGATGATCCCGAATCCACCCGGCTGGAACGACTGGCCGGGTTCGCCTTCATAGCGCAGGGTGGCGCCGGTCGGGCAGTTGTTGACGTTCCAGCGCGTGTAGCGCACGCCGTATTGCAATGCGCTGAAGGGCGCCTCGCGCATGCCCGCATTGGGAACCACCAGCGTGTTCGAGTTCACTTCGCCATACACCTGCGAGTTGGTGTGGCCGGGCACCGGGTCTTCGTCGCGGTAGGAATAACGGTTGCGGAATGCAGGCGAGACGTTGGCCAGATCCAGATCCTTGACGATGTTGGCGATGGTGAAATCCTGGAATGCGTTGACCACGGAATCGTCCGGCGCGTTCTGCTGGATCACCGCATGGGTGGTCAGGAACGCATTGGGGTGGTCGACGCTGCCGGTCGCCTCGATGTACCAGCGGGCGAGGAAATCGGTGCCGCGCTGCGGTTCGGCGGTGACCGTGCCGTATTGTTCCATCAGCCAGGTCCACCACAGCGCCGAGTCGTACTTCGACGACCACAGGCGCTGGTTGGTGTCGGCCAGGTAGCCGTCGACCTGGCCGAGGTACGGCGCGGTGCACTCGGCGCCGGGGGCCAGGTCCAGATCGAGATAGATCTTGTCCTGCATCGCACGCGCATGGCCTTCGCAGGGGGTCGCGCCGAAGGCACCGCAGCCACTGGCACCGCCGGCGTCAGCATAGGCGTACTGCACGTGGTGGAACAGTTCATGCCCGAGCACGGAGCGGATGCAGGCCGCGCTCTGGTTCTCGTACTCGATCACCGGCATCAGGATCCGGCCCAGTGTCGCCAGACCGTTGTTGCAACCGAAATCGTCCGGATTGCCCTCGATCTCGCAGTCGTAGAACTGCACCAGCCGCTCGCCGCTGAAGTACGGCGCGATGAAGCCGGTATTGAGATAGCCGCTGTGATAGCCCGGCGGCACCCCGAACGCGGGCGGATTCTGGTTGTCGAGCGCAAACGCCGCGCCAAGCAGGCGGAACGGATGAAAATAGTGGTTCGACGCGGGCTGGTTGACGCCCTGAATCACATAGTTGTTCGGCTCGGTGGTGAATTCGATGGTGAACGCGGGCGGCGGCGGGATCGCCAGCGCCGCGCTGCCGCCGCAGCCTGCAGCGATCCATACGGCGAGCGCCGCGACGCGGCGCGACAGCAAGGCAGACATGACGGACATGGCACGCTCGTGGTGGGGGGCTTGAACTCAGGAACGCAAAAGCGCTGCGCAAACGACAACAGGACCCGACGCTGCCCCAGCGATAGCCCGTGCCTCGGTCCCGGCGGCGGCGGAAATGCGCCGATTTGACCCCGATCATGACCCGCGTGCGGCCGTTCGGTAGCCTTGCGACTCCCGCGCAAGCGATATCGAGGCAGGCACACCCGATGGTCAAGCTGATCGTGGCAGTCAAGCGCCGCGCCGATCTGAGCGTCGAGGCGTTCCAGCAGCACTGGCGCACCCGGCACGCCCCGCTGGTGCTCGCCTGCCCCGCGACCGCGCGCTATATCCGCGGCTACGTGCAGTGCCTGACGATTCCGGCCGCGTATGCGGACGGCGAGCCCTCGTTCGACGGTACCGCCGAGCTGTGGTTCGACAGCGATGAGGACCGCGCGCGGTTCTTCAGCGACCCCGACTATCTGCAAACCGTGCAGCCCGACGAGGCCCGCTTCGCCGACATGCAGCAGACGCGGTTCTTCGTGACCGAGGAACATCGGGTCATCTGACCCGCCCCAGGCGAGACCACCGACCGCGCCCGCGCGCGGGACCGGCGGCGGTACCCGCAGTGCGCCGCGGCTCGCCTGTCAACCCTTGCCCCCACCCCCCTGCCGGACTAAGGTTTGCGGCTTGCGTCCAGCGCCCCGCGGCATGCCCAGCTCCTTCGTCCACCTGCACCTGCACAGCGAGTATTCGCTGATCGACTCGACCATCCGGATCGCCGAGCTGGTCAAGTCGGCGGCGGCGGCCGGCATGCCCGCCGTGGCACTCACCGACGAGGCGAACCTGTTCGCGCTGGTGAAGTTCTACAAGGCCGCCGAGAGCGCGGGATTGAAACCCATCGCGGGCTGCGATCTGTGGATCGCCGATCCGCAGGGCGATCCGTTCCGCGCGACCCTGCTGTGCGCCGATCGCAGTGGTTACCGCAATCTGTCGGTGCTGCTGTCGCGCGGCTATCGGGAGCGCAGCGACCCCGATCGCGTGATCGTGCAGCGCCAGTGGCTGGAATCGACCAGCGACGGACTGATCGTGCTGCTTGGTCCGCAGTCGGACCTCGGCGTGTGCGTGCGCAACGGCCACGACGAGACCGCGCTGGGCGAGCTCAGGCGCTGGCAGCGGCAGTTCGGCGATCGCGTGTACCTGGAACTGTTGCGCACCGGTCGTGGCGGCGAAGAGCCGTGGCTGGCCGCAGCACTCGACCTGGGCGCCAGCTCCGACTGCGCGGCGGTGGCCACCAACGACGTGCGCTTCCTCGCCCGCGACGACTTCGAGGCGCACGAGGCGCGCGTGTGCATCCATGGCGGCCACGTGCTCAACGATCCGCGCCGGCCGCGCTTGTTCAGCGAGCAGCAGTACCTGAAGTCGCCGCAGGAGATGGCCAGCCTGTTCGCCGACCTGCCCGAGGCGCTGGAGAACGCCACGGAACTGGCCAAACGCTGCAACCTGGAACTGTCGTTCGGCAAGTACTTCCTGCCGGCATTCCCGGTGCCCGACCCGCGCGAGAGCGAACCGGACTATTTGCGTCGGCGCGCGCGCGAAGGACTCGCAGTGCGGCTCGACCTGCCGGGCCCGGCCGCGGGATATGCGCGCAGCGACTACGAGGCGCGGCTGGAACTGGAACTGAAGGTCATCGACTCGATGGGCTTTCCGGGCTACTTCCTGATCGTGGCCGACTTCATCGGCTGGGCCAAGGAGCACGGCATTCCGGTGGGACCGGGGCGCGGCTCGGGCGCGGGC
>JANOEA010000121.1:0-8858 GCA_031412975.1 Pseudomonadota bacterium | reverse complement strand
CGCAGTCGCCTGCTCTATCGCCCCCCGTACGCCTGCAACCGCCGCCGCCATCGCTTCGAGGAACACCCATGCCGATCATCATCACACTCGTCGTGCTCGCGCTGCTGCTGTCCGGCATGCGCCTCTCGGAGCGCCTGGGCTATCCGTTCTGGTTCGGCATCGGGCTGGCGATACCGGTGGTGAACCTGTTCCTGCTCGGTTACTTCGCGTTCCGGGTCTCGCCGAGGGAACAGCGCATCGAGGAGCTGGAAGCCGAATTGGCGCGCGAGCGCGGCGGGCGGTTGGCGCCTCCGGTCGATATGCCGGCGGATTGAGCGTCGGGCCGTTCGGGCCGCGCAGTGGTGCCTCAGCGCTGGGCGATGATCCGCTTGGCGCCGGCGAAGCGGCGCTGCCAATAACTTTCGCCGAGGCTGTCGATGCGTACCGCGCCGCCGCGGCTGGGCGCGTGGATGAAGCGGTCGTCGCCCACGTAGATACCGACATGCGAGATGCGGCTGCCGCGGATGCGGAAGAACACCAGGTCGCCGGACACCAATTCGGCCGGCGCCACGCTCGGCGCGTCGATCTGCGCCATTGCATGCGAGGCACGGGGAAAGTCCGGCTGCAGGTGCTCGCGGAACACCCAGCGTACGAAGCCCGAACAATCGAAGCCGGATTCCGGCGTACTGCCGCCGAAGCGGTAGCGGGTACCGATATAGGCCAACGCACTCATCGCGATCGTGCTGCCCACTGGCGGGGCGCCTGAAGCTGCGGTTGCGGGGGACTCGGGCAATGGCGCGTGGTCGATCCCCGGCCCATCGGGCAGGGCCAGCGATTCCGACGGCGACACGCGCGGGGCGCTGGCGCAACCGGCCAGCAGTACAGCGCCAGCCAACAGGCACAGGCGAATGGGGGCGGTCACGATCGGCATGCGCCGCGAACGGTGCGCAATGCGGGCCCGCTTGTCAATCTGCACCGCGTGGGGCGGGCGCGAAGTCGCGCCCGGATCGACCCGTCCCGCGGTCGACGATCGCGATCGCACGAACTGCAGCACTCGACGCTGGCGTGGCCTACCATTCGCGAACCGCCCCCGATCGATCCCCCATGCCCATCGTCCTGATTGATGCACCGAGCAACCTCGGCCTCAAGCGCCCTGCCGCGGATCGCGAGCCCGGCACGCGTTTCGCGCCATGGCAGCTGCGGCAGCTCGGCCTGCTCGAGAAACTCGGCGCTGAAGACGGTGGGGCGGCCGAGCCCCCGGCGTACAGCGGCGAGCGCGATCCCGAGACCGCGATCCTGCACAGCGGACTACTGGTGCCCTACGCGGTGCAGCTGGCCGAGCGCATCGGCGAGGCGCTCGCGCGCGACGGCTTCCCGCTGGTGCTCGGCGGCGATTGCAGCATCGCGCTGGGCAGCGCACTGGCGATGCGTCGGCGCGGGCGCCATGGACTGCTGTTCCTCGACGGCCACCGCGACCTGCTGCGTCCGCAGGACTCGCGCAGCGGCAGTGCGGCCGGCATGGATCTCGCGTTGCTGACCGGACATGGTCCGAACCTGCTGACCCGGATCGACGGTCACCTGCCGCTGGTCGAGCCGGTCGACGTGCTGCTGTTCGGGCATCGCGACGACGATCGCTGGTATGCACCGGTGCTGCTCGAACTGGCCGAGTCCTCGATGCGTTCGATCGCGCTGGAATCCGCGCGGCAGCAGGATATCGACCGGGTTTTCGCGCGCCGCCTCGCCGCCTTGCTCGACAGCGGCGTCGACGGATTCTGGATCCACTTCGACGTCGACGTGCTCGACGACCTGCTGATGTGTGCGGTCGATGCGCGGCAGCCCGAAGGCGTCACTGCGGCCGAAATCGTCCGCCTGCTGCAGGCCGCGCTCGCCAGCGGCCGCTGCCGCGGCATGCACGTGAGCAATTACGATCCGGAACGCGATCCGGGACTCGACTGCGGTCGGGCGCTGGTCGAGATCCTGGTCGAAGGCCTGCGGTCGCTGCATCCCGATGCGCTCGCAGATGCCGCTGCCGAGCCGCTAGAATCGAGCGCTGCCGAACATGGGAATGGCGATGAAGATCGAGCGCAACACGGTGGCGACGTTCCACTACGATCTGAGTGATGAACAGGGTCAGGTGACCGAAAGCTCGCGAGGCGGCGATCCAATGGCTGCGCTGCACGGTGCCGGCAACGTGATCCCCGGGATCGAATCCGCACTGGCCGGGCGCGTGGCTGGCGAGCGCTTCAGCATCAGCGTGCCGCCCGCGCAGGGCTATGGCGAACGTCGTGAAGGCCTGCAGCAGCGCGTGCCGAAGAAGTACTTCCGCGATCCCGCCCGGCTCAAGCCCGGCGTGACTACCGTGCTGACCACCAAGGAAGACGGCCAGCGGATGGTGACCGTGCTCAAGGTCGGTGCCAGCGTGGTCGACGTGGACCTCAATCATCCGATGGCTGGCCGGACGCTGATGTTCGATATCGAAGTCATCGACGTGCGCGCGGCCAGTGCCGAGGAGATCGCGCATGGCCACGCCCACGCGCCCGGTGGCCACGCCCACTGATCCGGCCGCGCTGCAGGTTCGCGACTGGGTCGCGGCGGATGCTGCTGCCTGCGCGGCGATCTATGCGCCCTACGTGCGCGGTTCGAGCTTCAGTTTCGAACTGCGGGCGCCGGATGCCGCGGAAATCGCGCAGCGTTTCCTGAAGCACCAGCACGACGGCTTTCCGGTGCTGGTCGCGCACCTGCAGGACACCTTGCTCGGCTATGCCTATGCCACGGCGTTCCGGGCACGTGAGGCCTATCGCGGCACGGTCGAGCACTCGGTGTACGTCGATCAAGGTGCGCAGCGTGGTGGCATCGGCAGGCTGCTGATGCAGCACCTGATCGCGGCCTGCACCGCACGCGGCTACCGCCAGATGGTGGCCGTGATCGGCGACTCGGCCAATCTCGCGTCGCAGGCGTTCCATCGGCGCCTCGGATTCGTCGAAGTCGGCGTACTGCGCGGCGTGGGGCGCAAGTTCGATCGCGACCTGGACATCGTGCTGATGCAGCGTTCGGTGCTGGCGCAGGAGATCGACTAGCGTGCGCTGGAAACTGCGGCTAGCCTCGCAGGATCGATCCTGGGAGCGATAGCCATGCCGATGCGACGAATGTTGAGTGCCGTGCTCGCCGCGACCCTTGCCGGCTGCGCTGCACAGGCTCCGCGCGAGGCGGCGCCCGCGTTCGATTCGCCCGCGTTCGATCTGATCGTGCGCCATGGCAGCGTCTACGACGGCAGTGGCGGGCCACCGCAACGGGTCGACGTCGGCGTGCGCGGCGATCGCGTGGTCGCGCTAGGCGATTTGTCCGCCGCGGTGGCAACCACCGAGGTCGACGCGCGCGGCCTCGCGGTCGCGCCGGGATTCATCAACATGCTGTCGTGGGCGACCGATGCGTTGATGCACGATCCGCGTGCGATGAGCGACATCAAGCAGGGCGTCACGCTCGAGGTGTTCGGCGAGGGCTCGTCGATGGGGCCGCTGAATCCGGCCATGCGCGAGGCCGCGCTCAAGCAGCAGGGCGACATCCGCTACCCGATCGACTGGACCACGCTCGGTGGCTGGCTCGAAGGCCTCGAACAGCGCGGCGTATCGCCGAACGTGGCCAGCTTCGTCGGCGCTACCACGGTGCGTATCCACGAACTGGGCTATGCCAACCGCGCACCCAGCGCGGAAGAACTCGCGCGCATGCAGGAACTGGTGCGCGAGGCGATGCGCGAAGGTGCGCTGGGCGTCGGCGCCTCGCTGATCTATGCGCCCGCGTTCTATGCGCAGACGCCGGAATTGACCGCGCTGGCCGCGACCGCGGGCGAGTCCGGCGGCGGCTACATCGCGCACCTGCGCAGCGAGGCGGATCGGTTCCTCGAGGCGCTGGATGAGTTGATCGGCATCGCGCGAGCTGCCGGCGTGCGTGCCGAGGTGTATCACCTCAAGGCGGCCGGCCAGCACAACTGGCCCAAGATGGCGCAGGCGATCGAACGGATCGACGCGGCGCGCGCAGATGGCCTTGCAGTGTCGGCGAACATGTATACCTACGTGGCCGGCGCAACCGGGCTGGACGCGGCGATGCCGCCCTGGGTGCAGGAGGGCGGGCTCGATGCGTGGATCGCGCGCCTGGCCGACCCCGCGCAGCGCGCGAAGACGATCACCGCGATGCGCACGCCCTCGCCGGAGTGGGAGAACCTGTACCGGATGGCCGGCTCGCCGGATCGGGTCAAGTTCATCGGCTTCCGCAGCGAAGCGCTCAAGCCGCTGACCGGCAAGACGCTGGCCGAGGTGATGGCCCAACGCGGCACCGATGCGGAGAACACGATCATCGACCTGGTCATCGAGGATCGCTCGCGCGTGGATACCGCGTACTTCCTGATGAGCGAGGACAACGTCGCGCTCGGGATCCGCCAGCCATGGGTCAGTTTCGGCTCCGATGCGGAGGCGAGCGCACCGGAAGGCGTGTTCCTGCAGTCGTCCACCCACCCGCGCGCGTACGGCAACTTCGCGCGATTGCTCGGCAAGTACGTGCGCGAGGACCAGGTCCTGGGCCTGTCCGAGGCAGTGCGCCGCCTGACCCGGCTGCCTGCGGAGAACTGGGGCCTGACCTCGCGCGGCTGCATCGACCCGGGCTGTTTCGCCGACATCGTGGTGTTCGATCCGCAGACGATCATCGACCACGCCACCTTCGACCGTCCGCAGCAATACGCGAGCGGGGTGCAGGAGGTCTTCGTCAACGGCGTGCAGGTCCTGCGGGCCGGCGAACACACCGGCGCGAAGCCGGGTCGCTTCGTACGCGGGCCGGGCTGGCGCGCTGCGCAGTAGTTGGCGGTCCGATCGGGGCATTAGAATACCCAGTTGGCGCGGCGGTTTCGCGGCGCCGCAACCAATCTCTCCGGCGCATGGATCAGGATCAGGACGTACTCGTATTGGGCGGTGGCGCGATCGGACTGGTCTGCGCGCTGTACCTGTTGCGCTGCGGCCGCGGGGTGACGGTGCTCGATCGCCAGGCAGTCGGCATGGCAGCGTCGCACGGCAACTGCGGCACCATCACGCCGAGCCACGCGCCGCCGCTCGCGATGCCGGGCATGGTCGCCAAGGCCCTCAAGTACATGCGGCAGGCCGACGCGCCGTTCCGGGTCGCGCCGCGCTTCGATCCGGCGCTGCTGGGCTGGATGCTGCGTTTCGCGCAACGCTGCAACTGGGACGATTTCCGCGCGGTCACCCGGGTCAAGGCGCCGCTGCTGCTGCGCGCACGCGCTTTGCTGGAAGACCTGCTGCGCGAGGAATCGATGCAGTGCGGCTTCGCGTCCAGCGGCACCCTGTATGCCTATCGCGACGCTCGTGCGTTCGATCAGTCGCAGTGGCTGCCGAAGGCATTGGGCGAAGTCGGGATTCCGATCGAGTCGCTCGACGGCGACGCGGTGCGCGCGCTGGAGCCGGCGCTCAATGACAGCATCGTGGCCGGCTACCACAATCCGCTCGACGCGCACCTGCGTCCTGATCGCTACATGGCCGAACTCGCGCGCCGCGTGCGCGAACTGGGCGGCCGGATCGTCGACGCATGCGCGATCGAGGGTTTCGACACCGAGGGCAAGCGCATCGGCTCGGTGCGCGCGGGTGGCCGACGATTCGCCGCGCGCGACGTGGTGTTCGCGCTCGGCGCATGGTCGCCGCTGCTGGCCCGCAAGCTGGGCATCGGGCTGCCGATCCAGCCGGGCAAGGGCTATTCGATCACCTTCGAGCGCCCGCAGCGCGCGCCGCGCATGCCGCTGGTGTGCAAGGAGCGCAGCGTTTGCGTCACCACCTGGGCCGACGGTTATCGGCTCGGCAGCACGATGGAGTTCAGCGGCTACGACGTCAGTTTGAACCGGGTGCGCCTCGATGCGCTGGTGCGCGGCGCCAGCGAATACCTGCACGAACCAGTCGGCCCGCGGCGGCTCGCAGAGTGGTACGGCTGGCGCCCGATGACCTGGGACGATCTGCCGATCATCGGCCGCAGCGCGCGCTGGTCCAACCTGGTGCTCGCGACCGGCCACGGCATGCTGGGCATCACGATGTCGGCGGCGACCGGCGAACTGGTGCGCGATCTGATTACCGGCCAGGCGCCCGCGCTGGACCCCGCGCCGTGGTCGCCCGCGCGCTTCGGCGCCTGAGCGGCGCGCGCGATCGGCGCAGTCGGCGCAGTCGGCGTGAAGCGATGGCGTATCCTGTGCCGCACTGTCCGCGAGCTCGCATCCATGCGGGCGCTTGAACCCTTTGCAGCACTCGCGGTCGAAGATCGCGGTCGCCCACCAGGAATCGCCACCATGCGCACTACCTTCATGCTTCTGGTTCTGCTGACGGCCACCGCCAGCGCTGCCCAGGATGTCCCCGCGCCGCAACCGGCACCGGTCAAGGTCGCGCCTGCCGCGCCCGCACCCGCACCCGCGCCGATGCCGATCTTTCCGTCGGTACAGATCGATATCGAGCCGGGCAGCGATAGCGGCACCTTCGTCGCCACCGCGCGCGTGTTCGACCTCAACAGCCGCAAGATCCTCGCCGGGCCACAACTGAACTTCCAGCAGGGCCAGCCTGCCAGCACCGAGGTCGATGGTCCCGACGGCAGCTTCAAGGTCAAGATCGAGGTCGGGGTGGATGCCACCGGCAGCAGCGCGCAGTGGAGTTTTTCGATTACCGAGCAGGGCGTGCTGATCGCCGACTCGCGCGGAACCGTCACCCTCACGCGGCCACGCGACGTCGGCTACTGAGACGCGTTCTGCGCCCGGGAGGCATAGACTGCGCGCATGCAGACCTTCGTGCTCGAACGCGGCCGCGCGCCGCTGCTGGTCAGCCTGCCGCACGATGGCAGCTGGATCCCCGATGCGCTGAGCGAACGCATGAGCCTCGCTGCGCGCGAGGCGCCGGACACCGACTGGCACGTGGGCCGGCTGTATGCGGTGGCGCGTGCGTTCGACGCCTCGATCATCCGGCCCTTCGCTTCGCGCTACGTGGTCGACGTTAATCGCGCGGCCGCTGGCGGCGCGCTGTATCCGGGCATGCGCGAGACCGGCGTGGTGCCGCTGACGACTTTTGCCGACGAGCCGATCTACCGTGCGGGTGCCGCGCCGGATGCCGATGAGATCGCGCAACGCGTGGCGCAGTGGTGGCAGCCCTACCACGACGCGTTGGGCGAGGAACTGCAGCGCCTGCGCGCGATCCACCCATCGGTGGTGCTGTGGGACGGTCACTCGATCCGCTCGGAAGTGCCGATGCTGTTCGACGGGCGGCTGCCGGATTTCAATCTGGGCACGGCCGATGGTGCGAGCTGTGCGGCGTCGCTGCAGTCCCGCCTCGGCGCGGTGCTGCACGCGCAGACTGGATTCAGCCACGCGATCAATGGCCGCTTCAAGGGCGGCTGGATCACGCGCAACTACGGTGCGCCGGAGCGTGGTGTGCACGCGGTGCAGCTGGAACTCGCGCAGCGTTGTTACATGGACGAGCAGTCACTGGCGTGGGACGAGGGGCTCGCCGGTTCGGTGCAGCGGGTGATCGGGGCGTTGCTGGCGAGCTGCGTGGCGTTTGCCGAGCACCCGGTGTAGGAGCGCGCCGTGCGCGCGACCGCAACGATCGGCGGTGCGGCGGATGCGTATGCCGCGGTCGCGCACAGGGTGCGCTCCTACGGTGGAGCTTGAGGGATTTTTTGTAGGAGCGCGCCGGGCGCGCGACCGCCACGATCGGCGGTGCGGCGGATGCGTATGCCGCGGTCGCGCACAGGGTGCGCTCCTACGAGGGTGGTGTGGCGTCTGCAAGCTGCCGCAGCACCGCAGCGGTCACCACCTGCGTGCGCACGCCCTGCGCACCACCCAGGTCCGGTGTCCACACGCCATCGGCGATCACCTGATACACCGCATCCTCGACCGCAACCGCCGCCGCTTCGTGCGCGAGCGAATGCCGCAGCAGCATCGCCACCGACAGGATCGTGCCGCAGGGGTTGGCGATGCCCTTGCCGGCGATGTCGGGTGCCGAGCCGTGGATCGGCTCGTAGAGTCCCGGTCCTGAATCGCCCAGCGACGCCGACGGCATCAGGCCCAGCGAGCCGGCGACCGCGGCCGCTTCGTCGGTCAGGATGTCGCCGAACAGGTTCTCGGTCACGATCACGTCGAAATCGCGCGGCCGGCTGACCAGGTACATCGCCATCGCGTCGACCAGCAGGTGCTCGACCTTGACCGCGGGAAACTCGCTCGCCATCAGGCGCGTCACCGTTTCGCGCCACAGGCGCGAGGTCTCCAGCACGTTGGCCTTGTCGACCGAGGTCAATCGACCGCTGCGCGCCTGCGCCATGCGCGCCGCGATCCGCGTCACACGTTCGATCTCGGCCACGCTGTAGGCGCACTCGTCGGTGGCGCGGTCGGCCGTGCGGGTGCGCGCGCCGAAGTAGATGCCGCCGGTCAGTTCGCGCACCAACACGAAATCGACGTCGCGCGCGCGCTCGGGCTTTATCGGACTGGCGTCGAGCAGGGCAGGGTGCACGCGCACCGGACGCACGTTCGCATACAGGCCCAGTTCGCGGCGCAGCGCGAGCAAGCCCGCCTCTGGGCGGATCGCGACCGGCACGTTTGCCCACTGCGGCCCGCCGATCGCACCAAGCAGGATCGCATCGGCGGTGCGGCATGCCGCCAGCACCGCCGCCGGCAGCGGTTCGCCGGCGCTGTCGATCGCCGCGCCGCCAAACGGTTGGCTATCGAACTCGATGTCGAGGCTGAAGCGCTGCGCGACCACCTCGAGTACCGCACGTCCTGCCGTCACCACCTCGGGGCCGATGCCGTCGCCCGGCAGCAGCACGATGCGTGCGGTCATGCGCGCGCCTCGAAGCGG
>JANOEA010000120.1:0-2681 GCA_031412975.1 Pseudomonadota bacterium | reverse complement strand
GGACCAACGACTACCCGATCTACTCGATCGAAGACGGCATGGCCGAGGACGACTGGGACGGCTGGGTGGCGCTGACCAAGGCACTCGGCAGCAAGGTCCAGTTGGTCGGCGACGACCTGTTCGTGACCAACGTCGAGCGGCTAGCAACGGGTCTGCAGCGCAAGGCCGCCAACGCGATCCTGGTCAAGGTCAACCAGATCGGCACGCTGACCGAGACCCTGGCGGCGATCGCCCTGGCGCACGCCCACGGCTACAGCGCGATCGCCTCGCACCGCTCGGGCGAGACTGAGGACGCCACCATCGCCGATCTCGCCGTAGGCACCACCGCCAGTCAGATCAAGACCGGCTCGTTGTGCCGCTCCGACCGCATCGCCAAGTACAACCAGTTGCTGCGCATCGAGCAGGAGCTCGGCGCTGCAGCGCGTTACGCCGGTCGCGGCGCGTTCCCGCGCGGCGTGAAGGTCGGTTGAACCCACGATGATGCTGCGCGCCTTCCTGATCGTGCTCGGAGCGATGTTCATCGCGCTGCAGTACCGCATCTGGTTCGGGCCCGCCGACGCGTTCGATGCACTCGCCTTGCGCGGCGAAATCGCGGAACAGAGGATCGAGAACGAACGCCTGCTCGAGCGCAACCGTGCGCTCGCCGCCGAGGTCCGCGACCTGAAGCAGGGCGGCGACGCGCTCGAGGAGCGCGCCCGCAGCGACCTCGGCATGGTGAAGATGACAGCTGCCGTGTCACGCGGTCGATGTCGCCGAGCGCGGTGCCGGCCGCGTCGGACAGTTTGGCGCCCTCGACCACACCGTGGGTCGAGCGCTCCATGGCGGCTACCGCCTCCTGCGTGTCGGTCTGGATGGTGCGCACCAGCACGGCAATCTGCTTGGTGGCATCGCCCGAGCGTTCGGCCAGGCGCTGCACTTCCTCGGCCACCACCGAGAAGCCGCGACCCGCTTCGCCGGCCGACGCGGCCTGGATGGCGGCGTTGAGCGCCAGCACGTTGGTCTGCTCGGTAATGTCCGAGATCAGCTCGGTGATTTCGCCGATCTCCTGCGACGACTCGCCCAGCCGCTTGATGCGCTTGGAGGTGTCCTGAATCTGGTCGCGGATCGAGTTCATGCCGCCGATGGTGTTCTGCACCGCCTGCAGGCCGGTCTCGGCCGCATGCAGCGATTGTTTGGCCACCTGCGCGGTGCGCTGCGCCTGTGCGGACACCTCGTTGATGCGCCCGGCCATCTGCAGCACCGACTCGCCCGTGTCGCGGATCTCGCGCAACTGTTCGGTCGACGTGGCCAGCAGCTCGGTGGAAGTCTGCTCGACCTGCTGCGTGGTGTCGGTCACGCGCGCCACCGTGCTCTGCACCGCCGACACCAGCGTGCGCAGTTCTTCCACCGTGTAGTTGACCGAATCGGCGATGGCGCCGGTGATGTCTTCGGTCACCGTGGCCTGCTGCGTCAGGTCGCCTTCGGCCACCGTCTGCAACTCGTTCATCAATCGCAGAATCGCCGCCTGGTTGGCGTCGTTGACGCGTTTGGCTTCCTGTTCCTGGCGTTCGGCCTCCAGGCGTTGGCCTTCGGCGAATTGCGCACGCGTGGTCTGGTCGCCGACAAACAGCCGCAGGATGCCGGCACCACCGGCCAGCAGCAGCAGCGTGGAGACAAGCATCACCACGATGTGCAGTGTGCTCAGGCCGCCCGTTGCGGACAGGCGCTCCTGCAGCATCTGCAGGCCTTTGCGCAGCGGCTCGCTGTCGGCCAGGATCGCGCCTTGTGCATCGCGCGCGGCCACCAGGCCCTTCAGGTTGCCGAGAATGGCATTCGCCTGCGTCTGCGTCGCCTCATGCTGCTTCAGCAGCGCAGCCATGCGCTCCTTGGCCTGTGCCTCGCGCGTGCCGGGCAGGCGCATCTCGGCGTTGCCGTTGTTCACGTTCTCAGCCAGCTCGCGGAAGGACTTCAGATCCTTGCCGAGCAGGTACACGGCTTCCGGGCTGACGCCTTCGACGGTGACGAACTCGCTCGCGCTCTTGCCGATGCGCTGCGTCAGCATGATCAGTTGGCCCATCGCCGCCAGTTCGGCGGCCGACGCGCCTTGCTGCAGCTTCAGCGACGACACCGTCTCGGCGATGTCCAGCAGCTCGCCGGATTGTTTGTTGATGCTGCGCAGCGACTGGCCCACCGCCGTCAACGCCTGTTGCTGCGCCAGCACGACCGACGCGTTTTGCTGCGCGCGCTCGACCATCGGCAGCAACGGGTCCACCGCCTCCTGCACCGACGCGGGAGCGGGGGCCAAGTTGTCGTCGCCGCCGACCATGGCGCGCACGTTGCGGCTCAGCACCTCGGCGCTTTCCTTGACTTCCGGGAAGGCAGCCGGCGTGCCGATCATGGCCTGCGTCGCCGATTTGGCCAGGCGCTGCGATTCCATCAGCGCCTGGCCGATCGCACCGACCTGCTCGCCGCTGCGTTTGGCCGTGCTCAACGCCAGCACCGTGGCCATGACCAGGCCCAGCAGCCCGGCGCCGACGAGGCCGAACAACACCCGCTGCTGCTGCGCCGCGCTCATGTGGCCGATGAGTGGCAGCGCCGCACCGCGCACCGGCTCGTCGCCGGCCGGGTCCTGCACGCGGGTTTCACTGAAGTCACCGGCCATCTCCGATGGCGTGACCTCGGAGATGATGGACGAATCGTGC
>JANOEA010000119.1:0-8369 GCA_031412975.1 Pseudomonadota bacterium | reverse complement strand
AGCGATGTGTCGATGTACCCGAACCTGTTCGCCGAGTTGATCCGCCGCGGCTGGAGCGACGAGGACCTGGCCAAGCTCGCCGGCGGCAACGTGTTGCGCGTGCTGCGCAGCGCCGAAGCGGTGGCGGAGCGGCTGCAGGCGCAGCGTCCGGCGTCGACGGCGCGGATCGAGCGACCAGCGACGCAGTAGTTGGCGCGGATCAAGCGCGTTGAGCGAACGCCCGGACCGCAGCCGCAATCCCCGCTGCACCCTTGACCTCGATCACGCGTTCGTGCGCAGGCTCCAGCTCGTGCTCCTCATCCAGCGCCCACGTCACCGCATAGGGCACATGCACGCCGTAGCCGCCGAGCCGCACCACCGGCTCGATGTCCGAGCGCAGCGAGTTGCCGACCATCGCGAAGCGTTCGGGCTGCACGTCGAACTCGCCGAACAGCCGCGCATAGGTTGCCTGGTCCTTCTCCGACACGATCTCGATCCGACGGAACAGTTCGGCCAGCCCGGACTGGCGCACCTTGGCTTCCTGGTGGAACAGATCGCCCTTGGTGATCAGCACCACCGCGAACTCGCCCGCGACCGCTTCGACCGCTGCGCGCACGTCGGGCAGCAGCTCTACCGGATGGCACAGGATCGACTTGCCCAGATCGAGCAGGCGATGGATATCGTGCGCCGAGATGCGTTCGCCGGTGATCTGCACCGCAGTCTCGATCATCGACAGCGTCATGCCCTTGGCGCCATAGCCGAACAGCTGGATGTTGCGCCGCTCGGTGGCCAGCATGTGGTCGTGCAGGCGCGCGTCGGCGAGATCCACGTAGGCGCCGATGATGCGCTCGAACTCGGCGTGCGCGGACTGGAAATGGACCTCGCTGTGCCACAGCGTATCGTCCGCATCGAAACCGACCAGCTCGATCATCGCCAACTCCGCAGCGTGGGTGCCCAGCGCGCTAGGATATCGCCATCGCCCGCCAACGGAGTACGCCTTGACCCTGTTGATCATCGGCCTGCTGCTGTTCTTCGGGATCCACTCGCTGTCGATCGTCGCGCTGCCGCAACGCGACCGGCTGCGCGCCCGCTTCGGCGAAGGCCCGTGGAAGGGGATCTACGCGCTGGTCTCGCTGGCGGGCTTCCTCCTGATCCTCAAGGGTTATGGCGATGCGCGCGCCACGCCGGAGCTGCTGTATTCGACGCCCGGCTGGACCCGCCACCTGATGGCCACCCTGATGCTGCCGGTGTTCCCGCTGCTGTTCGCCGCCTACCTGCCCGGCCGCATCCGCAGCATGGTCGGACATCCGATGCTGTGCGCGACCGCGCTGTGGTCGGCCGCCCATCTGCTCGGCAACACCACGCTGGCCGATGCGCTGCTGTTCGGCAGTTTCCTGGCCTGGGCGCTGCTCGACTGGTGGTCGCTGACGCGACGCTCGCCACGCGCGATGCGCATGGCTGCGCCGTCGCGCTGGAACGACGTGATCGCCGTGCTCGCAGGCCTCGCCGTCTACGTGCTGGTCGTTTTCTGGGCGCATCTGGCGGTGATCGGCGTCGCCCCGTTCACCCGCTAACCCGGCCGCACTCCGATGCCGTATACGCCGATCGTCGCCACCCTCGGCTACGTGCTGTCGGCCGATCGCAGCCACGTATTGCTGGTACACCGCAACGCGCGCGCGCGCACGACCAGCATCTGGGCAAGTACAACGGCCTCGGCGGCAAGCTCGAGCCACACGAGGACGTCGCCGCCGGGATGCGGCGCGAAATCCACGAAGAAGCCGGCATCGAATGCCTGCAGATGCAATTGCGCGGCACCATCAGCTGGCCGGGTTTCGGCAAGCTCGGCGAGGACTGGCTGGGTTTCATCTTCCTGATCGAGGCGTTCGCCGGCACGCCGCCGCCACGTAATGCGGAAGGCGATCTGGAATGGATCGCGATCGAGCGGATCGGCGAGCTGCCGCTGTGGGACGGCGATCGCCACTTCCTGCCGCTGGTATTCGACGCCGACCCGCGACCGTTCCACGGGGTGATGCCGTATGAGGACGGACGCATGCTGTCGTGGGCATTCTCCCGCTGAGCAACGCCTTCGGGAATACCGCGACCGCAGCGCACTGCCCGCGATAACGCCCCGATCGCGCCGCAGGCGTCCCGCATTCGCCCGCCTGCGGGCCGCACCCGCCGCCACGCTGGCCTCGCCAATCCGGGAGACCATCGATGCGCCGCACCCTTGCCATGCTGATCCTGCTGCTACTGCTCGCACCGTTGCTGCTCGCGCCATTGGCGCGTGCGCAGGCGCCGGCCTCGCCGTATCGCGAGGTTGAAGTGTGCTTCGTGCTCGACACCACCGGCTCGATGGGTGGTTTGCTGCAGGCGGCCAAGGACAAGATCTGGTTCATTGCCAACCAGATCGTCGCGGCACCGTCCAAACCGAAAGTGCGCTTCTGCCTGCTCGGCTTCCGCGACCGCGACGATGCATACGTCACCCGTCGCTTCGATCTCACCGACGACATGGACGGCATCTACAAGGAGCTGCTCGGGTTTAACGCCGACGGCGGCGGCGACACCCCGGAAGCGGTCAACCAGGCGCTGCTCGAGGCGGTCGAAAAACCCGGCTGGTCGACGCACGCGGATGTGCTGCGGCTGACCTTCCTGGTCGGCGATGCGCCGCCCAAACTCTACGACGACGAACCGCAGTACGCGCAGATCGCCGCACTGGCCAAGGCCAGGGGCATCCTGATCAATCCCGTGCAGTGCGGCGTCGATGATGAAACCGGGCGCGCGTGGTCCGCGATCGCGCGCCTCGGCGGTGGCGAGACCGCGCAGATCACCGACGCTGGCGCGGTGCGCCGCGTGCGCACCCCGGTCGACCAGGATCTGGCCGCACTCAACAAGCGCCTCGGTCTGACCCTGGTGCCGTACGGCGATGCCGCGGCCGCCGCGAGCACCACCGATGCGCAGGCGCTGGCCGAGCGCATGGACGATGCCGGGGTCTCCGACCGCCTTGCGTTCAAGCTCTCCAGCGGCACGCTGGCCGCCAGCGACGACCTGGTCGAGCGCATCGCCAGCGGCAGCATCACGCCGGCGGATATCGACCGCGACAAGCTGCCCGAGCGCTTCCGCAGCATGACCGAGGCCGAACTGCTGACGCAGCTGCACACGCTGCGCGACGAGCGCGCCGAGCTGTCGCGCGTGATCGGCTCGCTGGTGGCACAGCGCGAAGCGTGGCTCGATGCGCAGGGCGGCGCAGGCGCGGGCTTCGACCAGGTCGTGGCTGCCACGATCCGGCGGCAGCTCGCTGGACCTGTGGCGACCCGGTGATCCCGCGCGGTCCTTCGACTGCGCGCCTGCGGCGCTTCGCTCAGGATGAACGGGTGGTGGGGAAGATCGGCCCGACCAACATGATGCCAACGCGCGACTACGGCAGCGGCTCGAATCCGTTGGCGAACAGCTGGTCGGCCTCGCGCGGCAGCGGCCAGACCCACGCGCCGCGCGAGCGCGTCCACACGGCCAGCGTGGTGAAGCCGCGGTCGTAGGTCATGTCCCAGATCATCACGTTCGGCAATCCCGTGTGCTGCTGCCACACCACCGGATTGGCGTTCACGTCGTTGGTGAAGTACAGGCCCCAATCGGTGCCTGCGAACACCTGCCGCGGAAGATTCGGATTCACGATCACGCTGTTGACGTAGATGTTCGGCAGATTGCCGCTGACGTTGCGCCACGCAAACGATCCGCAGTTCGCGGTGCAGGTGACCTGGAACACGCGGCCCGGCGTGGCCAGGGTGTTCTGGTCGAAGCCACCGACCGCCGCGTATCCGACCAGCGGATTGACCGGATCGAGGAACACGTCCATCACCGGTCGGTTGGGCAGCACCGCATTGCCGCCGGTGACATCGACCCAGATCGCCGAGTTCGCGACGTCCTGGCCCATGCCGAAGCCGATCGCGACGTTGCCGTCGTTGCTGCCCGCGATCGCGACGTCCGGCGTACTGGTCGCATAGGCCACCTGGTTGAGGAACGAGCGCGCGCCGAGCGTGCCCTTGGTCAGGTTCGGGCTGTTCGCTTTCCAGCCGCTGCTGGGCACGCCGCCGGTGATGCTTTCCCACACGCGGTTGGAGCCCGCGATGATGCGTCCGCAACCGGTGGCCACAGGACAACCGGTGGTCTCGCCGCCGAAGCGGTACAGATCGAAGTTGGTCAGGAAGGTTTTCGGATCCGCTCCCCAGCCGGATGGCGCGGCCGCGCTCGTGGCCGTGCCCTGCGCGGTCGACGTCACCCGGATGTTGCCGTTCTGGCTCGAGTAGTACCAGCGCTGGCCGAGCACCGGCTCGATGGTCGCATACAGCCCATCGCCGCCGTTGCGCACGTTCCAGGCCTGCGCGCCGAAGTTGCCATCGGTCCAGGTCGACACCATGCAGGAGTTGTCCTGCGCGCCGCCGACCGCACCCGAACTGGTCGCCGTGGCGAAGTCGGCGGTGATCCCGCCGGAGTAGAACTCGATGGTGTTCAGCGTGGTGTTCAGCGATACCCAGGTCGGCGGCGAGGCCAGCGCGTTGGCGCTGTAGTAGACGCCGCCGTCGGTGCCGATCAACAGCCGATTGGGGTCGCCAGCGACATAGGCGCGGCCGTGGTGGTCGACATGCGGGGTGGTCGCGATGTTGGCCCACGTGCTGCCGCCGGTGGTCGAGCGGAAGGTGAAGAGCGCCGACAGGATCACCGTGTTGGGATCGGTGGGGCTGACGGTGACGCCGGCGTTGTACCAACTCTGCGTGCCCGCGCCACTGACATCACCGACCTGGGTCTGCGTCCACGAGGTGCCCGCGTCGGTGCTGCGCCACACGCCGAGGATGTTCGGACCGGCGGCATTGATCGCGGCCACCTGCGCGTAGATCACGCTGTTGTCGGATGGCGCCATCGCGATGTCGATGCGGCCCAGCGAGTTGGCGGGCGTCGGCGCACCCTGCGCGGTACCGGCCGGCCAGCCGTTGTCCGGACGCGAGATCGCGACGAAGTCGGTCGGGCAGCCCGCGGCCGGCATGGTGCCGCGCCACAAACCATTGGCACCGTTGCGGTTGAGGTCCGGCTGCACCGGCGTCTCGAAGCCGCGCGTGCCGATCGCGACGATGACCTCGGTGGTTGCGCCGACGTCGCGCATCAGCAGGCCCGTGGTGTCCTGGCGCTGCGAGGTGAAGCCGTTGCTCAGGCACGGCCCGGTCCACGTCTCGCCCGCGTTGTAGCTGAAGTAGACACCGGTCTTGGTACCCGCCACGACCTTGTTCGAGTCGTTCGGGTCCACCATCACCTTGCCGATCGCCTGGTACTGCGGAAAGCCGTTGGCCGACGGCGGATAGAACGGATTGAACACGTCGGCACCCTTGACCGTCCAGGTCTCGCCACCGTCGATGCTCTTGAGCACGCCGTTGGCGCCGAACGAGAACGACCCGAAGCGCAGGTCGCCGGTGCCCGCGTAGAGCACGTCGGGATTGTTCGGGTCGATCGTCATGTCGCCGATCGCGCTGGAGCGGATCTCGGGAATGTCGTCGGTCTTGATCTGCCAGGTGGTGTTCGCGTCGCAGCAGTTGGTGGTTTTCCAGATGCCACCGCCATCGGCGCCCAACCACGCGATGGCGGGGTTGCCCGGATGCGCGACCACCACGTTCACGCGGCCAGCCACCGCGCTGCCGCCGCCGGTGCTGTTGCGCAGTGGTGCTGGACCCAGTGGCGTGAAGTTCACCGGATCGAGCGCGGTCGCTGTGTAAGCGCGGGTCAGCAGCGCGCCGTCCGGCACGCCACCCGGCACGTTGCGCGCTTCAGCCGCGGCGTCGATCAACCACTTGGGGTTGTAGTGCCCGGTGGGATAGGTCGCGCGGTGCACCCAGAACCCGGACATCTCCGGCGCCTTGGACAACTTCAGCGGTCGCGCGGGAATCGCGAACTCGCGAATCGCGTAGCCGCCCACCGCCACGCACAACCCCATCGCGACGATTCCGAAAAACGCGCGCTCACTCATGCCCTGGCCCATGATTCATTTCCCGGTGGAGTGGCTAGTAGTAGCGGCGAGGCGGGCTGGATGGCAAGTCCTGTGGCGTGATGTAGCTTCTTCCGGCGGGGTATGCCCCACGACGAATGCCGCGATGCAGCCAGCGGTGGGCGACCCGAGCCTAGGGAGGTGTGCAGGCTTGCTAACTCGGCACTCGCGATCTTGAGAACCACAGAGAGATCATCAACAGGCCGCACAGCGCGACCAGCGACCAACCGGACAATGCCGGAACGGGCGCGACTACCAGCGTGCTCGCAGGAAAAAACACTTCGTTGTTCGCGAACATGAGGTCGGCCGGATCGGCGATGAGTCGCACGCGCATCTGACCGGTGATGGCCGGCACACCCGACGGGACTTGGAAGTCCACGCGGCAGCTCCGCGACTCCAACCCTTGTATAGAACCGAAGGTCCAGCAGTTGTTGCCGAACTCGGAACACAGAATGTCCCGCTGGCAAGTCGAGGTGTGCAAACCTTCACCAAGAAGAGGGTTGCTGACCGCAGGCCCGGGAATCCGTGGCTGGAACACGTAAAACGTGCCGACGGCAGACGTCGCCAGCAGGTTGCGCGCCGTGACCGTCAGCGTGACCCGCTGGTTTTCCACCCATGGTGCCGGGGGCATCAGCGTGGCCGTCAGCTCGAGGTCGGAGGTGCCTGTTTGCGCACCGGCGCGGGCCGCGGCGGACAACGCGCACGCGGCCATCAGACCAATAATGCCGTGCCGCAGCATTCGGCGAACCCCTTGTTCAATCATTGGAATCCATCCTTAAATCGTCCCCTTGCGAACGCCGAGAGCCCGGTGGCATCGATCGATCGCGGTGCGCGCACGACCTTGCCGACGGCCTACGCTAGCACTGAACTTCACGCTAACGCCGAGGCCGCGCGGCGTTCAGCGCTCGCCACTGCGACAGCGCTCTCGAGGTGTTCGATTCGACTTTGACAGGGCCGGTGTGCTTCCATCCGGCTTTCGACAGTCGCCACGGATTCCCCACGATGCGTGTTCTCAAGATCCTCGCCGCCACCCTGCTGTTCGCCGCCGCCGGCGCATCGGCCGACACCGCCAAACGCACCATCACCCACGAAGATCTGTGGCTGTTCAAGCGCCTGTCGACGCCGGCGCTGAGTCCCGATGGCAGCCAGGCGGTGGTCGCGGTCACCACGCCCGCCTACGATCCGGCCAAGGTACGCAGCGACCTGTGGATCGTGGCCACCGATGGGCGCAGTCCGCCGCGGCAGCTGACCTTCGGCCCCGAGCCCGAGGCCACGCCGGTGTTCAGCCCGGATGGTCGGCGCATCGCGTTTTCGGCCAAGCGCGCCGACGACAGCGTGGCGCAGATCTACGTGATCGACCTGGGCGGTGGTGAAGCGCGCCGGGTGACCGCCATATCGACCGGCGCGCGTTCGCCGCGCTTCTCGCCGGATGGCAGCCGGATCGGCTTCGTCGGCAGCGTGTTCCCCGGCACCCGCAACGATGCCGACAACCAGCGCATCGCCGAAGAGCGCAAGGCGCGCAAGTACAACGCACGCGTGTACACCGGGTTTCCGATCCGCAACTGGGATCGCTGGCTCGAAGACCACCAGCAGCGCGTGTTCGTGCAGCCGCTCGAAGGCGGCGAGGCGCGCGACCTGCTCGCCGGCAGTGCGCTGGTGAAGTTGGCCGGTTTCGGCGGTCGCTTTACCGACACCGGTGAGGAGATCGATTTCGCGTGGGCGCCCGACGGGCGCTCGCTGGTGTTCTCGGCGACCACCAATCGCAATAGCGCTGCCTACGCATGGACGCACAGCGATCTGTACCAGGTGTCCGTCGACGGCGGCGAGCCCAAGCGACTGACCGGCGATGGCAGCACCAACAGCCAGGACGGCTGGTCGCGCCCCGACTTCAGCCACGACGGCAAGACGCTGTACGCGCTGCGCACGCCGCGCACCGATCGCATCTACAACGCCGCGCGACTGGCCTCGTTCGGCTGGCCGGCGCTGGCCCCCAATCCGGAACTGGCGGTGCCGGAGGCGCGTGCGGTCAACGCCTATGTCGTGGCCACCGACAATCGCAGCGTGTGGTTCTCCAGCGAGCACGCCGGGCTCGAGCGCGTGTATCGCGCGCGCGGCGGCCGCGGCGCGATCGACACCGTCACGCGCAGCGAGCGCGGCGTCTACGCGAACCTGGTCGGCAACGAGCGGGGCCGCGACGTGCTGGTGTCGATCTACGAGAGCGCGGGCGAACCGCAGGAACTGGTGCGCATCGATCCGGCCAGCGGCACCCATCGGGCACTCACCGCATTCAACGCGGCGACGGCCAGCGCCCTGGACCTGCCGCCGGTCGAGCACTTCTGGACCACCAATGAGCGCGGCGATCGCG
>JANOEA010000118.1:0-8935 GCA_031412975.1 Pseudomonadota bacterium | reverse complement strand
TCGCGAAACTGCATCGTGAGGGCATCGACGTGCAGCAGCCGCCCCTGCAGGCTGCGGCCGATCCCGAGCAGCAACTTCAGGGCCTCGGTCGCCTGCAGGCTGCCGATGATCCCGGGCAGCACCCCGAGCACGCCGGCTTCGGCGCAGTTCGGCGCATCCTGATCGGCGGGCGGATCGGGGAACAGGCAGCGATAGCATGGCGCCTCGGGCCCACCCCCGAACACGCTGACCTGGCCTTCGAAGCGGTGGATCGCGCCATACACCAGCGGTTTGCCGGCATCGGTGCAGGCGGCATCGAGCAGATAGCGCGCAGCGAAGTTGTCGCTGCCGTCGATCACGAGGTCGACATCGCCGACCAGTTCGCGCACGTTGAGTGCGTCGACGCGCTGCGCCCGCGCGTCGACCTCCACCGAGGGATTCAGGGCGCGCAGGCTGCTGGCTGCCGAGGCTGCCTTCGGCTGGCCGACGCGCGCATCGGCATGCAGGATCTGTCGCTGCAGGTTGCTGCGTTCGACCACATCGGGATCCATGATCCGCAGATAGCCGACGCCGGCCGCGGCGAGGTACAACGCCACCGGCGATCCGAGCCCACCGGCGCCGACCAGCAGCACGCGCGCGCGTTGCAGGCGCTGCTGGCCGGCCTCGCCGACCTCGGGTAGCAACAAGTGGCGTGAGTAGCGTTCGCGCGATTGCTCGTCGAGGGCCGAGACCGCAGACCACGGCAGCCCAAGCTGCTGCCAGCGCTGGAAGCCACCGGCCACCGACGCGACCTGCGCGAAACCGGCAGCACGCAGCTGCGCGGCGGCCAGCAGGGAGCGGCGACCGCTCGCGCACAGCACCGCGATCTGCTGCCCGTGATCCTGGAGTGGCGCGCGATCGATCGCGGCCGGCAGCGCGGCCAGTGCGATCCGCAGCGCGCCATCCGGCGAGCCCAGCGCCCACTCGCCGGGTTCGCGCACATCCAGCAGCAGCGCGCCGGCGGCCTGGCGTCGCGCGGCTTCGGCGGGGTCGATCTCGGAAATCGGCAGCGCGGGCTCGGTGCTCATGGCAGGTATGGGGCGTTGCGAATCCGATGCACCGGAACCAGGTCGCCACGCAGGTAGTCCCGCGCAGGCGCGGCCAGTTCGACCAGCGCGTCGGCTTCGACCACGCTGCGCAGCGCACCCGAACTGGTCGATGGGTGCACGTGCGCGTACAGCGTGCCGTCGGCGTCCGCCCGCAATCGCGCGCGACGGAATTCGAGGCGCTGGTGGCGCTTGCCCAGCGGCTCGGCGAGGCGCGCGTGGACCGGCGGCGGGTCGATGCTCGGCGCGGCGGTCAACTGCGCGATCGCGGGACGCACCAGCGCGAAGAACGTCGCGAATACGGAGACCGGATTGCCGGGCAGGCCGAACAGTGGTACCCCATCGAATACGCCGAACAGCACCGGCATGCCCGGGCGCATCGCCACTTTCCAGAACACCTGCCTGCCGATCCGCGCCAGCAGCGCGGGCAGGAAGTCGGCATCACCGGCCGATGCGCCGCCGGTGGTCAGCAGCAGGTCCGCGTGCGGCGCCATCTCCCGCAGGGCCTGCTCGATCGCGTGCGAGTCGTCGACGACCCTGCGCGCCTCGGAAATTACCGCGCCAAGCTCGTGCACGAGGCCAGCCAGCAGGGTTCGATTGCTGTCGTAGCGTTGCCCGAAGCCGAGCGGCCGACCCGGCTCGACCAATTCGTCCCCGGTCACCAGGATTGCGATCCGCAGCCGCGCACGCACTGCCACGCCCGCATGGCCGAACGAGGCAATCACGCCGAGCGCCGCCGCGTCGAGGCGCGTGCCGACCGCCAGCGCAAGCGCGCCAGCAGCAAAGTCATCGTCCGCCGGGCGCAGGTTCGCGCCGGCTGCAGTGCCCGGCTGGAGCACGACCTCGGCGCCATCCACGCTGCTGTGTTCGCGAACGATCACGGTGTCGGCACCGACAGGCACGGGGGCGCCGGTCATGATGCGCACGCATTCGCCCGCGCCGACCGCAGGCACCGCAGCACCGCCTGCCAGCAGCGTTCCCACGAGGCGCAGTCGCGTGGCGTCGGTCGCATGCAGGTCGCTCGCGCGCACCGCGTAGCCGTCCATCGCGGCGTGGACGAATCCCGGAATATCGGTCGGCGCGCGCAGTTCCTCGGCAAGGTAGCGACCGTGCGCGGCTTCCAGCGGCACGCGTTCGACCGCGCTGCCCGAGTCCGCGAGCGTGCTGCGCACCAACATGCGGGCCTCGGCCAGTTCGATCATGCGGGTTCGATGCGGTTGAGGTTGAGGAAAGCGTCCGGCTGATCGCTGAAATCGACCTCGATCACGCCGCAGGCATCCTGCCACGCCCAGACCGCGCCGTCGCCGCGCGCGATTGCGGCCTCGGCGCTCGCGGCCAGCGAGCGCGCGAGCAGCACGCAGAGCACCTGCCGGCGTTCGCCATCATGCGCAACCGCCACCGGACCGCCGTGCGCGAGTGCAGATCGCAAGAGTCGTTCAGCGAGATCCATCGGCAACAGCGGCAGGTCCACCGGCACGCACAGCAGCCAGTCGTCTGCGGTGGCGGCGAGCGCCGCGGCAATGCCAGCCAATGGACCGGGATGGCCGGGCAGGCGATCGGCGACCACCGGAAAACCGAACTGCGCGTAGCGCTGCGGGTTGCGGTTGGCGCTGATGATGATGCGCTCGACCTGTGGCGCGATGCGCGCAATCGCGTGCTCGACCAGCGCCTTGCCTTGCCACTCGAGCAGGCCCTTGTCGGCACCGCCGACCCGCCGCCCTGCGCCACCGGCGAGGATCGCCGCGGTGATCGCCGTGCGGGCGGACGGCCGCGTCACGCCGCGGCTCAGCGCTTGCGCGCGTTGCGTACCAGGCGCTGGCGCTTGCGTACCTGGCGCTCGGTCAATACGTTGCGCTTGCCCTTGTACGGGTTCTCGCCCTCGCGGAACTCCAGCCTGACCGGCACGCCTTCGAGGCGGAAGTGCTTGCGGAAGGTGTTTTCGAGATAGCGCTTGTAGCTGGCCGCGACCGACGTCAGGCGGGTGCCGTGGATCACCACCCGCGGTGGATTCTTGCCGCCCATGTGCGCATAGCGCAGCTTCGGCGCATGGCCGCGCACCAGCGGCGGCTGGTGGCTCTCGATCGCCAGTTCCAGCGCCTTGGTCAGATCGCCCGCGGAGCCCTCCCACTGGGTCGAGCGCCAGGCCTTGTTGACCATCTTCATCAACTCGCCAAGACCGGAGCCCTCGCGCGCGGCGATGGTGGCCTGCAGCGCCCAGGACGCGAAGTCGAGCTTGCGGTGCAATTCGGTGCGGCAGCGCTCGCGCTGGTAGCGATCGAGTCCATCCCACTTGTTGATCGCGACCACCAGTGCGCGGCCGGCGTGCAGCGCGTGGCCGAGCACGGTGATGTCCTGTTCGGTCACGCCTTCGCTGGCATCGAGCATCACGATCACCACCTGCGCTTGCTCCATCGCCTGCAGGGTCTTGATCACGCTGAACTTCTCGACCGCATCCTCGACCCGCGCCCGGCGCCGCACGCCGGCGGTGTCGATCAGCAGGTACTTGCGCCCGTCGCGTTCGAGCCGCACGTGGATCGCATCGCGGGTGGTGCCCGCATGTTCGGACACGATCACGCGTTCTTCGCCGAGAAGGCGGTTGACCAGGGTCGACTTGCCGACGTTCGGCCGCCCCACGATCGCGACCCGGATCCGTTCGGGGTCGCTGGCGAAGTCGGTATCGACCACGCTCGGCAGGCGCTCGCGCAGCAGCGCGACCAGCCGGTCGAGGTTGTGCCGATGGCTGGCCGCCAGACCGATCGAGGGCGAGATGCCGAGGCGCGCGAACTCGGCCTGCGCCGAATTCTCGTCGAGGCCATCGCACTTGTTGACCGCCAGCACGCAGTCGCGGCCGGCCTTGCGAAGCTCGTCGCAGATGCGCTGGTCGCCGGGCATGAGCCCCTCGCGCGCATCGACCACCAGCACCACCAGCGTCGCCTCGGCAATCGCGGCCTCGGCCTGCTCGCGGGTCAGATCCGACAGTTCATCGCCGTCGCCATACAGCCCGCCGGTGTCGACGACCACGAACGCTCCCTCGTCGCCGCGGCACACGCCATAGTGGCGATCGCGCGTCACACCGGGCCGGTCGGCCACCAGCGCATCGCGGGACTGGGTCAGGGCATTGAAGATGGTCGACTTGCCCACGTTGGGGCGTCCGACCAGGGCAACCACGGGCAGCACCACGACCTCCGAGGCAGGCGCGGCAGCGTTCATGCTGCCGCGTCCGTGCGGTTCACCCACCGACTCGCCAGGCAGCAAGGCTGCCCTCGGCACTGGTGGTGTAGACGATGTCGCCGATCACCAGCGGTGCGGCACGGATTCCATCCTTGCCCAGCCGCTGACGGGCGACGAAACTGCCGTCTTCGAGCGACAGCCAGTGCAGGTAGCCTTCGAAGTCGCCAACCACCACGTAGTCGCCTATCGCGACCGGGGTGCCGGGCCAACGACGCAGCAATCCTTCCTGTTTCCACAACGCAGCGCCGCTGCGTACATCGAGCGCTTGCACGACGCCCAGGTCGTCGACCACCAGCACCTTGTCGCCGGCCACGGCTACCCCGGCATAGCCGGAAAAATTCCGCGACCACAGCACCCGACCGCTATCGGGCGCCAGCGCGCCGACCTGGCCGCGATAGCTGGATGCGAACAGCTCGGTGCCAGTGGTGGCCAATTCGCCATCGATGTCGACCATGCGCTCGAGTTCGGTGCGACCCTCGGACTGCGCGAGCGTCTGTTCCCAGCGCAGCACGCCGTCGGACAACGTGAGCGCTACGATCTTGCCGTTGTCGTAGCCCGCAAAGACCACGCCGTCGGCGATCAGTGGTGTGCCGTTGCCACGCAGGCTCAGCAGCGGCACGCCGCGGTCGAACACCCAGCGACGCGTGCCATCGGCCGCGTCGAAACCGAAGATGCGGCCATCGATCGCGCGAACCACCACCACCCCACCGCCGACTGCAGGCGGCGCGAGTACTTCGGAGGATGCTGCAGCCGTCCAGCGCTGTGCGCCGGAGCCGGCATCGAGCGCCACCACCGCACCGTTGATCCCGCCGACCACGACCAGGCCGTCCCCTGCGCCGGGACTGCTGGATACCGGTTCATCGAGCTCGACGCGCCACGCCGGCGCACCACTGGCTGCATCGAACGCCGACACCGCGCCCGAGGCATCGCTGGCGAAGATGCGACCATCATCGTAGGCGGCCCGCAGCTTCAAGCCGGCCTTGCCCACGCCGGAGCCGAGCTTGCGCGACCAGACCTGGCTCACGCCCACGGTCGGCGCGAACTCCATCAGTTCGGCCGGCGGTGTCACGTCCTTGGTACTGCCCGACTTGAGCCAGTCGCAACCGGAGAGCGCGAGAACCAGCATCGCCCCCAACCACAGGGAGCGCTTCATGAGTTGGCCTTGGCGGCGTCGGCCGCTGCAGCGGTCGGCTCGGCCGGAGTCTGCGGTGCAGCGGGAGCGGCAGGTGCGATCGGCGCAGGCGCTGCGGTCGCCACGGCGGCTGCCAGGTCGTCGCGCTTCATCTCCACGAAGTTGCGCTGCGGCGAACCCGCATCGAGGGCTGCGAGCGCATCTTCGTATGCGGCGCGCGCGTCGTCGATGCGTCCCAGCACGACCAGCGCATCGCCGCGCAGTTCGGACACCACGCCCTTGAAACCCGCCGACGTATCGTCCTTGAGCAGGTCCAGCACGGCCTGCGCCTGCCCCTGCGCGAGCTTGACCTGCGCGAGGCGCACGGTCACCAGTTCTTGCAGGGCGGGCAGGTCGACGTCGATCCCGCGCGCCCACTGCAGCGCCTCTTCGGCCGCCGCGAGGTCGCCCTTGCCGACCGCATCACGCGACTGGCTCAGCGCTGCGAACACGCCGTAGGGAGTGCTGGAGAAGTCCTTGCGCAGGGTGGCCGCGGCCTTGGCCGCCGCCTCTGCATCCTTGGATTCTTCGGCATCGACCAATGCCTGGTACTCGACCTGGGCGGCCTGGGTCCGCTCGCGCGCGGCTTGCTGCCAGTACTGCCAGCCGGCGAGGCCCGCGATGCCGACGCAGATGCCGAGGATGATCGAGCCGCCGTTCTGGCCCAGCCACTTGCGGACGCGTTCGCCTTGTTCGTGTTCGTCGAGGTCTTCGATTGCCATTTCAGGTTCCAGCAAGGTGGCGGGTCAGCTTGGCCGACCGCGCCTGAATGAAATCAGTCTGTGGCAGGGGTATTCGGTTTGCCCAGCACCACGATCGCCACGTTGGCGCGACTGATCGATGCGAGGTCGACCGGCTTGCCGTCGACGCTGAGCTGCGCGCCGGCGCTATTGCCGATCCGCAGCTCCGCGCTGCCCTGCAATTGGTAGTCGCGGGTGGTGCCAGCCGGCAGCAGCGCATACTCGAGCCGGCTGCCGTCGGAGCCGGTGAACTCCACCCAGCTGGGCGCATTCAGGCGCAAGGTCACGCGCTGCGAGAGCTTGCCGGACGCGGCGTCGGGCATCGGCGCGAAAGTAGCCATCACCGGCCGCGGTGATGCGGTGGGAACCGCCGGCGGGCCCATCTGCGTGGCGTCCGGCTCGACCGGTGCTGGCATCGAAACCGACGCCAGATCCACCGCGCGGGCCGCGGATGCCTGAGCCCCGGGCGCGGGTATGGACACCACGCCGGGCACCGAGCTTGCCGATCGTTGCGGCGCGTCGATCGGCGTCAGGGTCGGAATCTGCGCCAATTCGCTGCCGCCAGGGCGGGCCAGGTAGACCACCGGCACCATCACCACAGCGGTCAACAGCGCATAGGCGACCGGGGTGGCGTAGCGGCTGAACCAGCGTGGTGCGCCCTTGCTCAGTCGTGGCGCAACCGTCGCCGGCTGCTGCGGGCCCTGTGCGTCGTCGAGCTGCTTGATCTGCAGCATCAACTCGCTGTCGTCGACGCCCGCTGCGCGCGCCACGCTGCGCACGTAGCCGCGCACGTAGACCGCAGCTCCAAGGCGCGACAAGTGTCCGCTCTCCAGGTCGCCCAACACAGCGGTCGGAATCCGCGCCTTGCGCGCAAACTCCTCGCGGCTGAGCCCGGTCACGTCGCGGATAGCGCGCAAGCGCGCGCCGATCCCGGCTTCGCTGGCGACCGGGGTCAGCGTCGGGTGCGGCCCGCCGTGGCCGCCCGGGTCGGCGGCGGTGCTGGCGGCTGGAGCATCGATTGCTGCATCGCCCGGCTGTTGGCCGGGATCTTGCTGGTTCATTTTCCCCTCCGCGGTCCCCTGACGCACCGGCGGTTGTCGAATGTCATTCGCGCACGGCAAACACCGGCGCACCTGCCGCCAACCACGCGGCTCATCACGGCGACTCCATGTCGCTGAGGCGGCGTGCCGCCTCGGAATCCGGAAATTGGACCAGCAGGCGCTTCCGGTAATCGTTGGCGCCGCGCACATTACCGAGTTTCTGTTCCACTTCGTAGCCGAGCAACAGCCCGTCGACGGCAGCGCGTCCGGTCGCTTCGTAGCGCTGCACGAAAGCGCGCGCACTCATGTAGTCGCCCTTGAGGTAGCTGACCCGCGCCATCGAGAACAGCGCATCGGGGTTGTTCGGCGACAGCTGGATCGAACGCCGCAGGCTGTCTTCGGCCAGTTGCAGGTCGCCCGAGGATGCAGCGCAAGCGCCCCGATTGGCGTGCGCGACGGCGGGCGTCTTGTAGAACGGATCGGCGAGCGCGCGCACGAACAGCGCATCGGCCGCGGCGTACTCGCCCTGATTGCACAGGAAGGCGCCGTAGTTGTTCAGCACGTCGCCGGCGCGCGGCGACAGCTCGCTGGCGCGCTTGTAGTGGATCCGCGCATTGACCGGGTCGGAGATCCGCTCGTAGAGCACCGCGATCACGGTATGCGCGGAGGTCGAGCGCGGGTCGATCTCGATCGCGCGGGTGAGCTTTTCCATCGCGAGCTCGAGGCGACCTTGCTCCATGTAGCCCTGGCCGAGCTGCACGTTGGTGCCCGCCGCGCTGGCCCGCGCCGCGGCCTTGTTGCTCGCGCCGCTGGACGTGCCATCGGCGCGCCGCGTGTCCGTGGTCCCGCATGCCGCGAGGCAGCAGGCCAGCAGCAGCACCAGCAGCCCCTGGAGTCGGTCACGCCGCATCGAGCCCCTCCTCGATCCGCGCCTGGAATTCGCGCGAGCGCCGGGTGCGGTCGAGCACCTTGCCGACCAGCTGCCCGCAGGCGGCGTCGATGTCGTCGCCGCGGGTGCGCCGCACGGTCGCGAGTTGCCCGGCGTCGAGCACGATCTTCTGGAACGCGCGGATCTCGGTTTCGCCGGAGCGCTCGTAGCGGGTGCCCGGGAACGGATTGAACGGAATCAGGTTGAGCTTGGACGGCAGACGGCGCAACAACTTGACCAGCGCGCGGGCGTGTTCGGGCTGGTCGTTTATGCCGCGCATCAGCGTGTATTCGAAGGTGATCGTGCTGCGCGGCCGCTTGGCCTGGTAGCGCGCGCAGGCGGCCAGCAACTCGCGGATCGGATACTTGCGGTTCAGCGGCACCAGCGTGTCGCGCAGCTCGTCGGTCGGCGCATGCAGCGATACCGCGAGACTCACGTCGGCGACCTCGGACAACTTGTCGATCATCGGCACCAGGCCCGCGGTCGACAGCGTGACGCGCTTGTTGGCCAGCCCGAAACCGAGATCGTCGCGCATCAGGTTCATCGCCGCGACCACGTTGTCGAAGTTCAACAACGGTTCGCCCATGCCCATCAGCACCACGTTGGTGATGCGCCGGACCTGATGGGTGATGTTGCCCAGCGAGCGCGCCGCCACCCACACCTGGCCGATGATCTCGGCGGTGCCCAGGTTGCGGTTGAAGCCCTGGGTCGCGGTCGAGCAGAACGTGCAGTTGAGGCCGCAACCGACCTGCGAGGACACG
>JANOEA010000117.1:0-8878 GCA_031412975.1 Pseudomonadota bacterium | reverse complement strand
GTTAACTATTTGGTTCCGCGTGGAACATCGAAGCCCGCATCACGCATGCGGAAGTTGTAGGACACCGACAAGGAGCGCATCATGACGTCAAGACCAGCGCCACACCCCAACCCCAGCCCCACGCCGATGCCGCGACCGCAGGAAAGGCCGGGCCGAAAGTACGACACGCCGCCCAATCAGCCCCCGCCGCCGCCGCCGCCCCAGAGGAAGGCCCGTCATGCTGACTCACGTGAAGCAAAACACTGATCGTTGGAACCTGTTTTTCGAGTTGCGGGTGTCCATGCGGTACCACCGCGCGCGCCAGGTGCACTACGACTTCTGGGGCAAGATGAATGCGGGTGTAAATCTGGTCATCGGTTCGGCGGCATTCCTGGCCGTCACACAGACCGTTCCGCCGCTGGTGCTGCCCGGCTTGATGCTGTTGCTCACCGCGTGGAACGCATGGGCGCTGATCGTCGACCCGGCGCGCATGCATCACCTGCACGCGGCGTTGCACGACCGTTTCTCGCGCCTGGCCGAGCGCATCGAGGGGCCGGCCGCGCTGGCTATCGAAGAACTCGCTGCGATCCAGAGCGACCGGCTTGCGATCGAGCGAGACGAACCCCCTGCACTGCGCACGCTGCAGGCCATGTGCTATCGCGATACCGCGCTGGCTTACGGCGCGCAGCCCGGCGATGATCGACCGCTCGTTCGCAGGATGTTGGCCCAGTACGTGAGTTGATCACTGGTCTGCGGAAGGATCATCCGCAGCCTGGAACACCCCCGCCGCCTTCAACCGCCGAAGGCACCGCACCGCCGCGTGGTGCCGTTCGATGCACAGCTGCGCGGCCTTGGCATCGGCTTCGTCTTCGCGCTGCTGCGGGCCCAGCAGCGGGCTACTGTCGAGCCCGCCGCCGTCGCACCATTCCAGCGACTCAGTCGGGCAGGTCGCGATGGGCGGCGGCTCGGGCAACGTCGGCGCGGCGCTGCACGCGCAAAGCGTGCAGGCGATCAGGCATGCGGATAGCAGCGAAATCCGGTTCATTGGTCAGGGCCTCTTCGAGTTGGGCGCGCGCGGCATCACGCTGCGCGATCGCCTGGTTCACGCGGGTTTTGGTCTCGCGCTGCAACTGGGCCAGCTCGCCGTTCAATCGAGCCACGCGCAACGCGTAGGCCTGCGCGGTGGCCTGCAGCTCGGCTTCGCGCGCGGAGTAGCCTTCGTCGTAGTAGTGGCCGGCGAACCATGCGATGCCGGCGACGACGAACCCCACCACGATCAACACGCCGACCACGCGCACGATCAGTCCGCGCACCCATCCGGGCAGTGCAAGCCATGCTGCAGCGATCATCGGTCGGGGTCCTCGCAGTCGGGTGGGTCGAGCGGTGCGGCCGTCGCGCCGTCGCGAATCTGGGCAAAGCGATCCGGCCAGGTGGTGAAGTCGATGCCGCGATCGCCTGCGGGGTAGTCGCGAAAGCGCTGCAATGAATCAGCCACCGCTCGAGCGGTCTCTTCGGTCACGAACCACGCGGCCTCGGCGAGCTCGTACGTGAACGGCTCGCGCCCATGGGTAATGCCGCCGCGGTAATACAGCTTGGCGTTGCGCCGACCTACCCAGATGACGTGGCCGTGCATCATCAGATCCGCGGCGTGCGCACGAAAAACCGCGCCTCTTCGGCGGCGGCGTTGGCACCGGTGCCGGTGAAGCGATAGGTCCACCATCCGGACTGTTCCGGTGCGATCGCGTGTTGCCACACGCCCACACTGGCCTCCGTGGGCGTGGGCGCCGGAGTGACCAGCGTGCCGTCGGGCTTGCGCACCGCCAGCGCCACCGCGCCCGGGTTGGCGAGCGCCCCCGCAGCATCGCGGAACGTGGCGCGCAGGGTGATCACGTCGCCGATGTCGTGCTCGTTGGTACTCATGCGTCGGTCACTTCCAGGGTGGTGGCTTCGGTGGCGGCGCAGTCGGTCGCTGCGGCGGTGGCTTGGGTGGCGACCGCGGTGGCTGCGGTGGTGTTGGCAGCGCTGGCGGTGCGCAGGGTTTGCAGCGTCACGCTGGCACCGGGCACCACGGTGATGGTGACCGAGCCCTTGGTGACCGGCGGCTGAAAGCGTGCATCGGTGCGTGCGCGCGGGGATTCGCTGCTGCGCGCCTGGCGCAACACCCGCAGCAGGCGCTGCACGGTTGCGCCAGCCGACTCCCACGCGGCCGCCGCGCGGCCCAGCAGCAGGCTGCGCCCTGCGCGGGCGTGCGTGGCCTCACGGGATGCAGCGGTGCGGGTGGCGCGCAGCTGGCGCGTGGTGCTGCTGCGCGGCCCCTCGCTGGCGCCGGCGGTGCGCGTGGTGATGATGCTGCGTGTGCCGCGTGGGGCGGCGCCTTCAAAGCTGCGCGCGGTGACCACCACGATGCCCGGCAGCAGCGGCGCCGCCAGCGCGCGCGGGCTGGCGCCTTCGGCACTGCGCCCGCTGCGCGTGGTGGTAACGCTGCGCGCGCTGCGCGCCAGCGGCGCCGCATCGGCCCGGGCTTGGCGCTGGAACACGTAGGCGAACACGGCGCGCGCGAGGCTGGCCTGCCCCGAATCGGCCCCGCGCGTCACCGTGACGCTGCGCGCGCTGCTGCCGCGGCTCGGCTCGCTGGCGCGCGTGATACGGGTCAGCACCACGCTGCGCGCACTGAGACCGCTCGGGCCTTCGCTGCTGCGCGCGGTTACGGTGATAATGCCCGGCGCCAGCGGCGCGGCGCTGGCCCGGGGTGTGCCGGTCTCGCTGCTGCGCGCATCACGACTGGCGCGTACCGTGCGCCCCGCGCGCGGCAGGGCGGTGTCGCTCGCCCGGCTGGTGCGCGTGATCGTGATGGTGCGGCTGCTGCGCGGGGCGGCTACCTCGCTGCTGCGCGCGGTGACGGTGATCACCGTGGGGCCGCCCGACGGCAGGTCCGGATAGGACGCGATCGCACCTTCGGCGATCGACCCGCCGCCGTACACCGGCAGGCCTCCCGCGGCGGCGGTGTACTCGGCGTAGACGTTGAGCGTCATTGCCCCCGTGCCGGACTCCGCCCAGATCGCCGCCGGCGAAGCGTAGGTGCAGGCTTCCATGCGCGACAGGCCGGCGCCGCCGGTGTCGCCCATGACACGGGCCTCGAAGGAGTTGGCGACGTAGCCGATCCAGTAGAACCCAGCCGCAAGACTGGCGGTGATCGACGAACTCACCAGCCCGCCGCCGGACGGCACCGCTACCACCGAGCCGATCGCCAATCGCGCGCCGGGCACGCCGGAGCCGTCGGCGTAGATCAGGCCCTTCATCGACATGCCCGCTGTCGCAGTGTTCAGGAACCGCACAACGATTTCGGTAACGTCGCCCGCTTCGGTCAGCTCAAAGCGCGACAGCAGCGCCCGGTCGCTTGAACTCGGGAAGTCATCGGTGCCTGCGGTTTCGTCACCGAACCGCGCCATGGTCAGAAGTCCGACTCGGAGTAGACGCGCGCCATTTCGACGTTCGCCGCAGCCGCCGTTGCGCCGTTGCGCACCTGCAGGTGGCGGCCGAGAAGTTGGGTGTTAGCCGGAATGCTGGTGTTGTAGGTGGTATCGAGCAGCACTGTCGACGAGCCGTCGAAGTTCTGCCTCACCACGCGCGCGCCGATCTCGCTGCCGTTCGGGCGACTGAACAGCCACAGGTCGAGCACCACATTGACCGCGTAGGCGATGGTCAGGTTGACGCGCGTCGCGGCACCGGCGCCGGCACGGCGCGAAAAAAACAGGTCGGTATCGGCCTGGTCTTTGCAGATGCCGATGAAGTCGTTCATGGATGACGACGGCTCGCCGGCCAGCGCGGCGGTGGACGACGATAGCCCGGCCATGACCTGCGCGCCGGCCAGCGCAATGCTGCCGGTGCAGATCCGCATGTGCACCATGAATCCGCCGCGGCCCGCCGAGTTGCCGCGCCAGTGCGTGTTCACCGCATCGCGCACGCCGGATGCGTTGCCGGCAGTCGTCGATGTCTGAAACCGAGTTCGATACAGCGATTCCGCCAGCGTGGCGGTGCCCGGTGCCGGATGCGATAGCGTCGCCGCCGTAGTCGGCGTCAAGCCCACCGACCCGATGCCGGTGCCGCTGCCGGGGTTGATCAGCATCACGCGGTTGCCGAACAGCGCTGGCTGCAGGAAGGTATCGACGCCGCTCGGGCCGATGAATCCCGGCAGTGATCGGGTAGCGCGTGAGATAGTGAACAGCTCGATGCCACTGGCGGGCGCGGAAGGAATTGCGGACGCAGGTGGAATCGGAATCCCGAGCCCGTCGTCCAGTTGCAGCGTGCGCGCGGCCGGCAACGTGAGGTGCACGTCTTTCGTGCCGGCGCTGAAGTTCACCGCCGCGCCGGCGTTGCTCGACGACAGAACCGTCGTGCGGGTGAAAAGCCCGCCGGTGTTCCAGGTGCCAAGCCCGACTTCCCACTCGGCGGCATCACGGTTCGAAACCACGTAGTGCGCAGTGTCAGCGTCGGCCATCACCGATGCGAAGGTTCGGAAACCTGCCACTGCACCGGCGAGCGTGAGCACGCCCGTGCCGGTGGTGGTGCTGGTTTCGCGAACGCGGTCGGCGGTGATGTGCGGCATGGGTCAATCAGCCCTGCAGGTCCTGGACGAAGCTCGACACACGACACAAAAACGCGGCCGCATCGGTCGCAGGCACCATGTCCTGCCAGCGCACTTCGCCGTCGCCGGTGAAGTTCACCGCCGCGCCGCCTTGCGTGGCACTCACCTGGAACGTGTCAGCGGTTTGATTGATGACGAAGTAATCGGTCCCTTCGGTCAGCCCGGTGGGTACCGACTCGCCGGCAACGGCGTAGAACACCACGCGGCGATCATTCGGCAGCCCGTGGTTGTCGCTGCGGAAGATGTCATCGGTGGCCTGAATGGTGGCCACACCGCGCAGCGTGCTACCGCAGGGCCCGAACGTTTTGAACGTGCCGGCAGTCAGCGCGGTAAATCCACCGATCCACTTGACCGTGGTGCCGGCGGGGATGGCCAGATCCAGCGCGGCCGAAAGATCGAAGCTGGGCGGCGTGCCGGAGATAGCGGCCCAGGTGATGGGCAGTCGCGCATAGGCGCCGCCCGTGACTTCCGATGCGCCGGAGTCTCCGGGGAACGCCGTGTGCCCCGACAGATGCGTCGTGGCGGTGCGCAGCCCGGTCAAGCAATCGGTTTTGCCCGAGTTGGAAAATGGCATGGCTGGATCCTTCAGGTAGTGGCCAACGCGGCCTCAGCGTGGCGACGACGGCGCATGCCGCCCTCGATGTCGGTACCGGCCCAGATGCGCGACATCGCGCGCAGCTGCTGGGCGATGCATTGCGTGTCGCGCACAGGGATGCACACGTCGCGGATGTGGCGCATTTCGCGGCGGCGCTCGCCGGCCATCGCACCACCGCGGTTGAACACCAGGCTGACCAGCGCGCCTTGCGCATTGGGTGGCAGTGCGTCGAATGCGGCGCCGCCGAACACGCGGCGCGCGATGCGGTAGTGGTTGATCACGCTGGTCTGGTCGAACACCTGGCGCGCGTGACCGTATTCGATGGTGATGTCGGCCAGCTCGCGCACCAGCTCGCGGGCAATGACTCCGGTGGTGCCCGATGCACTGGCGAGGCGCACCGCGTGCGGATGCGTTTCCCAGTCGAGTGCGATCACGCGCGGTGCGGTGTGGCCCAGGTCGTAGCCGATGCCCACGGTGACGCCGCTGGCCGCGCCAGGCCAGATCGGGTGGCGGTACTTCGCTGTGTAGACCTCGGGGCTGCCGACTTCGAAGGCGATGATCAGGTCGATGGCGCGGTCGGGGATGATGTTGTCGACTGCGATGGGAGGGCGAGGCACCACGCCCCCCATCCCTGCCCTTCCCCCGCTGGGGGGGGAAGGGTTCAAGCGCGCGGGGTCGTCGGGGCCGGCGTTGGGCAGCGGCTGCGGGGGGTCAACCGCTACAGGGGCGACGGCCCCGACGTGCGTGGGCGCTGCCGGCGCGCTATGGCAGCCGGTGCACAGGGCGATCGCGCATAGCGCGATTAGCCCTGCAGCGCGTAGAAGACGGGCAGGAAGATGGCGAGCCATACGGCGCGGTCCAGGGAGAGGATCGCCAGCGCCTGCGTAGTCGCGGGCCCGGCGCCGATCCGCTCACCATTTTCGGCACGGTCGATGCCGATGGCGTGGTCGATCAGCTCGCGCTCGTCGTCGTCGGTGAGCTCGAGCATGTACAGCTGCCGCAGGAACCACGTCACGAAACCGGCGAGCACTGCGTTGAACGTGGTCACGCCGCTGGCCCACAGCGTGCCGAAGCCGTCGATGCCCGCACGCGGGTCGAGTTGCGGCAGCACCTGGTAGCCGATCAACAGCAGCACGAACAGCAACGGCAGCCACACGACGGGCTCTTGCCAGCGCTTGAGTGCTTCGAGACTGGCGGTGATGAACTTCACGACTTTTCCCCCTTGAATGTTTCGATGGCGCGAATGGCGTAGAACCCGGTCGAGGCAAGCGTCACGATCTGCAGCCAGTCGCCCGACTCGATCACCGCCAGCACCAGCAGCACGGTGCACAGCACGATCAGTCCCCAGGTCAGCGCCCAGGCATTGCGAAGCCAGCGCTCGGCGAGATTCATGGATCGGTGTCCGATGGCTTGCGCGGCCAGCTCAGCCACACGGCGATCGCACAACACACGATGCCGACGCCGGTGAGGATGGCGCCGCTGCACATGTCAGTCGTCGCCGTCGATGTCGCGAATGGCGTCGACGTTGACGCCGACTTTCTGCGCGATGGCGATCACGATGCGGCGCATGAATCGCAGCTCGCGGTTGATCTCCGCTTCACGCTTTTCGTATTCGCTGCGGCGCACGTAGGCTTCGTGGGCGTCAAGCTTCGTGTGGTAGTTCGACAGGTTCTTCGCGATCTGTGCGTCGATCATCGAAGGTAGCCTCACGAAAAAGCCGATCAGCACCAGTGCGACGCCGACGATCCCCACCCAATCCTGCACGTTCATCAACCGCCCCCATCACCCGCCTGGCAGCCAGTCGATGCACCGCCCGCACCGATCGCTCCCGTGGTGCCGTTGCCACTGTCGCCGCCGGGTGCGGACGTGCAGTCGCCGCCGTTGTAGCTGCCGTCGATGTCGGGACTGTTGGCGCGGTTGCCGTCGCCGATGGTGCTGTCGGCGATGCGATCGCGGCCGATGCTGTCGCCGCCGATATTCGTCTCGCTGCGATCGCCACCGGTGTAGTCGTTGCCGTAGGTGTCGCCCCAGTTGCCGCCGACGCTGATGTTGGGCTGTGCGCCGTCGGCGACCGTGGCCATGGCGCCCACGGTGTTGCTCAAGAATCCGTATTGCGCTTCGGACGTGCGCAGGGCGTTGTCGGATTGGCGGTAGCTCACGACCGCGCCCGCGAGCGTGCTGGCCAGCGGACTGATGCCGGCGAGTAGGTCGCGCGCCTTCGCGGCGAAGTCGCGCTCGAGCGGCGGCGCGGGGATCTGGTTGTTGGCCTGCGCCGTACCACCGGATTGCGCCATCGCCTTGAAGCCTGCGACCGCCACCACGCACGTGCCATCGCCCGCCGGGCACGCCGCCGCGAGCTTGTCGAACTGGGCCGATTGCTCGGCAGCTGACTGGCGTTGCGCTTCGGCACTGGCCGCCGTGATCTGCGCATAGGCCTGCCAGCGCGCATCGTTGCGAGGGGCGGGGCTGGCGCACGCGGCGAGCGTGAGCGCGAGCAGCACGACGGCGATTCGAAGCATAGCGGCCTCCCGAATGATGCAGGCGATATACAGGCCGTGCGGTTAAACCGCATGCGAAACGCTTAACGCATCACGCCAGTTCGCGGAACGGCAACTCGACCCGCTCGGCATTGATGCGGGCGACGCTGCGGGTGACGCGTTCGGCCACGCTGCGCACCGGCCACTGGCGCCAGCGCTCCGATGCGATGTCCAGGTCCAGCCACGCGGGGCCGATGCGCGCCAGGCGGCGCGCGCGCTCGACGTCGTCTTGTGCGCGCGCGCTGAACCCGAGGGTGATCTGCGTCACAGCGGCACCGTTCGTGCTGGTCACGTTCTGGCCGTTGGAAAGGTCGATGCTGGTCTGCGGCGTGAGCAGCTCGAGGTTCGACTGCCCATACAGCGGGTCGCGCGGAAGTGTGAGCGTGCTGCCGAACACGTAGACGCTGCCAACCGTGTAGTACCCAGGCACCGTGCCGTCGTCTTCAGCCACCACCCCCGATGCAGGGATCTGCCCGGCGCTGGCGGGGGTGTCCAGCGCCGACTTCACGGCGCGGCGCCGCGCCATCATTGCCGGGCGCGAAGCCGCGCTGAAGGCCCTGCCTGAACTGCGCTCGCGCATCGTGGCCTGGCAGCAGCGTGGCGGCGCGCCGCAATGACGCCACACCAGGCAAGCAGCGGACAAAAAGAAAGGGCCCGGCGTTGCCACCGGGCCCAAAACAAGCTTCCACACGAGAGGCCCGGGGTTGGCAGTCCCCCAAGCGCTGGGTAGAGCGGGCGGCGTCGGGATAAGTTCCGCAACGCGGCGCGTCACAACCAATCAGGCGGCCTTCTTGCCCTTGCTGGCGGCTTGCGTGGCCTTCACGGCGTTGTTCGTCAGCGTGGTGAAGTTGGCCTCGGCCACTTCGCCGGCCTGCTTGGCAGCCTTCTGCACGGTCTCGAAGGCGTTGTTGGCGGCGGTCACGGCCGACTACATCATGGCCACGGCGCTTTCCGAACCGGCCGGCGCGTTCTTCACAGCAGTGTCCACCAGCGCCAACATCTTCTTCTGGCTGTCAGCGATCTGGGCTTCGGCGGCCTTGCTGGCTTCGGCGTTGGCACCGGCGACGATGTCGTAGACGTGGCGGCTGTAGCTGGCGGCCTTCTCGGCGGCGGGCTGCAGCA
>JANOEA010000116.1:0-1834 GCA_031412975.1 Pseudomonadota bacterium | reverse complement strand
TTGAGGAAGCCCTTGCGCCAGCGCGTGTCGGCCACGCCGCGCAGCCCCAGCCGCGACACCTCGCCGGCCGGAAACACGATCACCGCCTGCTCGGCCTCGAGCGCGGCATCCACTGCGCGCAAGCTGTCCTCGCTCGGCTTGCCGCCGAGGATGCGCAGCGGCACGATCAGCCCGGATACGCCCTCGAACACGCTCAGGAAGTCGTTGGCAACGATCTTGACGTCGCGCCGGATGCTGCCGATCAATCCGAGCAGCGCCAGCGCGTCGATCGCGCCCATCGGGTGGTTGGCCACGATCACCACCCGACCGGTTTGCGGCACGCGCTCGCGCTCGACGTGATCGACCAGCCAGCGGCAGTCGAGCCACTCCAGTGCGGCGTCGACGAAGGCGAATCCGCGCAGGTGGCCGTGCTCGCGCAGGAATCCCTCGATCTGATCCAGCCGCGAGACCTTGGCCAAAGAGCGCACGAACGGACGCGCGAGCCGCGCGCGGTGGCCCTGGAACCACTGCGGGAAGCGGCTTTCGATGGTGCGCTCGAGGTCCAGCATCCGGCAACGTCCTCTAGGGGTTCTCGCCGGACGGGTAGACTAGGCCCGTCCTGCTGCACCGGCGTGGCGCTTGCGCGTCGCGCGGATGGCAGGTCGGCGACGGATTTGTTGCAGCACGATCGATAAACCGGACTCCGCCCCATGGTCGAATCCATCCCGCAGGAAATCCTCGGCCTCGCCGTCGCACTCGGCAGCGGCCTGCTGATCGGCGTCGAGCGCGAGCAGCACAAGGCCGAACACGGCGGACGCATGGCCGCGGGCGTGCGCACGTGCGCGCTGATTGCACTCAGCGGCGGCATCGCCACCCTGCTCGGCCCGATCGCGCTCGCGATCACCGGCGTGTTCATCGCCCTGGCGACCGTCACCAGCTATTGGGGCACGCGATCCACCGACCACGGACTGACCAGCGAAGTGGTGCTGGTGCTGACCTTCCTGATCGGCGCACTCGCGATGCAGTGGCCCGCACTCGCGGCGGGCCTTGCGGTCGTGGCCGCCATCCTGCTGCAGGCCAAGGCGTGGCTGCATCGCTTCTCGCGGCAGGTGCTCAGCGAATCCGAACTCAACGATGCGCTGCTGCTGCTGGCCAGCGCACTGGTCATCCTGCCGATCCTGCCCGACACGCCGCTGGGCATGTTCGAGGGGCTCGACCTGCGTCGTCTATGGGCACTGGTGGTGCTGGTGATGGCGATCAATGCGGCCGGCTACATCGCGATCCGCGCGATCGGGCCGCGCCTGGGGCTGCCGTTGACCGGCATGGTCGGCGGCCTCGTATCCAGCTCGGCGACCATCGCCAGCATGGGCCATCGCGCGCGCGGCAGCGCGGAACTCGCGCGCGCGTGCGCGGCCGGCGGCATGGCCTCGAACCTGTCGACGGTCGCGCTGCTCGCGATCATCGTCGGCGCGCTCGACCGCACCCTGCTGATGGCACTGGCGCCGAGCCTCGCACTTGCAGGCGGCGCGGTGATCGCATGGTCGGTCCTGCTCGGCTGGCGCGCGCTGCGCACGCCGATCGAGGGCAGCTCTGCGGTGTTGGCCACGCGGCCGTTCCATTTCGGCCATGCGCTGAGTTTCGCCGCATTGATCGGCGCGGTGCTGGTGATCTCGACCCTGCTGGGCCGCTGGCTCGGCGATGCCGGCGTGACCTTGACCACCGCAGCCGCAGGCTTCGCCGACACCCACGCACCGGCGGTTTCGATCGGCGAGATGTACGCCACCGGCAAGGTCGGCATCGACACCGCACAGCTCGCGGTGATGCTCGCATTCAGCACCAACACCGCGACCAAAGT
>JANOEA010000115.1:0-8934 GCA_031412975.1 Pseudomonadota bacterium | reverse complement strand
CGCGACGTCGAAGCGCCGCTCGACGACGGACTGCAGGCCGACGAACGTCGCCCGACCGAGGACGACAGCGACGAGACGATCCGTCCCGACGCGCCGCTGCAGGAATCCGCGCGCATCCTCGCCGATGCGATCGAGTTGCTGTCGACCGACACCCGCCTCGCATCGAAGGTCAAGGCGTTCGCGATCGCCGAAGCATCCCGCCCGGTCGAAAACGCCGTAGCCCGCGAGTCCCTGTAGGGCGGGCCTTCGGCCCGCCGCCGGGAGTCGCGCGGTGATCGTGATGGCGGGCCGGAGGCCCGCGTGACGAAGTGTCGCGGTGATCGTGATGGCGGGCCGAAGGCCCGCCCTACGCGGCCTTCGGCTCGCCAACCCTTGCGTCAACCCCGAACCGCTGGCGCAAGAACGCGAATATCGCGCGCAGGCTTTGTGCTTCGCCGCCCTTGGGCCGACCCGCGCGTTCGGTGTCGTTCCACGAATACACGTCGATGTGGGCCCACGGGATATCCGTCGGCACAAAGCGCTCGAGGTACAGCGCCGCGGTGATCGCGCCGGCGTGTCGCGACGGGCCGCTGTTGGCGAAATCCGCGATGCCTGAATCGAGCATTGGCCGATAGCCTTGCCACAGCGGCAGCTGCCACAGCGGATCTTCCTGTTCGCGCCCGCAGGCCAGGATCTGCGCGGCCAGATCGTCGCGATTGGCGAACAGCGCCGGCAGGTCGGGTCCGAGCGCCACTCGCGCGGCACCGGTGAGCGTGGCGAAATCCACGATCAGTTCGGCACGCTGCTGGGCGGCGAAGGTCAACGCATCGCACAGCACCACGCGGCCTTCGGCATCGGTGTTGTCGATTTCCACGTTGAAGCCCGCGCGCGTGCGGATCACCTCGCCGGGCCGATAGGCGTTGCCGGAAATCGCGTTCTCGACTGCCGGCACCAGCAGGTTCAGCCGCACCGGCAGTTTGTGCACCATCACCAGTTCGGCCAGCGCGATTGCGTGCGCAGCCCCGCCCATGTCCTTCTTCATCCAGCGCATGAACTCCGCGCTTTTCATGTCCAGGCCGCCGGTATCGAAGCACACGCCCTTGCCGACGATCGCCAGTTGCGGATGGCGCGGATCGCCCCAGGTCACCTGGATCAGGCGCGGCGGCCGGTGCGAGGCGCGCCCGACCGCATGGATCGCCGGAAAATTCGCGCCCAGCAGTTCTTCGCCGACCCACTCGTGGAACTTGCCGCCATGCACGGTCGCGATGCCCGATGCGGTGGCCGCCAGCTCTGCGGGGCCCATGTGCTCGGTCGGCGTGTTGATCAGATCGCGCACCAGCGCGCTGGCGCCGGCCACCGCGCGCAGTGCCAGCCCATCGCAGCCTGTCGGCAGCAGCAGACGCGCGGGCGCGCGGCGTGCGCTCTTGTAGCGGGTGAACTGGTAGGCGCCGAGTGCGAAGCCCAGCGCGGCGCGCGCGCCATCGAGTGCCGCGCTGCCTTCGGTCAGCACGTAATCGCCCTCGGGCAGCGCTTGCGGCAGGTGCGCGAGCGCATACAAATCCGGCGCATCGGGCAGCCCGACCAGCACCCGCGCCAGCCCGCCATCGGCGCCCGGCAGGCCGCACCAGGTGCCGGCGCGGCCGTCGAAGCCATTGCTGCCGACCCAGCGACGGATCGGCTCGGGTTCGGATTCCAGCCACGTCGGCAACGTCGCGGCGCTGACCGGCAGCAGCGCAATCGCCTGTGGCGAGGCATCGATCAACACGGTCACCATCAAACCTCCAGCGGAGTGCGGCGCAGCACGTGCGAATCGAGTGCCGCCTCCAGTTGGGCCAGGCTCGCGATCTCGATATCCGGGCGGCCCGCGTGCGGCCACGCCAGCGCCTCGCGATTGAGCCACACGCCGATCATGCCCGCGCGCTGCGCACCCAGCACATCGAGCTCGGCATCATCGCCCACGTGCGCGATCTGCGCGGCGGGCACCCCCAGTTCGCTGGCCGCGCGCGCGAAGATCGCCGCTTCCGGTTTGGCCGCACCGGTGGTTCGCGCGCACACCCGCACCGTGAAGTGCGCGCCGATGCCGATGCGGTCGAGGTCGGCGTTGCCGTTGGTCAGGCTCGCGATCGGCCAGCGTGCAGCCAGTCGCTCCAGTGCGGGCCCCGCGTCGGGATACAGCGAGACCCGGTTGCGCGCGTCGAAAAACGCCTCGAACGCGCGCTCGACATGCGACTCGCCGTAGCCGTGCGGCTGCAGGGCTGCGCGCAACGAAATCTTGCGCAATTCGGTGAAATCGTGGGCGAGGTGCGGATGCGCCAGCCAGGTCCGCTCGCGCAATTCGCGCAGGCTGTGTGCCGGCCACGCCGCCGCCACGTCGGGGCAGTGGGCGCGCAACCAGTCATCGAGCGCCTGCTCGGCCTGCACGATCGCGGGGCCGATCGGCCACAGCGTGTCGTCGAGGTCGAGCGAGAGGGCGCGGATCATCGGCTCAGCGACAGAACACGGCCGGCGCGCACCCTGCCACTGCGGTCGCCTCGGCCGCGTGGTTGGGTGGATTGGTCTTGCTGCTTCGCGCACTCGCGTCGAACGCCGGTGGTGCACGTTCGCGCTGCTCGGCGGCCAGGCGCTGGTGATTGGTTCGCAGGCTCTTCGGCGGCGGCGGCACGGCGGGCGCGGGCGGCACGGCGGCGATCACGCGGACGCCCAGCCGCGCGAAGATCTTCGCTTCGCGTTCGGCGGTACCGCGGCGCACGACCTGTGCCTCGCGCGAGGGCAGCAGCTGGCGACGTCGCCACTCGGCCAGCAGGGCCGGCTCGGCGTTGATGAAATCGCGCGCCTGGCGCCCGGTCTGCACCGTGCTCGCCACGCCGGGTGCTGCGCGCCGCGCGGCCACGTACAGCCGCGTCGGCAGCGGATACGTGCCGTTCTGCAGCGTCGCGAGGCTGGGCGCGATCCCATCGATGGCCACGGCCTGCAGCTTGCGATTGGCGGCCACCAGCGAATTCAGGCTCACGCCGATCGCGACCGGATCGATCGCCACCGCATCCTCGAGCTGTTTGGTGTTGATGTACCAGCGTTTGGCCGCGACCCTCGCCGAGCCCTTGCCGAACAGCAGCCGGCGCAGGCTCCACTCGACCCCGTCCAGCGGTCCAGCCACCGCGTAGACGTTGATCGCGCCCGGCTTGCCGCCCAGCGCCGCCCAGTCGGTGATGCGGCCGGCGAAGACATCGCGCAGCTGTTCGACGCTCAAATTCCTGACCGGGTTCTGTGCATGGGTGAGCACCGCCAGCGCGTCCCACGCCACGGTGGTGAACTGCAGGTTCTGCTCGATGACCGTATCCGGATCGGCCGGCCGCGCGCTGCCCACCAGCGCGGCCTTGCCGAGCGCCACCGCCTCCAGCGCCGACATCGTGCCGACTGCGCGCACCGTGACCGGCACGTTGCGCCGCAACTGGTAGGTGCGCGCGGTATCGGCCATGAACGCCCGTGCGGCGGGCAGATCGCCGTACCACGAATTGGCGGCAGCATTCGGCGGCGATTGCGCGAGCGCGCTGCCGCAGCTTGCCCACAGCATCGCGCATGCCACGGCGCCCGCAAACCCGCTTTGTCTACGCTTGAACTGCATTTGGACCTGCCCCGGGGGATCGACTCTGCATGATAGCGCGGCGCCGGGTGAGCCCTGCGGGAACATCGCGGGTTGTTCGACTTCGGCGCTGCGCGCCTGCGCTCACCATGAACGGGGGTGGGGTGGCGCCCACCACGAACGGGGTGGGGTGGCGCTCACCACGAACGTGGCTGGGCTGGTGGTCACCACGAACCCCAAAACCCGTTCATCCTGAGCGCAGGGCCGCAGGCCCGGAGTCGAAGGACGCGTCATCGAATCCCGCAAGCAACTCCAAAGACGCTCAGCGCAGCTCGAGCAGGAACATCTGTTGTCCGCGCTGCACGGTCAGCACGGTCTGTCGCTGCGGCATCGCCAGCAACTGTTCGAAGGCATCGAGGTTGGCGATCGCGCGGCGGTTCAGGCCCATGATCGCATCGTCCTTGGCCAGGCCGAGTGCGGCGGCCCGACTGCCCTCGTCGACCGCGGTGATCACCACGCCGACGCCGCGACCATTGCGCGGCGGGCGATCGGCCAGCTGCGCGCCGCCCAGGCGCGCATCGATGCTCGCGCCCGCTGCGCGACGCAGCGTCGGTGCGGTCAGGGTGGCCTTGAGCAGCACCTGCGCGCCGTCGCGCAGCACGCGCAGCGAGACTTCCTTGCCCAGCGGCAGCAGTCCTTCGAGGTTGGCCAGATCCGCCGCGCTGGCGACCGCGCGACCGTCGATCACGCTGATCACATCGCCGGGTTTCAGGCCCGCGCGCGCCGCGGGCGAGTCGTCGAGCACGCGGGTCACCACCGCGCCACGGGCAGCGTCGGTGTTCAATGAATCCGCCAGTTGTTCGTCGAGGTCCTGCGCCTGCACGCCGAGCGATCCGCGGCGCACCTCGCCATGGGCCAGCAGCTGGCGCATCACCTCGCGTGCGAGGCTGGCCGGAATCGCGAAGCCGATCCCGACGTTGCCGCCCGAGGGGCTGAAGATCGCGGTGTTGATGCCGATCAGTTCGCCGCGCAGGTTGACCAGCGCACCGCCCGAATTGCCGGGATTGATCGAGGCATCGGTCTGGATGAAGTTCTGCACGCCCAGGCCGCGCAGGCCGCTGCGCCCGAGTGCCGAGACGATGCCGCTGGTCACGCTCTGCCCGAGCCCGAAAGGGTTGCCCACCGCGACCACGAAATCCCCCACCCGCAGGCGATCCGAATCGGCCAGCGGCAGCGCGACCAGATCACTGGCCGCGACCTTGATCACCGCCACGTCCGAATCCGGATCGGCGCCGACCAGGGTTGCCTCCAGCGTGCGTCCATCGGCCAGTGTCACCGAGATGTCGTCGGCGCCGTCGATCACATGGTTGTTGGTCAGCACGTAGCCGGCGCGCGCATCCACCACCACGCCCGAGCCCAGCGACTGCTGCACCCGTTCGCGCGGCATGTTCGGGATGCCGAAGAAGTGGCGGAAGAATGGATCGTTGGCGAACGGATCGCGCACCGCCACCCGGGTCCTGGAGTTGACGTTGACCACCGCTGGCGTGATTTGTTCGAGCATCGGCGCCAGCGTCGCCATCGGTGCACCGCTGGCATCCAGCGGGATCACGCCCGCAGCATGACCCGCACCAGGATTGGCTAGCAGGGCGATCAGGAGACCAACCGAGAACAGCCGGATGAGCGAATTCACGTGCGACATGCGTTACTCCAAGGCAGGATGGGCCGGCCGGGGGACCCCAACATGTTGTGGCCAAGGGGAACCGCTGCAAGACACAAAATCTCTAATTTCGGTTCCGTGATCAAACCGCGTGGAAAGCGAGGAACTACGGTGAAACCATTGATTTTCAACAATAAAAAACTACTTGACGGACCCCGAATAGCAGCGTAACGTCCTCCGGGCGATGCCTACAAGATGTTGTGTTCGCGGTTGACGGGGGTCCTACCGGTTGGGGTTGTCCGGCGGCAGTCAGGCCGCTCCGGTGGGGAGATGAAAAGTCTGGCTGGGACCACGTATACCCACCACAGTTTCCTGAAATTCGGTGAATTGCGGCGCCTGTGGCGTCGGGGACGGCTTTTCCCTGCGTTTGGGCCGCGATCAAAACAAAAAACAAACAACGTGGGCCGCGATCGAGCAGCCCGGCATTTGGGAGGTCAGCAGTCCAATGAGCACGGTACGTCTGGAGGCAGCCAGCGCCCGCGGTGAGGTCGAGGTACCGCTTCAACCCGCGTCCTACGATATCTGGGACAAGAAGTATCGCCTCAAGACCAAGCAGGGCGACCCGGTCGATGTGACCATCGACGACACCTACAGCCGCGTCGCCCGCGCGCTGGCGGGTGCGGAAACCACCGCCGAGAAGCAGCAATACTGGTTCGAACGTTTCGTCTGGGCCCTGCGCCGCGGGGCGATTCCCGCTGGCCGCATCACCTCCAACGCCGGTGCGCTCGAGCACAAGCCGGCCACCAGCACGATCAACTGCACCGTCTCGGGCATCATTCCCGATTCGATGGACGGCATCCTCGAGAAGGTCCACGAGGCCGGCCTCACGCTCAAGGCCGGCTGCGGCATCGGCTACGAGTTCAGCACGCTGCGCCCGCGCGGCGCCTATGTCAGCGGCGCGGGCGCGTATACCTCCGGCCCGCTGTCGTTCATGGATATCTACGACAAGATGTGTTTCACGGTGTCGTCGGCTGGCGGCCGCCGTGGTGCGCAGATGGGTACCTTCGACGTCAGCCATCCCGACGTCAAGGAGTTCATCAAGGCCAAGCGCGAGGACGGGCGACTGCGCCAGTTCAACCTCTCGCTGCTGATCACCGATCAGTTCATGCAGGCGGTCGAAGACAACGCCGAGTGGCCGCTGGTGTTTCCGGTCAATCTCAAGGAAGCCCACGAGATCGACGTCGACGATCCCGCCAAGGTGATCTGGCGCGAATGGCCCACTACGGCCACCTACGTGACCCGCGACGACGGCCTGGTCGCCTGCAAGATCTACGGCCATGTCCACGCCCGCCGTCTGTGGGACATGATCATGACCAGCACCTACGATTTCGCCGAGCCCGGCTTCATCCTGATCGACCGCGTCAACCAGATGAACAACAACTGGTGGTGCGAGAACATCCGCGCGACCAACCCGTGTGGCGAGCAACCGCTGCCGCCCTACGGCTCGTGCCTGCTCGGTTCGGTGAACCTCACCAACTTCGTGCGCGATCCGTTCGGGCCGAAGGCGCGCTTCGACTGGGAGGAATACCGCGAGGTGGTGCGCGTATTCACCCGCATGCTCGACAACGTGGTCGAGATCAACGGCCTGCCGCTGGCCCAGCAGCGCGGCGAGATCACCCGCAAGCGCCGCCACGGCATGGGTTTCTTGGGCCTGGGCTCCACCGTGACGATGCTGAAGATGAAGTACGGCTCGTCCGAGGCGTGTGCGTTCACCGAGCAGGTCTCGCGCGAGATGGCGCTGGCCGGCTGGGAAACCGGCCTGGGCCTGGCGCGGGAAAAAGGCCCCGCGCCGATCATGGACGAGGACTTCAGCGTCGATGCCGAAATGCTGCGCAAGCGCCCCGAGATGGTGACCGACGGCTACCAGCCCGGCGATACGGTCAAGGGCCGCGTGCTGCACGCGCGCTACTCGCGCTACATGCAGCGCATCGCCAGCGTCGCCCCGGAACTGGTCGCCGAACTGGCCGAGGTCGGCGCGCGCTTCACCCACCACAGCTCGATCGCCCCGACCGGCACCATCTCGCTGTCGCTGGCCAACAACGCCAGCAACGGCATCGAGCCGAGCTTCGCCCACAGCTACAGCCGCAACGTGATCCGCGAAGGCCGCAAGACCAAGGAAAAGGTCGAGGTGCTCAGCTACGAGCTGCTCGCCTACCGCACCCTGATCAACGCCAAGGCCAAGCCTTACACCACCGAGTCCGACGAGAAGTTGCCCGAGTACTTCATCGCCGCCGACGATGTCTCGCCGAAAGAGCACGTCGACATCCAGGCCGCCGCCCAGATCTGGGTCGATTCGTCGATCTCCAAGACCGCGAACGTGCCCACCGACTACCCCTACGAAGACTTCAAGGACATCTACCGCTACGCCCACCACCAGGGCCTCAAGGGCTGCACGACCTTCCGCTTCAACCCCGCCGCCTTCCAGGGGGTGCTGGTCAAGGAAGCCGACCTCGAAAACACCATCTACCGTTTCGAACTGGAGGACGGTAGTGTGGTGGAGGTCAAGGGCAATGACGAGATCGAATACGACGGCGAGCTGCACACCGCGGCGAACCTGTTCGATGCACTGAAGGAAGGGTATTACGGCAAGTTCTGAACATGATGGGTTTGCCGCGCACCGCTTCACGCGGGCCGCAGTAAGCGCATAATGTGCAGGGTCGTCCCCAACAAAACCCCGATCAGCCGGAGGGAAAGCGATGAGCAACGAAAACGAAGGTGTGATGTCGTCGATCGCGCACGCGGTCGAGCCCGCAGTCGAAAAAGTCCAGCAGGCCAGCGCGGCCGTGGTCGCCGAAGCCAAGCAGGTGGTGGCCAAGGTCGAGAAGAAGGCCGCCCAGGTCAAGAAGGCCGTGTCCCACCAGGTCGACGTCGCCAAGGCGACCGCCAGCAAGGCGGTCGACGATGCGAAGAAGGCCGTCGGCAAGGCGCAGAAGGCCGTAACCACCAAGGTCAAGGCAGCCACGAAGGCCGCGAAGAAGGCCGTCAGCAAGGCCAAGCCCGCGAAGAAGGCCGCGAAGAAAGCCAAGCCGGCCAAGAAGACCGCGAAGAAAGCTGCAAAGAAGACTGCAAAGAAGACTGCAAAGAAGGCCAAGCCGGTCAAGAAGACCGCCAAGAAGGCCAAGCCGAAGAAGGCCGCCAAGCGCGGTGCGAAGAAGGTGACCAGGAAGGCAGCGAAGAAGCCGGTCAAGAAGTCGGCGAAGAAAGCAGTAAGGAAAGCGGCGCCCAAGAAGGCCGCGAAGAAGGCCACGAAGAAGAAAGGCCGCAAGAAGTAGTCGGTAAGCAGCAGCTACTGCGTCGCACGGGCGCGCCGGCTTCGGCGCGCCGTTTTTCCCACGGTCCCCGCACCGCGCGCGACCGCAGGGCGTGTTGTCGTCGAATCGCAGCAGCGCCGCCATGAAGCGAGATGCTTTTGCTCCCTTCCCGCCCTGCGGGAGAAGGACCAGGGATGGGGGCCGCAAGTTCACAGGAAGCCCGCTCTACTCCCTTCCGTCCGGCCCGCGCTACTCGCGCGGGCGTTCGGCGCTCCGCGGCAGTGCCGCGGAATGTCCCGCCTCACCCCTCGCGGGGGAAGGGCTGGGGATGGGGGGCCGCAAGTTCACAGAAAGCCCGCTCTACTCCCTTCCGTCCGGCCCGCGCTACTCGCGCGGGCGTTCGGCGG
>JANOEA010000114.1:0-10370 GCA_031412975.1 Pseudomonadota bacterium | reverse complement strand
ATGTTCGCCGCGCTCAGCCGCGCCTGGTTGTAGAAGATGCGCCCGAAGTGGTCGCGATCGGGAAACACCTCGTCCTGCAGTGGCAGGAAAGCGCCGCCGGAGTCGACCAGATACACGCAGGGCAGGTGGTTCTGCGCCGCGATCTCCTGCGCGCGCAGGTGCTTCTTCACGGTCATTGGAAAATAGGTGCCGCCCTTGACCGTGGCATCGTTGGCGATCACCAGCACTTCGCGCTCGTGCACGCGGCCGATTCCTGCGACCAGACCCGCCCCGGGCGCCGCACCTTCGTACATGCCCTCGGCTGCCAACGGGCACAGTTCGAGGAAGGGCGAGCCCGGATCGAGCAGCGCCCGGATGCGCTCTCGCGGGAGCAGCTTGCCGCGCTCGGTGTGTTTGGCCCGCGCCTTGTCGCCACCGCCTGCGGCCGCGCGCTGCAGGCGCTGCTGCAGATCTTCGACCAGTGCGGTCAGCTGGACCGCATTGGCGACGAAATCGTCGCTGCGCGGATCGATCTTTGAGTCGATGGCGGGCATGGAGTTGGACTTCGGTCAGGCAGGGAATGCGCGATCATCAAACCACAGACCGGGGCCGCCGGTACAACCAGAGCGCGAGCCGCAGGGCGTCGCGCCCCGAAATGCGAAGCCCCCGACTGGCGGGGGCTTCGGTACAGCGCAAACTCGAGCGGCCGGATCAGCCGTCCTTCTTGACCTCTTCCTTCACTTCGTCGACTTTCTCTTCAACGGCGTTGGCGGCGTCGGCAGCTGCGGCCTTGGCGTCGTTGACCGCGGTTGCGGCGGCCCCGGTAGCTGCGGCCTTGGCGTCGTTGACCGCGGTTGCGGCGGCGTCGGTAGCTGCTGACTTGGCATCGCCGACCGCGGCTGCGGCGGCATCACCTGCGGCAGTGGCGGCGTCGCCTGCAGCAGCGGCGGCGTCGCCCGCGGCAGCAGCGGCGTCGCTGGCGGCTTCGCCCGCGGCCACGGCGGCTTCGCCTGCGGCCTGTGCGGCATCGCCAGCAGCAGCGCCGGCCGTATCAACGGCATCGCCCACCGCCGCGCTGGCCTGCTTGGCGGCTTCGGCTGCCTGGTCGGCGGCCTGCTTGGTAGCGTCGGCTGCCTGCTGGGCTGCTGCTGCTGCCTTGTCGGCGGTTTCCTTGGCCTGGTCGGCCGACTGCTGCGAGCAGGCGGCAAGGCCGAATGCAATGGCGGCAGCCAGTGCGAGCTTGGTCATCTTCATGCTGGATTTCCCCTGTGGTTGCAAGATTATGTTCATGGCCGTGATCGTCGATCGATGACGGAACCGCCTTTGTACCGCAAGCGTCAAATCAGTTCCACGGCCAGCGCGGTGGCCTCGCCGCCGCCGATGCACAGGGCGGCCACCCCCCGCCTGAGGCCCTGGGCACGCAATGCATGCAGCAGGGTGACCACGATGCGTGCGCCGGAGGCGCCGATCGGGTGGCCCAGCGCGCAGGCGCCGCCGTTGATGTTGAGCTTGCCGTGGGCGATTCCCAACTCGCGCATCGGCGCCATGGCGACCACCGCGAAGGCTTCGTTGACCTCGAACAGGTCGACGTCGGCCACCTTCCAGCCGATCTTGGCCAGCAGCTTGTTGATCGCGCCGACCGGCGCGGTGGTGAACCACTCGGGTTCCTGTGAATGGGTGGCGTGGCCGACGATGCGCGCGATCGGCGCGATTCCCTTGGCCCTGGCGTCCGACTCGCGCATCAGGATGGTGGCTGCGGCGCCGTCGGAGATGCTCGACGAGGTGGCCGCAGTAATCGTCCCGTCTTTCTTGAATGCAGGCTTCAGCGAGGGGATCTTGCTGGCATCGAGCTTGCCGGGGCTCTCGTCGGTGTCGACATGGATTTCGCCCTTGCGGCCGGAGATCGCGACCATCGCGATCTCGTCGCGGAAAGCGCCGCTGGCGATCGCGGCCTGCGCGCGGCGTACCGACTCGGCGGCGAAGGCGTCCTGCTCCTCGCGGGTGAACTGGTACCTGGCCGCGCACAGCTCGCCGAACACGCCCATCGCCTGCTTGTCGGACGGATTGGTCAGGCCGTCCCACGCCATATGGTCGATCACCTCGATCGATCCGTACTTGCTGCCGACCCGGCTGTTCGGGATCAGGTGCGGCGCATTGGTCATCGATTCCATGCCGCCGGCCACCACCGCATCGGCCGAGCCGAGCAGCAGCAGGTCATGGCCGAGCATGATCGCCTTCATCCCGGAACCGCAGACCTTGTTGATGGTGGTGGCGCCTGCGGCGACCGGGATTCCCGCCTGCAGCATGGCCTGTCGCGCCGGCGCCTGGCCCAGATTGGCCGGCAGCACGCAGCCCATGATGACCTCGGTGATATCGGCCGCCGCCACCTGCGACTGCGCGAGCGCGGCCTTGATCGCGACCGATCCCAGGGTCGGCGACGGCACCCCGGTGAACTGCCCGAGCAGCGCGCCGATAGGGGTGCGCTTGGCACCGACGATGACGATCGAGTCGGACATGGCAGGGCTCCAGCGGGAAGTTCCCGATTATCGCGCTGCGGGGTGGGCGGCACAATGTGATCGAGGGGGTAGGGTATGGGGCGCAGGGTATAGGGCGCAGGGTATAGGGCCCAGGGCTCAGGGCCCAGGAGAATCGCGGCGTCTCGAACGCTGCCATCACACTCCCACATGCGAAGCGCTTGCTCCACATTGCCGCAGCCCGCTTCTACTGGGCCCTGGGCCCTGCTTTTCGCTAACTCTTCCCATGAAACAACTCCCGCCCGATCAACATCCGGCGGATCTCGTTGGTTCCCGCGCCGATCTCGTACAGCTTGGCGTCGCGCAGCAGGCGTCCGGCGGGATAGTCGTTGATGTAGCCGTTGCCGCCGAGGGCCTGGATCGCTTCCAGCGCCACCTTGACCGCATTCTGCGAGGCATTGAGCAGGCACGCGGCAGGATCGATGCGGCTCTTGATGTTGCGGTCGAAGTCCTGCGCGACCATGTAGGCGAAGCCGCGCGAGGACTGCAGCGCGGTGTACATGTCGGCGACCTTGGCCTGCATGATGCCGAAGGTGCCGATCGGGGCGTTGAACTGCTTGCGCTCGCGCACGTAGGGCAGGGTCAGATCGAGTGCCGCCTGCATCAGCCCGATAGGGCCGCCAGAGAGCACCAGGCGCTCGGTATCGAGCCCGCTCATCAGCACGCGTACGCCCTCGTTGACCTCGCCGACCCGGTTCTCGTCGGGGATCTCGCAATCCTCGAATACCAGCTCGCAGGTATTCGAGCCGCGCATGCCGAGCTTGTCGAGTTTTTGTGCGGTGGAGAATCCCGGCATGCCTTTTTCGACGATGAAGGCGGTCATGCAGCGCGAGCCGGCCGGTCGCGGCGCGGTGCGCAGGTACACCAGCAGCACGTCCGCGTCGGGACCGTTGGTGATCCACATCTTCGAGCCGTTGGCGATCCAGCGGTCGCCCCTGAGTTCAGCACGGCAGGCCATCGAGCCGACCACGTCGGAACCCGCGCCCGGCTCGCTCATCGCCAGCGCGCCGATGAACTCGCCGCTGCACAGCCTGGGCAGGTATTTCGCCTTCTGCGCTGCGTTCGCGTTGTTGGCGATGTTCTGCACGCACAGGTTCGAGTGCGCGCCGTAGGAGAGCCCCACCGAGCCCGAGGCGCGCGAGATTTCCTCGAGTGCGACCACGTGGGCGAGATAGCCCATCCCGGATCCGCCATGTTCCGGCGTTACGGTGATGCCAAGCAGGCCGAGGTCGCCGAGCTTGCGCCAAAGATCGGCCGGAAACTGGTTGTCGCGGTCGATACGGTCGGCCCGTGGTGCGATTTCCTTCTCGGCGAAGGCGTGCACGGTGTCGCGCAGCAGGTCGAGTTCTTCGGTCAGGCGGAACGGGCGCATGGTCGCTGGTGCTCGTGGCTTCGGCTGGTGCCGCAGGTACGACCGACCCACGGCGCTTCGGGCCGGCGAGCATATCGCGGATCGCCGGTCGCCCGCGTGGAGCGCGGCCCGCATCCGCTGCCGGCCACGCTGCGTACTTGACATGGCAGCACCGCGCGCGCGTGCCGGCTGCAATGTGAAGCTTGTATGCTTTTCCAGCATCGATCCCCCACGGAGACCCGCCAGTGACCATCCAATGCCTGCTTCGCGGCGCAGCACTCGCCGTCCTGTTGGCCGGCTTCGCGGCCCCGGCGGTTGCCGGCCCGAAGGAAGAGATCCTTGCCGCGCATGAAGCGATGGTGGCCAAGGGCAAGTTCCGCACGGTCGGCGTGAGCGAGAGCGACGGAACCACCACGCGGATCGAAAACACCGTGGTGTGGCCGGACCGCTACGCGATGCGCGCCGACACCGATGGCAGCGTGATGGAGTACATCATCCTGCCGGGCACGACCTGGATGAAGCAGGGCGGCCAGTGGATGAAGCTGCCGATGGACATGAGCCGGATGATCCAGTCGATGACTCCTGAGGCGATGCGCCAGGCCTACGAGGGAATGAGCAATGTCGAACAACTCGCCGACGACAGCGTCGACGGCCGCGACGCCGAGGTCTACCGTTACGACTCCAGGGTGACGGTGATGGGGATCACCGCGAGCAGCAAGGTAACGCTGTGGATCGACACCGACACCGGACTGCCGCTCAAGCAGGAAGTCGACGGTGAAGCCATGCGTACCAAGTCGCGTACGGTGCAGACCTACACCTTCGACGACAGCATCGAGATCAACGCGCCGCGCTGAGTCTGTCGGGCACGGCTGCCGATACGAGGAGTCTGTCCCACTGGTGAGGCCTGCCGCGAGCGGTTCTCAGCTTGCGCAGGACTGCGCGAGCGCGGCGTGCGCGGCGAGTTCCGGTGGCGACAGTCCGGTCGCCACCGCGTCGCGATACGCCGCACAAGCCAGTTCATCGCGCCGGTTGGCAGTCGCGGTGTCGACCAGCAGCGTCATGCTCAGCACATCGCGGCGCAGCGCGAGGTTCTCCTGCGCCAGTTGCAGCGCGAGCGCGGGATCGCCGTCGGAGAGATAGAACTCGGCTGCGTGTTGCAGATAGCCGGCGCGATGCGCGGCCAGCAGTTCAGCGTAGCCGCTGCGCGCGGATTGCCGCGCGGCGGCGGCCTGCTGCTTGCGGCCCGCGGCGGCCTCCACATCGGCCAATGCGGCATGGAACTCCGGATTGCCGGTCTGTTCGATCACCTGCAGGTACAGCGTGCGCGCCACGTCGAGGTTGCCGAGCAGGAATTCGGTTTCGGCGAGATGCTCGGTGGCGAGGTAGTACTGCGGCAGGCGTGCATGGGCTGCGGCGAAGAACGTGCGCGCAGCGGCGACATCGCCGAAGCGCAGCAGGATGATGCCCTGTTGCGTATGCAGCCATGCCAGCTGGAATGGATCCACGTCGGCGAACAGGCCCTGCGCGGTCTGCAGCAGGTGGCTTGCAGCGAGCGGATCGCCCTTGGCCGCCAGCAGGTCCGCGCGCAGCGCGAGCTCGTAGAAGTCGGCGACCGGGGTGGCTGCGTTTTCGATCAGATCGGCGACGTTGGCATAGGCGCCGGTCGCGAGGTCGATCTCGCGCGCGGTACGGATCAGGAACGCGTCCTCGCGTGCGCCGCCCAGCCCTGCGACGCGCTCGATCTGCGAGCGGGCCTCATCGAAGCGATGGAACACCGACAGCGCGCTGGCCAGCAGCACCGCGGTCTGCACGTCGGACGGTCGCGCCTTCGCCGCCCCTTCGAGCAAGCTGTGCGCTTCGACCGCGTCCTCGAGACGCCCGATGATCCGGTGCCGCTGCAGCAGGGCGCCGCCGAGTGCAGTCGCATGCTCCGGGTTGCCGCTGCGCGCGAACGCCTCGCGCAACCCCTGCACGTGCGCATCGATGTTGCCGACATAGATCGACGGATCGGTGGTGCGGTAGTCGGCAATCGTCAGTGGATAGCGCGGCCCCACTCGCTGCGGTATCGCAGTCGCTTGCGCAACCTGCGGCGCGGGTGCAGCAGCGGGCGGCACCGAGGCACAGCCGCCGAGCACGAGTGTCAACAGTGCGAGTTGCCAACGCATCGGGCAGTTCCCTGGGTCGGTGTTTCAAGGGCCACAAACAACCGGGGCGCCACTGCTGGCGCCCCGGCGGGTGGTGCTGCTACCTGGGCTCGGTCAGAGCGGCACGCCGAGATACGGGAAGTCGCTCAACAGGATGCTGTCGTTGGCGACGTTGTCGCGAACGCCGGGGCCGATCGCAGCGCCGAGGGTGTCGTCGATCACGTCGCGGGCCAGCGTACGGCCGCCGCAGAAGGTCGCATTGTTGGTCTCGATGGCGAGGTAGGCATCGCACTGCGGACGTGCCACATTGATCACCAGCCGGTCATCCACGAATACCCCGGCGGCCGTGGCGGGCGGCAGCAGGGTGTTGCCGGTGGTGCCATCGAGGGTATCGAGTGCCGAAAGGTTGGCCAGCATTTCGGCCTGGAACAGACCCGCCCAGCTTGCCGGCTCCACCGCGCGGTTGTACTGGTCCTTCTTGCCGGTGTTCGCCAGCAGGTCGATCAGCGCGGGGACGATCGCGGGCCGACCGTTACGATCGATCTGGCCGGCCAGGAAGTTGGTGCAGGGCAGGTCCTTGATCGCGGTCAGGCGGGTCAGCGTCACCGTGCCCGAGCTGAACTCCGGGTCGTTGGTGGTGTAGGTCATCGTCGCGGTATTGCAGTTGCTGAAGGTGATCGCGATGGTACCGAACGGGCGCTGGGTGACCTGCGCGGGATTGAAGTTCGGCGGCGCGATGCCACCGGTGGTGTAGATCGCGTTGATCGTCGTCTGCGAATTGGCGAGCGTGCTGCTGCCGACCACCCAGCGCTGCTGCCCGGTACGGTTGTAGGTGTACCACGCGAACGCAACCTGGTCGGGGCCGCCGGCGGTGGCCGGCGCGAGCACCTCGATATGCGCACCGAAGCCGGGGTTCGCCGCGTCGTACCACAAGCCGCTGACTCCCGACGACACGCCGATATCGCCCACCCGCACGCTCGAGCCGTAGATCCGCAGCGTGGTGTTGGCGCCGTTGTTGGTCAGGCGGGTCGACGGCACCGCAAGCACGATCGCCAGCGTGTTGCCGCTGAAGAAGTTGCTGCCGGGGTTGGTGAAGCGCGGGGCAACTGCGGCACGCGTGGCATTGAACGCGTTGAGGTCGAAGAAGAACGGATCGTCACGCAGGCCGGCGAACATGCGCGCGCCGGTTCCGGTGAGCGTGCGGTTGAGACCGCCGCTGACGCTGAGCCCGCCCGGGCCGGTACAGGTCATCACGGTCGACTGGTTGGATGCGCGACACAGGATGACCACGCTGTTCGGGCCCGCGCCGTTGTCGATGTGGAAGCGGTATTCCACCGCGTCGGAGAACCGCGAGTTGGTGGTCGCGAACGGCAACACGGTCGCGACCAGGATGGTCTCGGCCGGATTGGTGGGATTCACGAAGGTGTAGATATCGTTAAGGTCGGCCGCGGGATCCGCGGTGGCGATCGGCGAATCGCGATGGTCGGCAGCAAGGGCTGCGGGGGCAGTCATCGCCAGCACGGCGCCTGCAGTAGCGAACGCAAGTTGCTTCAACATCACACACCTCCAAGGGTTGCATGGGTAGCGGCGGCGGACGCCACCTGCTGGATACAAAGCGCATACGCGCGGCGATGACAGCTGGATGCACTGTCGTCCCGCGATCCTGCCGGGTTCCCCTGTACTCCACGGAGTATGCACCCGTTTGGGGTCAGCCTGGCTACCGCGGTCCCGGGCCGATCAGTCTGCACCTGCTTCTGCGTCCAGCACTGCCACCGTGCGCGCGAACAGCGCGCGTGCCGCATCCGGCGTGCCCGCGATGCACACCAGCCCCAGTTTGCCGAACTCCGACAGCGCCCCGATCAGGTTGAACACCACGCCCTGCTGGCAGGTCGGATCGAAGTGCAGCCGGTGGCGGACCAGGATGTCGATCAGGTCTTCGGGGATCAGCCGGCGGTACGCCGCGCGTACCAGGTTGTCGGTCGCGTAATAGCCGCGTACCGCGCCGACCGCAGTGCGGAATTCGCCGTCGACGTCGCAGGTGCCGGCGGTCAGGAACTGCAGCATCTGGTAGGGCAGGGTGGTGCCGCCCTTGCGCAGGTTGATCTCGATCGCCACGTGGCGCCAGGCCGCGCCCTCGCGCACGCTGACGAAGTCCACCGCGAAGCGCCCCAGTACGCCGCGCGCGCGCAGCTGCTCGCCGATCCGCAGCCCCGCGGCCTGCAGCGAGCCGCGGTATTCGGGGTCGGCCGGAAAGGTGCTGCCGAGGAAGATCTGCCCGGTCGGCCCGCCCAGCACCTGGTCGTGGGTGGAGATCAGCTCCAGCCCGCCGAGCGGGTTGATCCGCAGTTGCACCGACGGCGAGCGCTTGTCGACGCCATCGACCCACGACTCGACGATGCCCTCGCCCGCGGCGAAGCCGTCGAGGTAGCTGTCGATCGTCTCGCCGGGCGCTTCGCAGCGCAGGTCGCGGCGCAGGCCGATGGTCACTGCGGCGGTGTCGACCGTGCCCGGCGGCAGGTCGAGCACCGCGTTGCCTTCGCCGGAGAAGCCGTGGTTGTGCTTGACCACCACGCGGCGAAGCTCCGGCCGACGCGCCTTCAGTGCCACGATCGCGTGCGCGAGGTCCTGCGCATCGCGCAGCCGTTCGGCGCCATCCGGCAGCTCCACGCCCGCGGCGCGGAACACCTCGCGACCGCCACTCTTGCTGCCGAGATCGGCCAGCGCCGGGTCGCAGGCGTATAGCGGCACGCCGAGGCGCACGGCGAGCGTGCGTTCCAGCGCGGTGGCCGCAAAGCACGACAGATGCGCCTGCGAGGGATCGCCGATCGCCGCGCGCAGTCGCGCCAGCAGGCGAGGGCGTTCGAGGATCTTGCGCGTCAACGAAGCGTTGGAGGCGTCGTAGGCCGACAGCAGCACCAGCCGCGAACGCGCGTGGCAGGCCGGCACGCCGGACAGCAGATTCAGATAGTAGTCGACGATCACCGGGTCCAGCGGCTCGCTCGTCACGTAGACGATGCGGGTCGCCGGCAGGCGCAACCACATCAGCATCGCGAGGTGGCGCTCCTCGTAGTGGCGCACGCCGGCCACCCGGGCCAGCGCCGCCTGGTCCATGCTCAGGCCGGGCACCACCACCACGGTACGTGGCGCGGCGGGATCGTCGCCGATGCGACGGAACAGCGCGGGCAGGCCGGCCTGCACACGCGCAAACGCCGCGATCTCGATCGCTGAGCCCGGAACCGGATCATCGCCGCTGAGGTCCACGAGCAGTCCCCTCGACACCCGGTCGACAGGTTGGCGCGGTCGCAACGGCGCCATGATGACCTCGGTCAAGATCGGCGCGCCCGGGCTGGCCGGTGGCGGCGGCAATGCGGCACACTGGCGCGGTGACCGAACTGCCGTTCCGCTTCGTGCCCGGCCCGCGCCGCGACCTGCTGGTGCTGTGCGACCATGCCGGCAACCACGTGCCGCCCGAGTATTCCGATCTCGGGCTCGGGCACTCCGAACTCGCCCGCCACATCGCCTGGGACCCGGGCGCTGCAGGCGTGGCCAACGCATTGGCGGCTTCCCTGGGCTGCCCGCTGATCCACGGCCTGCACTCGCGGCTGCTGGTCGACCTCAACCGCGCGCACGACGACGCCACGCTGATCATGGCCGAGAGCGACAACACCTTCGTGCCGGGCAACCTCACGATCAGCGACGCCGAGCGCACCGAGCGCGTGGCGCGTTTCCACGCCCCGTACCACGCGCGCATCGACGCCCACATCGACGGCCTGCACGCCCATGGCGTGCACCCGGTGGTGATCGCGGTGCATTCATTCAACCCGGTGGTGGCGGGCATCGCGCGGCCGTGGCAGGTCGGCGTGTTGTGGAAGGTGGACCGCAGCCCGGTGGTGCCGATCATCGACTGGCTCGCCGCCGGAGGCTTCAACGTCGGCGACAACCAGCCATACGACGGACGCAGCGCGATGGGCTGGACGCTCGAATACCACGCGATCCGCCGCGGCCTGCCGCATGTGATGTTCGAACTGCGCAACGACGTGATCGCCGAGCCCGCAGCGCAGGAAGAATGGGGTCGGCGCCTCGCGCGCTGCCTGCGCGAGACCCGCTTCGCGGACTGAGCGCGGGTCACGCTGGCTGAAAAGGGGTCAGAGTCAATTTTCGCCGCTGGCCAGTCGGCCGGATCACCGCGCTGCGCCGGCGAAAATTGACTCTGACCCCTTTTCCGCTGGCGGCGGGCCCCGCGCACGGCCAGCAGACGCGGATTTCCGCTGCGTTACAATCGCGGCCTCTTCGCAACACTGTCGGAGCCGCCATGAGCGCCCCAGCGAACCGCATTCCTGCCGCCGGCAGCGCCCGCGAGCG
>JANOEA010000113.1:0-7347 GCA_031412975.1 Pseudomonadota bacterium | reverse complement strand
TGCCGGCGCGGTGCCGACATCGGATCCCGAGTTGCCGCTGCCGCTGCAGCCGACCAGCGCCAGACAAAGCGCGCCCGCGACTGCTCCCATTGCATGCATACGTCCCATCGACGCCCCTCCCCAAAGTGGCGCCTACCCGATCCGCGTCTCCCCACGGATCATCGAGGCCGCCGTCGGTTACCCGGCCGCCCGATCATAACCGAATCACTTGACGTTCACGCCAGCGCCGCGTGGCTGCGCCCCGATCGACGAACACGGCAGTCGGAGCGACACGCGCACACGCACCTCATGGTGCAACGCCGGGCGGTTGCGCGGCAGCCTTCGCGCGCTGCTGCAACTCCGCGAGGATCAGTTGATCGGACTCATGGTAGCCGTGGCAGCCGATGCAGGTGGTCGGCACCTTGTCCTTCGCGTGTTCGCCACCGTGGCACTGCTGGCAGTTGGCGATGCCGGGAATCAGCAGGTCCGCGCTGGCTTTCGAAGTGCTCGCGTCGTGACAGTCGGCACATACCATCGTGGTATGGCTGGCATGGGTGAAGCTGGCCTTGCCATACCACTGGCCTGCCACCCGCACGGGTGCGACGCGCCACGGATCGCCCGCTTCGCGTCCCGGCGATACGGCGTGGCAAACCGTGCACGCGCTGCCGGTGAACAGCGTTTCCGCGACCTGGCGGGATTTCTCACGCGCCCATGCAAGGGCCTCGAACTGCTCCTGCCGGGTCAGCGCCTGGCCCGGACGGCGGCGCTGCTGCACGATCGCCGGCGAGGTCACGTCGCGCACGCCGCCCTCGAGCGCGCGCCGCGCATAGAACTCATCGAGGGTGAAGATGATCTCGGGCACCTTGGCATGCGGAACCTGCCGCTCGGGTTCGGTCACATCAAAGGTCAGCGCATGGCATTCCTGGCACATCGTGTCGAACTCGACGGGCTGCATGCCCGCGCCGCCGGCATCGGCCCGATGGCAGCTGTCGCACTCGAGCACCTTGTTGCCGTTGGGCGACTTCACGCCCTTGGGGTCGACATGGGCGGCGTGCGGGAACTTCAGGCCGGAGCGCTCCTGCAGGCCCGGCGTGCCGAGCAGCGTGCGCACCGGTGCGTACTTGCCGTCGGCCGTCCATGCCGGCAGGTCGACCTTGAACTGCGGGTGGTCGAGGCCGAAGTCCGAGACGTTGCCGAGCAGGCTGCTGCCGCCGGTGCGTTCCTTCAGGCCCTGGTGGCATTCGCTGCACAGGATCTGGTCGCGCACGATCAGTCCATCGGCGCCGTTGTGGTCGCGATGGCAGTGCGCGCAGCGCGCATTGCCCAGCTCCGGCAGGTTGAACTTCACTGGATCGGCGTGCGCCGGGGTCGCCGCATGGCACTCCGCGCACGCCTCGTCGCGGACCCAGCGGAACGGCTTTTCGTGGCACTGCGTGCAGTCGCTGCCGAAGAAGTGATGCGCGTCCTGCAGCTTGCCCGATTGCCAGGCATCCTGGCTCGGAATCGGCAAGCCCGGCAGCGTGCCGCGCCAACTCGATGAAAAGTGCGCGCCGAGCGGCACCGCGAAGAACAGGATCGCGATCAGGCTGAATGCCAGCCACGCAGGGCCGCGTCGCGCGAGCCAGGTTTGCGCCAGCATGGTCGGCTTGGCCGCGGCTTCGGCGACTGCCTTCTGCTCGGCCTTGTCGATGCTCGACACCTCGACGCCGGCATCGAAGTCGGCCGGCGGCTCGAGCATCTGGATGCGGGTGGTGCCGATCTCGACCGCGGCGCCGGGGCCGGCGGTCGTCGCATAGGTGATATCGCCGTTGACCCGGATGCCCGCGAGGATCAGCGACTCGATCTTGTAGCGGCCCACGCCGACCGCGGTGATCCGCGCATGCTCGAGCGCGACGCGCAGGTCGGGAATGAAGATCGCCTGGTCCGAGCCGCGCCCGACCGAAAGCACATCGCCATAGTGGATGTCCTCCTCGTAGGCGACGTTGCCTTTACCCTTCCGCGTAACCCGCCTGATCAGCCAACGCATGGGTTGCGCTCCTGCGATTCACGATCGGCGGAATGAGTGCAGCGGTGCATGGGTGCAGTCACCAGTAGAAGAACACGACGATGATGTGCGCGCTGAGTGCTGCCAGCAGCGCGAACGACAGCGGGACGTGGAAGTACAGCCAGATCTCCATCAGCGACTGCAGCTGGATGTCGCGCGCGACGCGTCCGGCCAGCGATTTCTTGCGCGACAGCAAATCGATCAGCTTGCGCAGCGCCTCGGACTGCTTGTCGTCGGCGTTGCCGGCCAGGAAGTCGACCATCGCGAACATGGTCGGCATCTCGCGGGTGCTGAGCTTGGCCGCGTCGTTGCCCTCGACTTCGCGCTTTTCGAGCATCTGGCGGGCCTGCGCGAGCGCGAGGTCGGACGAGTCGTGCGCGGTCAGCTGGGCCCACACGCCGCCGCCCAGACGGGTGTTCTCGATCGAGCGCAGCACGATCGCATGGATGCGCCGATCGATCCCGTCGGCGAGTGCGAGCGCGTTCTGGTCGATGTCGGCGATCTCCTCCAGCATCGCCTGGCGACTCGCGCTGTCGCGGTTGCGGGTCATCAGCGCGGGATAGCGCAGGTAGGCGAACACGCCGAAGAATCCCGAGAAGATCACCAGCAGCATCAGTACCAGCGCGAGCGTGTGCAGGTTCCAGCCGAACTGGAACCCCGAGTGCAGCAGCGCGACCAGGATCAGCGCGGTGCCCAGGTACACATGCGCCGAGAGCCAGCCGCGCAGCGAGCCCACGCGATTGGCATAGGTGCGCTTGCGCACCCCGAACAGCATCAGCCAGACGATCAGCAGTGCGCCGATCGTGCCCAGGGTATAGCCGAGCCAGGTGCCGCCATTGGCCGGGCCGATCGGATCGTGCCAGGCATAGGCGAGCAGGGCGCCGGACAGCAGGACCAGCGAGGCCCACAGCCAGCGCTTGCGCGCGTGGGTGAGGAAGGAGTCATGCATGGCGCTCGCCTCCGGCGCCCGCAGCGCGCCGCATCGAAGCGCGCCTTCGCCATTCGCCATTCGCCATTCGCCGCTTCATCGCCGCGACTGCGCATAAGCCGGAAACTCCTCCGGCGAGATGCGGATCGCAGCGCCGGTCGGGCAGGCGCGCACGCAGGCGGGGCCGCCCTTGAGATCCTTGCACATGTCGCATTTGACGGCTTTCTTCTCGACCGCGCCGTCTTTCTTTTTGGCCGCGTCGTATGGCGCTTCTCCCGGCCCACTGCCGGCGCCGAACAGCAGCCACGACAGCAGGCCCGGTTTCGACGGCGGCTTGGATGCCATGTGGATCACGCCGTACGGACAATTGCGCTCGCAGTTGCCGCAGCCGATGCAGTTGTCGGCGATGAACACTTCGCCGTTGGGTGCGCGGTGGATCGCATCCGGCGGGCAGTCCTTCATGCAGTGGGGGTGTTCGCAATGCCGGCACGAGGTGGGTACATGCACCTGGGCGAAGGTCGGGCCCGCCTCGCGGTCGAGCCGTGAGGTGCCGCCGTGGGTCTCCGCGCAGGCCTTCTCGCAGTTGTCGCAGCGCACGCACAGCGACTCGTCGATCAGCAGGATGTCGGTGGCTTCGCCGGCACCCTGCGCGATCAGGAACGAGATGATGTCGCCGCCGGTCGGCATCGCCTGCATCTGCAAATTTGCGGTGGTGCGTTGGCGGTACTCCGATTGCAGGCGCAGCTTGAGGATCGGAGTGCGGGCGACCAGTTTCTTGAACGCCTCGCCATCCAGGCGCACGGTTTCGGTGGCGATCGCGGCGCGCGCGGTGGCCGAGCGCTTGCTCTCGCCCATCAGCGCCATCTCGCCGACGTAGTTGCCGGCCGGCACGTAGGACAGCACCACCTCCTTGCCGCCGATGTTGCGCGAGATGGTCAGCGAGCCGACCCGTACCAGGTGCAGCGCGTCGCCGGTCTCGCCCTCGTTGAACACCGTGTCGCCGGCCTTGAAGCGCTCGATGCGCGCCGACTCGATCACGTCGGCGATCTGCTCGATGGTGGATTCGGGCGAGAAGCGCGACAGGATCGCGCGGCCGATGAACACCTTGTCGATCTCGCGCTTGACCGCTTCGACCGAGGCGATCAGCTTGTTCATCGAACGCCGTGGGGTCTCCACCATCACGCACTGGTTGCCTGCGATCACGGTCGCCGAACGGCGGCGACCCGAGATCAGGCTCATCTCGCCGAAGAACTCGCCCTTGCGCAGGGTGATCTTGCGCTGCGGATCGACCTCGATAAGCACCTCGCCCTCGACGATCGAATAGAACGAGTTGGTGTAGTCGTTGCGCTCGAAGATCGTCTCGCCGGCCCTGGGCGCGCGTATTTCCGAGTCGATCATGAACTCGCGCAGCTGCAGCGGGGTGATGTGCGACAGCAGCCGCACGTTCTTCTGCACCTTGTCGAGCGCGGCGGTGACCGTGGTGAAGCCGGGCATGTTCTTGAACTTGTCGCGCAGCAGCGGCTCGTCGGCGGGCTCGACCTTGCGGCCCTCGATGTACTCGACGACCTCGTAGCCCTGGTTCATCGCCTGCTTGATCAGCGGATAGCCGCCGAGCGCGCCGACGATGTACATGCCCTTGACGTTGGATTCGTACTGCGGGCTGATCGCCGGCACCGAAGCGGGGTCCTTGTTCGGGAACACAATGCCGCAGGCCTCGACGAAGCTGCGCGGTGCGCTGGCGCCGAGGCGCGCGATCACCCGGTCGCACAGGATCTGCGCCTTGCCCTTGTCGGTCGACAGCAGCATTCGCATGCGCTTGCGCGAGCCCTCGGGCAGCTTGTCGACCTTGTCGGGACTGGCGTTGTAGAAGCACTCGATGCTGCCTTCCTCGATCGCCTTGAGGATGCCCTGCTCGTTGCCCTTCTTGGCCCGCGAGAACTCGTCCTTGCGGTTGATGATGATCACGTTGTTCTGCCTGGCCAGCGCGATCGCGTTCTCGATCGCGGCATCGCCGGCGCCGACCACCACGATGGTCTCGCCGGAGTACTCGCCCGGGTCGTCGAGCTGGTACTGCACCTGCGGCAGGTCTTCGCCGGGCACGCCGAGCTTGCGCAAATTGCCCTGCAGGCCGATGCCGAGCACCACGAAGTCAGCCTCGAACTTCGCGCCGTTGCTGCACGCGATGGCGAACGGTCCGCCCTCGGTCTTGTGGATCTTGCTGACCTCGTGGCCGAAGCGGACGTTGACCTTCAGGGTGGCCACGCCGTCGTCCCAGCCCTTGAGGATCGCCTCGCGCGACCCGGCCTTGAACGGCAGCGGCGAGCGCAGCGGCAGGATGCCGGGCTCGTCCATCACGTGCTTGCCCTTCTGGTAGCGGTAGATCGTGTTGGACAGGTGCGGCGCGGCTTCCAGCAGCACGTGCGACACGCCCTGCTCGGCGGCGCGCGCGGCCGCACTCTTGCCGCCGGGCCCGGAGCCGACAATCGCGATCTTGAACCGCTCCGTCATCTGAACGCCCCTGCCTCGTGCCCGCGGACGCAGGTGCGAACGCACCACCATTCCGCACCCGATAGTAGCCCAGCCATGCGCGGCTTGTGTATGCGCAGTGCACGGTGGCGCGAGCGCTGCGGGCGGCTGCATCGACGCTGCGGGCTGGCGGCGCCGTGCGTCGGGTGCCGCCACTGCACTACGCAAAACACCGCAACAGCGTGCGGCAGCGGGGTGCGCAGCCGTTACACTCGGTTCGGTGACGGGCAGGGGACGCGCTGATGACATTCTATCGACGGCTGGGTGAGGGACTGCCCGAGCGGCGAGCACCGCCGCGCGATGCGTTCCAGATCGATCCGAAGGCGCTCAAGCGCTGGATCGACGCCTTGCCCCTGGCCAACGCCAGCGTCGCCGCGCGGATGCTGTTCCAGGCGGTGCGCGAGCTCAACCACATGACCCTCGATCCGGTGGGGCGCTTGACCGCGCTGGAAGCCTTGCGGGTGCCGGTCGCGCAACTGGCCGAGGCGATCGATCGGCAGATCGTCGGCGCGAGTTTTCCGCTGCCGCCGCAAAAGGCGCAGCTGGGTGCGACCGCGCGCGACTTCCAGCGCCAGATGGCGCTCGGCTATCGCCTGGCGGCCTACGAGTTGTGCGGCCCGGTGGGCAAGATCCCGTTCCTGCGCGGCAAGACCGTGGCGCTGGCGCTGGAGCGTGCGATCGGCCATCTTGGTGCCGAGCTGTGCAAGGGCTACTTCCTGTACGCCGAGCCGCCGGAGACCCTCTGGCGCATGCTCAACGCGCTGTTCGGTTTTGCCCTGAACAGCCGCCTCGACGACAAGGGCATCGACGATCCGCTGCACATCGGCGCGCCGGTCACGCCGCGCCAGACCTACGCGCATGCGCTGCTGCTGGCGATTTCCAATCCATACCGGCTGACCCAGAAGGAAATCCACGAAGCCTTCCAGGTGACCCGCGCGTGGGCCCCGCTGGCGGTGCTGCGCGGCGCGGTGTCCGGCGAGGAGGTGTTCGCGGTGCCGCTGGACGAGGATCGCGGGCCCGGCTACCTGCCCGAGGAGCGCAGCGCCGAGGGCGCCGCGCGGCTGAGCTTCGATACCGCACCGCTGGAGACCGAACTGGGCCGGCAGCTCGCGCTGGTCGACGGCCTCGCGGGCACCCTGACCTTCCGCTCCCGCAGTGGCGCGTCGGTAGCGGTCAGCGCCGACCTGGTTCGACGGCTGATGGCGAACTGGCGCTTCGTGCCGGACCGCAGCCACCGCCGACTGCCAGCGGGACACCAGCTCGACACCCTGGTCGGCATGCACGCGGTGCATTATTTCCTCGCCGGTGGTGTCGATTTCGAGACCTTCGTGCGACGCGCCTGCGGCACCGCGGTCCACGTGACCGAGCGCGAGCGCAGCATGTCGTGGGGATCCGGTAACGGCGACGCGGGGCGCCCCGAAGTCCACCGCGCGCGGGTGATCGACCAGAGCCTCGGCGGCTATCGCATCATGTGGGAACGCGCCGATGCGGTGCGGGCGCGGGTCGGCGAGGTGGTATCGGTGGCCGTCGGTACCGATGCCAGCGACCCAACGCAGGTGCCCGCCGACGAGCGCGACTGGATGGTCGGGGTGATCCGCTGGCTGCGCATCGGCGTCAGCGGCACCGTGGATGCCGGCATCGAGCTGATGGGCCGCGAGGCACGCGCAGCGGTGGTGCGTTCGATGGATGCCTACAACCACCCGCGCCCATCGGTGCGCGGGCTGTTGTTGCACGCAGCGCGTTCGGCCGGCGGCCATGTGTCCGGCGCACTCGCCCCGGCCGTGCTCGAGCGCAACGCGCCCGGCTATGAGTTTCGTGCGATGCCGCCGCGCTGGTCGGCACAGGATGGCACCGAGGTCAGCAATATGAC
>JANOEA010000112.1:0-10747 GCA_031412975.1 Pseudomonadota bacterium | reverse complement strand
CCGCATGCCGCATGCGGCGGCCTACATGGGGCCGTTGATCGACAGCGTGACCGCCAGTTCCAACGGTGGCGCAACCACCCACGCCTGGGGTGTGCGCGCGAAGTCGGACAGCTATGGCGCCATCGACGGCAAGCCGCTTGCCGTGTCGCGTTCGGGATTCAAGGGCACGCTGATGCACGAGGCACGGCACGCCGGAAAGGCGATAGGCATCGTCAACTCATCGAGTGTGACCGAACCCGGTACGGGCGCGTTCCTCGCAGCGGTCGCCGACCGCGACGACGAGGTCGAGATCGCGGCGCAGATTCTCGCCGCGCAGCCCGATGTCGCGTTGGGTGGGGGCGAGATGTTCTTCCTGCCGGCCGGGGTCAAGGGCCGGCACGGCACGGGCGTGCGCAAGGATGGCCGCAATCTGATCGACGAGGCACGCGCAGCCGGCTACACCGTGGTGTTCGATCGCGCGGAGCTCGCGGCGGTGCCTGCCCAGACCACCCGCCTGCTCGGTTTGTTCGCCGCCGAAGAAACCTTCAACGAGGGCACCGAGCAGCAACTGGCGCGCGCGCGCTTGCCCGCTTTCCAGCCGCAGGCGCCGCGTTTCGACGCGATGATCAAGGTCGCCATCGATCTGCTCGCGAAGGACGCCGACGGGTTCCTGCTGGTCGGCAACGAAGAGGCCAGCGACAACTTCGGCGGCGAGAACAACGCCACGGCGGTGCTCGATGCCGGTGCGGGCGCCGATCGCGCTATTGGCCACGCGCTGGCTTTCGCGCAACGCAATGGTCAGACCACGGTGATCCTCGCGTCGGACTCGGATTGCGGTGGCCTGACCCCGACCGGCGACGATGTGATCCCGGGCCGGCGTGTTCCGGCACGCGGCGAGAATGGCGCTCCACAGGATGGCGGACCCGACGGCCTGCCGTTCCAGGCAGCGCCGGACCGCGCCGGCGTGCGCTTGCCGTTCATCGCCACGTGGGCCTCGAACAGCGACTCCAGTGGTGGCGTGATCGCACGCGGCGCAGGACCGGGCGGCGATCTGATCCGCGGCACCGTCGATTCGATCGACATCTACCGTGCGCTGTATCTGGGCTTGTTCGAGCGCCGACTCGATTGAGCGCGCGCTGCGGCCTCAGCGTTCGATCCGGTAGTTGATCGAAGCGCGCGTGGTGGAACCGGTAGTGGCTTCCAGTTCGATGCGTTCGGATAGCAGGTAGCGCACGGTGAACACCTCGCCGCGGGTCAACAGGCCGATGCCGTAGCCGACATACAGGCGCGGCGACAGGTACTTGCCGAGCGTGAAGGCCTCGCCGTCGAGTTCGGTGTCGTTCGACACCCCGAGTTCGTCCAGGCCCAGTCGCCCGCGCAGACCGCGCGTGAGCAGGTCGCTGCCGACCGTGCCGAGTGCGACTGCTGCATCGGAGAGCTCGTCGCGGTCGCCGGCGTCGGCGCGGGTGAGCGGGCGCCCGGTCACCAGCAGGGACAGCGCCTCGCTGTCGGTCATGCCGCCGCTGCCGCTGATCCGCGAGTCAGGACGCGTTGCATTGCCGGTCACCACCAGCGCGACGGTCTGGTTGCGCACCTTGCGTTCGGCGCGCAGATCGAGGGTCGGCTCGCCCAGCGGGCTGTTGGCAAAGCGCAGTCCGCCGCGCTTGATGGTCAGCCGTTGCCCGAACGCGTCGTAGCGTCCCTGCAACGTGATCTCGCCATTGGCGATCGCTCTCGCGCCCTGTCGCTGGGTGATGTCGAGGCGACCCTGCAGGCTGCCGTCGAATCCGAATCCCTGCAGCCTGACGTCGTTGCCAAGGGTGACCCGGACCCGCGCGCGCCACGGGCGGCGCGGATCGGGCGGAATCTCGGCATCGACCACCACCACATCCGGACTGCGGTTGACCCCGGCCTCGAGCCTGCTGGCATCGATCCGCGCGCGCGGGATATCGATGCTGCCATCGAGATTCCAGCGCGCATCGCGCAGCGCCAGCGTCAGATCGGGGCTGGCGACTACCGACAGCGTGGGCGTGTTCGCCACCCGCACATCGGTGCCGGTGATGCGCAGCAGCGCGGGCTGCGGATCGCTCAGATCGATGCGTCCATCGACCGCCAGGGTGCCATCGCCGGAAATCGCCGATCCGCGCACGATCAACTTGCCCGGCACGCCGGCCAGCACGAACACGCCCTCGCGCAGGCGCAGTGCCAGCTCCGGCACCTGTGCGGTGAATTCGGTCAGCGCGAGCGCGCCGCTGATGCTGCGCGGCACGTTGCCGCCGCGCAGGCGCAGCTGCCCGCGGACCTCGCCTTCCGGTTCGGCGATCTGGGTGGTGAAGGCCTCGATGCCGTCGAGCTGGCGCAGCAGCACGTCCATGGTCGCGTCGTAACCGAAGGCGCCTGCCGCGTCGCGACTGAGCTGCGCTTCGACATCGATCCGCCCATCCGGAATCAGATCGGCGCCGCCGGTGAGCGAACCGCTGCCATCCTGCCATTGCCCCACGATCGACAGCTCGCGATAGCCGAGGTCGAGATCGGGGCGATCCGGAAGCAGGACCAGTCCGCGCGGCGAACGGATGTCGATGGAGCCATCGGTGGGCTGGCCATCGCGCCATGCCAGCTTCGCGCTGCCTTCGACGAGGCCTTCGAGCTGCGGCATGTCGGCAATCGGCAGCAGTGCGGCGATCGTGGCGAGCGACAGGCCCTCGAGCTGCGCGTCGAGCGCGCCTTCGCCGGCGGCGTGCCGCGCCGAGATGCACAGCGATCCGGTGTTCGCGGTGAGGCAGGCCTGGTCCATTTCGAAGCGGGCGCGGTCGGCACTGAATGCAGCCGGCTCGCGCAGGCGCAGCGCGACATCAGCCGCGATTCCTTCCAGCGACACCAGGCGACCGCGCCAGCCTTTCGCGTCCAAGCCGCCTTCGAACCCGAGGTCGATCCGCTGCTGCTCGCTGCGTGCCGCGAGTTGCAGCGTGAACCGGCTCTGGCGTCCTTGCAGGTCGAGCGTCACGTTGTCGAGCGCATTGGTCCCGAAGCCGACGCCCTGCGCTGCGATCCGCGCAGTCGCGGCGGGATCGTTGCCGGTGCCGCGGGTCGCAGCGATCTCGAGCGCTTCGATCTGCAGGTCTTGATAGCGCAGTGCGGCGCCACGCGCGTCGATGCGATCACTGTCGGCACGCTGCCAGACCAGATCGAGGCTGCCGCCGAATTGCGGAGCCAGATCGGCGAGGTCGGGTGCAATGAGCGACACATCGAGCGTGCGACCGCCATTGGCGGCAGACGCGCGCAAGCGGGCGCTGCCGGAATCGAGCGCGAGTTGGCCCGTGCTGACCGTGGTCTTGTCGACCACCATCGAGCCGCCGCCCGCGAGTGGTCTGCCGCGCATGCTGCCGGACACCCTTGATACTTCCAGCGTGCCGGTCGCGCCATCCGCAGTCCACGCGCCGTTCCAATCGAGGCGGCCGTCGATGGCACCCGGCCACTCGGGCGCGAACAGCGAGGGATCCAGTGCTGACAGTCGTAGCGACAGCGCGGCCGGTTCGGCGAACGAGAGTCGACCATCGATGGTGGCGGTACCGCGACCGAGGTCGAGCAGCAGGCCGGTCGCCGTGAGGCCTGCGTCGGCATAGGTGAATTGCCCGCCGAGCCTGCCCGTGGGCAGGCCCGGCGTGCTCAAGCGCAGATCGGGCGTGAACACCGGCAATCCGCGCGCACCATCGACACCCACGCTGCCGCTCACGGTCAACGGATCGGGGCCGCCGCGCGGCACGATCAGCGACTCGGTCTGCGCGCGCAGCGACCACACCTGGCGGTCGTCCAGCGGCACGTTGCCGCTGAGCAGCAGCTCGCCACGATCGCGCAACACCACCCGCAGCCCATCGATGCCCAGGGAACCGGCCGCATGCCGCACGCTGCCGGCGACGATCTCGGCGGACTCGGCGCCGACGCTCAATGAACCGGTGGGCAGCCACACATCGGCAGCGCCCTGCACGCGCAGATCGGCCGCTACGTCGCCATCGATGCCGAGCACCGCTCCATCCTGTGCCGGCACCTGCAGTCGCAGGTCCAGCGCTGCAAGATCATGCGCGAGGCTGCCGGTGACGGTCGCCTGCAGTGGTGCGAGCAGCGCGAGCGTCAGCGTGCTCGCGTCGGCGGACGGGCTGCGCGCATCCAGCGTGCCGTCCCAGACCGTGCCGTCCGTGGTCACGTGGCGCACGGCCAGCTTGCCGCTGCGCAGCGGCTGCACGGTCGCCAGATCGAGCAGCACGTCGCCGCTCGCGCTGAGTTGTGGTCCAACCAACTGCAGTCCGGTGATGTCGATCCGCGAGGCGCCGATGCGCAGCGCGCCCTGCGCGCGATCCAGCAGCACCTGGGTGCCATCGATATCGATCAGCGCCTCGCGTACGTCCAGCGCGTCGATGCGCAGTGCAGGCAGAGCGAGCGGGTTGCCCGGCCCGCTGTCGGGTGCCGCTCGGTGGATCACCTGCAGGCCTTCGACCGCCACCGCGTTCAAATGTGGCGTGCCGGTGGCCGTATTCCAGATCGACAGGTCGACGGTCGCCTTGCGGATGCTGACCTCGGTCGTCTCGTTGCGCCAACTCAGTTCGCCGAGCGTCAGACCACCGAACACATTGCGCTCGACGCTGCCGATCTGCAGGCCCTCCACCCGGCCCGAGATCCGATCCAGCACGGTCTGTGCGCCGTGCGTGGTGCCGAGCAGCCATACGACCAACGCGCCGAGCAGTGCGACGAGCACGATCAAGCCGATCAGCAGGCGCCGCATCACAGGTCGGGCCCCGCGGAGAAGTGCAAAGTGACGCTGGCATCGTCGTTGTCGAAGCCATGCGCGAGGTCGAGCCGGATCGGTCCGATCGGCGAGGACCAGCGCACGCCGCCGCCGACGCCGTACGCGGGCTCGAAATCGGAGCCCTCGAACACGTTGCCGCCGTCGACGAACACCGCCCAGCTCCAGGCGGGTCGGAAGTTGCGTTCGTATTCGAGCGAGAAGGTCGCCACGTTGCTGCCGCCGATCGGTTCACCAGCGTCGTCCACGGGGCCGAGATCCTGCCATGCGTAGCCGCGCACGCTGCCATCGCCGCCGGCGAAGAAGCGCAGCTCCGGCGGCAGCAACTCGAAGCGGTTGGTATCGGTCCAGCCCAACTCCGCACGCCCGAGCAGGCGTGCGCCTTCACCGGCCGGCAGCACGTAGCGGCCCTCGACGCGCAGCTGCAGCAGGTCCAGATCGGAGGCCAGGCTTTCCGATGCGGCGCGCGTCATCACCCGCAGCGAGCCGCCGCGCGTCGGCCTGATCCGGTCGCGCGCGAACACCCGACTGAAGCTCAGTTCCGGGTACACCACGGTCGCGTTGCTGCGATCCATCGACACCTCACGCGAGCCGACCCGGAAACTCCCGCGCAGCGCGTTCGCCGAGGCCAACCCCGTCCAGTCGTTCCAGGTGCCGAGTACACCGGCGCGCAGCAGCGCACTGCGGGACTGCACGGTGTCGGAGTCCTCGTTGCGCGCGCTGGCGCCGACCAGCCACACCGCGCCCTGCACGCTGGTATGCGGGATGCGATATTCGGTCGTCAGCGCCTGCAACGACTGTGCATACTCGAGCTCACCGCGTGCGCTGTGGCCGCGATCGTTGACCCAGCGTCGGTCCACGCCAAAGCGCGCACCGGCCCCGTAGTTGGTCTCGTAGTAGGCACCGACCGACCACGCGGTCCGGGCGGCCGGTTCGACCACGATGCGTACCGGCACCAGGCCATCGGCGCGCGCCTCGACCTGCGGTTCGATTTCGATGCTGCCGAAAAATCCTGCCGCCGCCAGCCGCTGCTGCAGGTCTTCGATCTTCTGCTGTTCGTAGGGCGCGCCCTCGTCCCAGGGGATGAATCGCTGCATGAACGGTTGCGGAAACTGCGCGCCCTCGAAGCTGGTCGGACCGAAGTGATAGCGCTGCCCGGATTCCCAGCGCAGATCGATGCTCGCGCGGCGCTCGCCACGATGCACCTCGACGCGGCGATCGAGCAGGCGCGCGTCGAAGTAGCCGAGGCGCTGCAGCGTGCGGTCGATGGCCGCCTTGCCCTGTTCGTAGGCGCGGTGATCGAGCACGGCCCCTTTGGCAGGTTCGAACTGCTCCAGCTGACGGATCAGCAAGGGTTCGGAGGCAGCAGGGCCTTCGATGCGGACATCGACTGCGGTGATGCGCACCGGTTCGCCGCGCTCGATCGCGATGGTGACCCGATGGCGTCGATCCGGCAGCGGCGTGCGCTCGACCCGGGCTTGCGCATCGTAGTAGCCGAATACTTCCAACGCGAACCGGATCTGTTCCGGCGCTTCCCGCAGCAGGCGTTCGAGTCGCGCGCTGCCGATGGTCTTGCGGGTCTGGTAGCGCGCGATGTCGAGCGCGGCGAGCACCGCCCGCCGCTGGTCGGCCTCGATACCCGTGATCTCGAGGTCGATCACGCCGGGCTCGCCGCTGGGTGCCGCGGTCTCCGGCGCTGCCGTCGCCACGGGCGCGGGACTCGCAGGCGGTGGCACCTCTGCGGGGGGCGGAATGTCGACGGCCGCCGCGGCAATCGGGGCCATCAGCAGGGTAATCCACACGCTCATCCGGGTAGCATGCCGCACGCGGGGTGAATCGGTAAGCACCGGGTGGCCGATTGCGGCGAATCAGGGGTACCGAATTCAGCGCAGATACATCCATCACCTGTGTGCTGCTTGAATTGCGCCATGGACCCGATCGAAGCACTCCCCGCACATCTGCGCGAGCGCAGCCGCAGGCTCAATCCGCGCGAGACCGATGCAGACGCGGAATTCGTCGTGTACTGGATGCACCATGCGGTGCGCGGCCATCAGAACGCCGCGCTCGACGTCGCGATCCTGAGCGCCCGGCGCCTCGGCAAGCCGCTGCTGGTATATCAGGGCCTTGGCGGCCGCCATCGCTACAACAGCGATCGGCAGCATCGATTCATCCTCGAGGGCGCGCGCGACGCGCGGCGTGAGCTCGCAGCACGCGGCCTGACCCACGTGTTCTGGTTGCCACAGCGCGATGACCAGCCCAGTCCGCTGGCGCAATTGATCGAACGGGCAGCACTGCTGGTCTGCGAGGACTACCCGGCGCCGCCGTTCCCAGCCTGGACCGCGACGTGGGCGCGCAGGGCCCGCTGCGCCGTGGTCGCGGTGGATGCCAGCTGCATCGCCCCGATGTGCGCGAGCCCGAGCGCGCCGCTGCGCGCCTTCGCCTTTCGCACAGCGATGCAGCGGCGGTGGGCGGAGCAGCTCGCGCATGCATGGCCTGAAGTCGACACCGCGCAGACATTGCCGACAGCCAGCGTCGATCCGGGGTTCGCGCCGTTCGACCTCGACGCTGACCTCGATGCCGCGATCGCCGGCTGTGCGATCGAGCATGCGATCGGCCCGGTCCAGCACACGCCGGGAGGCAGCCACGCGGGCTACGCGCGCTGGGAATCCTTCAAGGCCCAGGGCCTGGCCGGTTACGCGGCGCTGCGCAATGACGCGGCGGTCGCGTGGCCGCGCGGAGTGTCGCGGATGTCGCCCTACCTGCACCATGGGCACGTATCGCCATGGCGCATCGCGCGCGAGGCGCAGGCGGTGGGCGGCGCGGGCGCGAACAAGTTCATCGATGAGTTGCTGACCTGGCGCGAACTGGCCTTTCACTGGTGCTTCCACACGCCGCATCCGGAGCGCCTGCGCGCGCTGCCGGACTGGGCGCGGCAGACCCTCGACGAGCATCGAGCCGATCCGCGCGAGCAGGAGTACACGCCGGTGCAGCTCGCGCGCTCGGCCACCCACAGCGCCTTGTGGAATGCAGCGCAGGACTCGCTGCGCCAGCATGGGGAGCTGCACAACAACCTGCGCATGACCTGGGGCAAGGCGATCGTGGGCTGGCGCCCGGATCCGCAGGCCGCACTGGATGCGCTGGTGGATCTCAACCATCGCTTCGCGCTCGATGGCAACGATCCCGCGTCCTACGGCGGGCTGCTCTGGTGCCTGGGGCTGTTCGACCGCCCGTTCACCCCGGCGCTTCCGGTGTTCGGCACGCTGCGGCCGCGCGATCCGCAAAGCCATGCGCGACGGCTCGACCTGCCCGCCTATCGACGCATCGTCGATCGTCCTGCCGGCGCGGCGCGCCTGCGGATCGGCGTGATCGGTGCCGGTTTGGCCGGTGCGAGTGCCGCCCGCGCGCTGCACGATCAGGGCCACGCGGTCGTGGTGTACGAAAAGTCGCGCGGCGTCGGCGGCCGGATGGCGACGCGTCGAATCGATGCTGCGCAGTGGGACCACGGAGCGCAGTACTTCCAGGCGCGCGATCCGCGCTTCGTGCGGGTGGCCGACGACTGGCTCGCGCGCGGACTGCTTGCCGAGTGGCGGCCGCGCATCGTGGGTCGGGATGCCGATCCCGTAATGCCTCCGCTTGTCGAGCCTCGCTGGCTGGTCGGCGTGCCCACGATGACTGTACTGGCGCGCGATGCGCTGGATGAGATAACGCTGCGCTGCGGGGTGCGGATCGCCGGCTTGGCCCGCATCAACACAGGATGGCAGTTGTTCGACGAACAGCAAGCGCTGGTCGGTGAGCATGACGTGGTGTTGTTGGCGGTGCCGCCGGCGCAGGCAGCGCCGCTGCTGGCCGCAAGCCCCGATCTGCAGCAACTCGCGCAATCGGCGGCGATGCAGCCGTGCTGGAGCGTGATGCTGCGGCTGGCCGTGCCGCTGCAGCAGGCATTCGACGCGGCACGTGTCGATGGCGGGCCGCTGGCGTGGATCGCGCGCGACGACAGCAAGCCCGGCCGCTCAGCCTCGGGCCTGCACTGGCTGCTGCAGGCGAGCGCCGAGTGGTCGCGAGCGCATCTGGAAACCGCGCCAGAGACAGTATGTGCGCTGCTGATCGACGCCGCGGCGAACACGCTCGGCGACATCGGCCCGCTGGTGGCGACCGCGGTCGCCCACCGCTGGCTGTATGCATTCGCCGACCGTGCTGTCGCCGGCAACGAGAGCGGCTACGCCTGGGACGACGAGCAGCGCATCGGTGTCGCCGGGGACTGGCTGCACGGTGCGCGGATCGAGGACGCGTGGCTCAGCGGCAGCGCGCTCGCGGGCGCGGTGCTGCGCGCCAATACGCGCGCCTGAGCGCAGCGGGACCGTGCAGGTCGGCCCGCCCCATGCCGCGGCATGGGCGCTGGTCATTCGGATCGGCATGCTCGAACATGCCGGAATCTCGTCCACTTCGCGTCTTGCCCGGAGCCCCGCATGAGCATCCACCTGGTCTGCCCGCATTGCCTTTCGACCAACCGCGTGCCGCCGGAAAAAGTCGACCAGCAGCCGCAGTGCGGTAATTGCCACAAGCCGCTGTTCGAGGGCCGCGCGGTACCGGTGGATGCCGCGGGCTTCGAGCGCATGCTCGCCAATACCGATCTGCCCGTACTGGTCGACTTCTGGGCGCCGTGGTGCGCGCCGTGCCGCTCGATGGCGCCGCAGCTGGAGCTGGCCGCGCAGAAGCTCGAGCCGCGCATCCGCGTACTCAAGCTCGACGTCGAGGCGCACCCGGGTATCGGCGGGCAGTACCAGATCCAGAGCATCCCGACCCTTGCGCTGTTCGGCGGCGGGCGCGAGCTCGCGCGCCACAGCGGCGCGATGGGCGCACAGCAGATCGTCAACTGGGTGGTGCCGCAGGTGATGCAGTCCTGATGGCGCAGCTCGACGGGCAGCACGAGCGCTTCGCCGGAATCGATCGTTTGTACGGCGCGGGCACGCTCGCGATCCTCGCGCGCGCGCACGTGTGCGTAATCGGGATCGGCGGGGTCGGGTCGTGGGCCGCCGAGGCGCTCGCGCGCAGCGGCGTAGGGCGGCTCACCCTGATCGATGCCGACGAGGTGTGCATCTCGAACACCAATCGGCAGGTGATCGCGCTCGATGGCCAGTACGGCCGCGCCAAAGTCGATGCGATGGCCGAGCGGCTGCGTGCGATCAACCCACGGATCGAGGTGCAACCGATCGCGGATTTCCTGACCCCCTCGAACTGCGCTGAGCTGCTCGGTCGCGGCTACGATTACGTGCTCGATGCGTGTGATGCGTTCCGGGTCAAGGTCGAGGCGATCTACTGGTGTCGCCGCAACAAGCTGCCCGTGCTCACGATTGGCGCCGCGGGCGGCCGTACCGATCCACGCCTGATCCGGGTGCGCGACCTGGCCAAGACCGAGAAGGATCTGTTGCTCGCGATGGTGCGCCGGCACCTGCGCGATGAATACGGCTGGACCCGCAATCCGGACCGCTACTTCGGCGTGGCGGCCGTTTTCACCACCGAGCAGCCCCGCTATCCGCAGGCCGACGGCAGCACCGCCTGCATCAAACCGCAGGACATGCAGGATGCCGCGCGCCTCGATTGCGCCGGCGGCTTCGGCGCCGCGATGCACCTGACCGCGGGCTTCGCGATGGTCGCGGTGGCCGAGCTGATACCGCGACTGATCGGGATCGCGCGCGGCGAGCGGCCGCGCTGAAGTCCGCCGCCCCGGCGTCTCAGCCCGGGTCTGTGGTGACGTTGCGGCGCTGCTTCCAGTTCGCGAACAGCAGCGTCATCAAACCCAGCAGCAACTCGTCGACGAACGGAATCGGGTCGGGTATCACCAGCGTGAGCAGGAACAGCACGCCGGTGACCAGGGCAAGGACCGGAAAGCGCAGACTGCGCAGGCGGTCCAGGAACATTGCAGTCAACGGGTTCGGCATCGGAGTTCCTCAGGCAAGGTCGAACAATTCG
>JANOEA010000111.1:0-10920 GCA_031412975.1 Pseudomonadota bacterium | reverse complement strand
GCGGGCGATCTGCGGGCATCCGCGCGACGACTGCTCGGAACGGGTGCGGATTCGGTATCGTGTGCAGCCTCGCACCGATTGCCCCAGAGTCCCGATGCCCGCCGCACCCTTGCCGCATGCCCCGCGTTTCGGCCCCCCGCGCTTCGTGGTCCTCAAGTTCGGCGGCACCTCGGTGGCGACCAAGGCACGCTGGGACAACATCGTCGCGCTGGTGCGCGCGCGGCGCGCGGAAGGCCTGCGCGTGGTGGTCGTGGTGTCGGCATTGTCGGGAGTCACCAACGCGCTGCAGGCATTGATCGACGCGGCATCGCGCGGCGAGCCGCTGGATGGCGCTGCTGCCGCGCTGGCCGATCGCCACCTGCGTTTCGTCGAGACCCTCGAACTGGAGCGTGCCCCGCTGCTCAACGAGTGGCTCGCGCGACTGGCCGCACTGTGTGCCGACCCGCGCCGCGATGGCGCACAGCTCGACTGGCAGGCAGAAGTGCTCGCACTCGGCGAGCTGATGTCGTCGAGCCTCGGCCTGCACTACTTCGAGCGCTGCGGCCTCGATGCCGAATGGCTCGACGCGCGCGAATGGCTGCGCAGCGAGCCGCTGCCCAATGCCAGTCCATGGGCGAGCTGGCTCAGCGTCAACTGCGAATGCGCGCCGAATCCGGACATGCAGGTCGCGCTCGCGCGCCGCGCACCGGTGTTGATCACCCAGGGATTCATCGCCAGCGATCGGCAGGGGCGCACCTGCATCCTCGGGCGTGGTGGCTCGGACACGTCGGCGAGCTATTTCGGCGCGCTGCTGCGCGCACAGCGGGTCGAGATCTGGACCGACGTAGCCGGCATGTTCAGCGCCAATCCACGCCAGGTGCCCGGCGCGCGCCTGCTGCGTCAGCTCGACTACCAGGAGGCACAGGAGATCGCCACCACCGGTGCCAAGGTGCTGCACCCCCGATGTCTCAATCCAGTGCGCGAGGCCGGCGTGCCGCTGTGGATCAAGGACACCAACCGCCCCGAACTGGCCGGTACCGAAGTGCGCGCACTCGATGCGCGCGGACCGGCCAGCGTCAAGGCGATCAGCGCGCGCACCGGCATCACCCTGGTGTCGATGGAAACCGTCGGCATGTGGCAGCAGGTGGGCTTCCTCGCCGATGTCTTCGACATCTTCCGCCGCCACGGGCTGTCGATCGACCTGATCGGATCGGCCGAGACCGATGTCACGGTATCGCTCGATCCCAGCGAGAACCTGCTCACCACCGATGTGCTCGGCGCGCTGTGCCGCGACCTCGAGCTGGTATGCCGGGTCAAGGTGATCGCGCCGTGTGCGGCGGTGACGCTGGTCGGTCGCGGCATGCGCTCGCTGCTGCATCGGCTGGCGCCGCTGCTGGCCGAGTTCGGCCAGCAGCAGGTGCGCCTGATCACCCAGTCATCCAACGACCTGAATCTCACTTTCGTGGTCGACGAGGCGATCGCCTCGGCGCTGGTGCCGCGCCTGCACGGCATGCTGATCAAGGCCGAGGCGATGCGCGTCGACGACGAGCACAGCTTCGGCCCGAGCTGGGAGTCGCTGTATGCATCGACCGCGTCGCGGCTGCGGCCGGTGCCGTGGTGGGCCACCCGGCGCACCGATCTGCTCGCGCTCGCGGCCGGCGGATCGCCGCGCTACGTGCTGGCGATCGATCAGGTGCGTGCGGCCGCCGCCGGACTGCGCGCGGCAATGCCCGCGGTCGATCGATGGTTCTACGCGATGAAGGCCAACGCGCACCCGGCGGTGTTGGCGGCAGTCGCCGCGGAGGGCTTCGGGATCGAGTGCGTGTCGGCGGCCGAGATCGCCGCCGTGCGCGCAGCGCTGCCGCAGTTGCCGCTCGAGCAGTTGCTGTTCACGCCGAACTTCGCGCCGCGCGGCGAATACGAACAGGCGCTCGCGCAGGGCATTCGCCTGACCCTCGACAGCCTGCATCCGCTCGAAAACTGGCCGCAGCTGTTTGCGGGGCAGGAAGCGATCCTGCGCCTGGATCCGGGCCATGGGGCAGGGCACCACGACAAGGTGGTCACCGGCGGTGCGTCGTCCAAGTTCGGCCTGTCGCTGGCACAGACCGGCGAGTTCCGGCGCCTCGCGCGCGAGGCAGGACTGCGCATCACCGGCATCCACGCGCACCTGGGCAGCGGCGTTCTGGATGCCGCGCACTTCCGCGAGACCTATGCCGAGCTGGCAAGCCTCGCCGAGCAATTTCCCGACTGCGCGCGGATCAACATCGGCGGCGGGCTCGGGGTGCCGGCGCGTGCCGACGAACAGCCGCTCGATATCGAGGCGGTGGGTCGCCATCTGGCCGAAGTCAAGGCGCTGTATCCGCAGTACCGCCTGTGGATGGAGCCCGGCCGCTACCTGGTGGCCGAGGCCGGCGTGCTGCTGGCCACCGTCACCCAGGTCAAACGCAAGGACGCGTATTTCTACGTCGGCGTGGATACCGGAATGAATTCGTTGATCCGACCGGCGCTTTACGAGGCCTGGCATCAAATCGTGAACCTGAGCCGGCTCGGCGAACAGGCCGACACCGTGTGCGAGGTGGTCGGCCCGATCTGCGAAAGCGGCGACGTGCTGGGCACCCATCGACGCCTGCCGCTGCCGCGCGAGGGTGACGTGCTGCTCATCGCGCAGACCGGCGCCTATGGTTCGGTGATGAGCTCGCGCTACAACCTGCGCGAACCCGCGCCCGAGGTGGTGCTGTGAGCGCGGGCGCGGATTTCCGCGCGGCGCGGAGTTTCCGCTTCGTGCGTTCGAGCTTCGATCCGGCGACCGCGACGGCCGAACTGGTGTATGCGCTCGATGCGCAGGTCGAGTTCGTCGAGCGGGTGGTGTTTCCGGATGCGCCCGCACTGGATCCTGCGCGCGCACCCGCGTTTGCGGCCGCGCTTCGTTTGCTGCATCTGATCGCAGGCGTGAGCTACTACAAGGCTGCGGTGCCGCCGCAGATCGTGGTCGAGGATGGGCCGCTGGATGCGCGGACTGCGTTCTTGTGCGAGCAGGTGTACGAGCATGGGCTCGCGGAGTTCGCTTGGCAGAACAAGATCGATTTGCGCGGGCGGGTTGCGTTTCCAGTGGATGGTGCTGCAAGTGTGCGCCCCCCATCCCCAGCCCTTCCGTCCGGCCCGCGCTACTCGCGCGGGCGTTCGGCGGTCCGCGGCAGTGCCGCGGAATTTCCCGCCTCACCCACAGCAGGGGGGAAGGGAGCAAAGCCGATACCTCCGAACTTGCCGCAACACCAACTCCCTTCCCCCCCTGCGGGGGAAGGGCTGGGGATGGGGGGCAGCGATCTTGCACCAACCCTCGTTCTCCCGCGCCGCGCACTGGTCCCGATCGGCGGCGGCAAGGATTCGCTGGTCAGCGTCGAGATGCTGCGCGCAGCCGGCGAACCCGCGACCGCGGTGTGGATCGGCAACTCGGATCTGATCCGCGCGTGCGCCGAACGCACCGGCCTGCCGCTGCTCAACCTGCGCCGTGAAGTCTCGCCCGCGCTGTTCGAGCTCAACCGCAAGGGCGCACTCAACGGCCACGTGCCGGTGACCGCGATCAACTCCGCGATCTTGGTGCTGGCCGCACTGCTGTACGGCTACGACAGCATCGTGTTCTCCAACGAGCGTTCCGCATCCAGCGCCACGTTGCACGACGGCGAGCACGCGGTGAACCACCAGTGGAGCAAGGGTTTCGCCTTCGAACGGTTGTTCGGCGACTGGCTGCACAGCCACGTCGCGGCGAACCTGGACTACTTCTCGCTGCTGCGGCCGCTGTCGGAACTCGCGGTGACCCGGCGCTTCGCCCGTCTGGGCGAGTACCACGAGGTGTTTTCCAGCTGCAACCGCAACTTCAAGATCGTCGGTGCGCGGCCCACCGCGCGCTGGTGCGGCCAGTGCCCGAAATGCCACTTCGTGTTCCTCGCCCTCGCGCCGTTCGTGCCCAAACCGCAGCTGACCGCGATCTTCGGCCGCAACCTGCTCGATGACCAGGACCTGATCGCTGGTTTCGATGCGCTGCTCGAATGGCATGCGCACAAGCCCTTCGAATGCGTGGGCGAGGCGCGCGAATCGCGCGCTGCGATGGCCGCACTCGCCGCGCGCGCGGAATGGCGCGAAGACGCGATCGTCGCCCGCTTCCGCAGCACCATCCTGCCCGCGCTCGATGCGCGCGAGCTCGAGCTGGAACCGTTGCTGGAAATCGACGGCGAGCACCGCATCCCCGATCGGCTGCGGGGTGCGCTCGATGCGGTTCGATGAACTGCGCGATTCGCGCGTCGCGGTGTGGGGCGCCGGCCGCGAGGGCCGCGCTGCATGGCGAGCGCTGCGCGATCGGTTCCCCGGCAAGCGACTGGCGTTGATCTGTCCGACCGCCGAGGCCGCGGTCGCGGCCGGATTCGTCGATGCGGAAACCGAGGTGTTCGCAGGCGAAGCCGATGCCGCGCTGCTGCGAGGCTTCGACGTGGTGCTGAAGTCGCCGGGCATCAGTCCATACCGCAGCCCGGCGGTGGAGGCGGTGCAGGCCGGCGTGCGGCTGCTGTCGGCCACCGCGCTGTGGTTCGCCGAGCATCCGCAGGCGCACACCATCGGCGTCACCGGCACCAAGGGCAAGAGCACCACGAGCGCGATGATCGCGCACCTGCTGCGTGCGGCGGGGCGACGCGTGGTGCTGGCCGGCAACATCGGACTGCCGCTGCTCGAGCTGCCACCGCACACCAGCGCCGATTGGTGGGTGCTCGAGCTGTCGAGCTTCCAGACCACCGACATGGACGCGGTGCCGGAAATCGCGGTGCTGCTGAACCTGTATCCGGAACACCTCGACTGGCATGGCAGCGTCGAGACCTACTACCGCGACAAGTTGCGCCTGCTCGGCAGCGACGCGCGCCGTCCGCGCACCTGCGTGCTCAACGCGCTGCAGGAATGGCCGAGCCGTGCATTGCAGCCTTCGGGCCTGCAGTGGTTCGGCGATCAGCGTGGCTTCCACGTCGCGGGCGAAGCGATCATGCATGCGCAGCAGCGCGTGATGGCGCTGGCGGAACTGCCGCTGCCCGGCCTGCACAATGCGCTGAACCTGTGCGCTGCGCTGACTGCGGTCGCTGCCGCTGGTGAGGACGCGATCGCATTGGCGCCGTCGATCTGCAGCTTTCGCGCGCTGCCGCACCGGCTGCAGTCGCTCGGCGTACGCGGCGGCATCGAGTGGGTGGACGATTCGATCGCGACCACTCCGCATGCGACGCTCGCCGCGCTCGCGCACCATCGCGGCCGCGATCTCGTACTGCTGCTCGGTGGCCACGATCGGTGCGTGCCGTGGGACGAGTTCGCCAGCGCGATCGCCCGTCAGCCGCCGTTGCGGATCGTGACCATGGGTGCTGCCGGCCCGCGCATCGCGCAGACGCTCGCGATGCACGAGGACTTGCGTGCGCGGTTGGTCGCCGCGCACGACCTCGAGCATGCCGTCGCGCTGGCGACTGCGGTGGTCCCGCCCGGTGGCGTGGTGCTGCTGTCCCCGGGCGCGCCGAGCTTCGGCGAGTTCCGCGATTACATCGAGCGCGGCCGGCGCTTCGCGGCGCTGGCCGGCTTCGACCCAGAACGCAGCTGCGGTATCGAAGGACTGGGAGCATGAGCACACAGCGTCATCGGGTCTGGGATGTGCCGACCCGGCTGTTCCACTGGGGGATCGTCGTCATCGTGCTGGCGCAGTGGTGCAGCGCCGAGTGGAGCCTGCTGTCGATGGACTGGCATTTCCGGCTCGGCTATGCGGTGCTCGCGCTGGTGCTGTTTCGCATCATCTGGGGCTTTGTCGGCAGCCAGAGCGCGCGCTTTTCGAGCTTCGTGCGCGGGCCGGAGGCGGTGGCGAGCTATCTGCCGCATGTGTTCGCGCGCCAGCCCGAGACCTTCGCCGGGCACAATCCGCTGGGCGGTTGGTCGGTGCTGGTGCTGCTCGCGCTGCTGTTGGCGCAGTCGCTGACCGGATTGTTCTCGACCGACGACATCTCGCTGTTCGGGCCGCTCGCCGAGCGGGTATCGCTCGACACCGCAGCGGCGATGACCGGCTGGCACAAGGATTTGACCGATGCGCTGGTGATCATGATCGGCGTGCACCTGCTCGCCGTCGCCTGGCACGCACTGTTCAAGCGCGAGCACCTGACCCGCGCGATGTTCACCGGCAGCAAGGCGCTGCCCGAGCCGCCGCAGCTGCAATTTGCGGGTCTGGGTCGCGCTGCATTGGTGATGGCGGTATGTGCCGCGATCGTGTGGGCGGTGGCGACCTACGGTCCGGCCTGATCGCCCGCAACGTGATGCCGGCGCGCGAATGCGCCGACCTCCGGCATTGTTGGCGCGGTTCAGTCCGCCTTGTATTCGTCGTGGCAGGCCTTGCAGGCGCCGCCGGTCTTGGCGAACTGTGCCTTCATCGCGTCGGCGTCGCCGCCCTTTGCGATGCTGGCCAGCGCATCGGCTTCGCGACGGAAATCGTCCATCTTGGCGTTGAAGTCGGCGAGGTTGTCCCAGATCGACGGCTTCGCCTCGGTCATCGCACCGGTTGCCGAGCCCGGCGGAAAACCCTCGTCGGTCATCTTCGACAGTTGTGCCACTCGCTCGGCGCGGTTGCTGAATTCGGCGGCATCCCACGGGCGCTTGTCGCGCACCATCTCGCCCATCGCGCTGAAGTTCCAGCCGACCAGGCCGAACACATTCTGGCGGTAGTGGATCGCGCGCTCGGGATCGGCGGCGTTGGCAGCGGATGCGCCGAGCAGCGCGGCGAGGGCGAGGGCGGACAACAGGCGGGTGCGGGTCATGCGGTGGCTCCGTTGGGGTCGGCCGAGCGTAGTCAATGCACGCGCGCCCACGCAAGCGGGACCGCGCAACCGGCGCCCCGATATGTCCTTCACCTGCCCGCAGTAAACTCTGCGCCGCTTCCCCAACCCGCCAAGGTGCCGCCATGCGCAGTCTGTTGACCCTCTCTTTGGTGCTTGCCAGCGGCGTCGCGCAGGCGGCGATCGTCGAAAAGACCCTCGAGTACACCGTGGGCGAGACCGTGGTCAGCTCGACCCTGGTCTATGACGACAGCGTGGCCACCGCGCGGCCCGGGCTGGTGCTGGTGCCGAACTGGATGGGCGCCGGTGAATCGGCGATTGCCAAGGCGAAGCAGATCGCCGGCAGCAAGTACGTGATCCTGGTAGCCGACGTGTACGGCAAGGATTTGCGCCCGGCCAATGCGCAGGACGCCGGCAAGGCCGCGACCGCGATGTACTCGGATCGCGCGACGTTGCGCGCACGCGCGGCTGCGGCGCTGGCCCAGCTCAAGGCGCAGGCCGACAGCGCACCGCTGGATATCACCCGCCTGGGCGCGATCGGATTCTGTTTCGGCGGCGCGACCGTGCTGGAGATGGCGCGCGACGGCGCGGATCTGGCCGGCGTGGTCAGCTTCCACGGCAATCTGTCGACCGACCTGCCGGCCGCCAAGGACGCGCTCAAGGCCAGCGTGCTGGTGCTCAATGGCGCCGACGATACCTACGTTCCGGCAGAGCAGATCGCCAGCTTCCAGAAGGAGATGACCGACGCGGGTGCCGACTGGCAGTTCGTCAATTACGCGGGCGCCGTGCACTGCTTCGCCGAGCCCGATGCGAACTCGCCGGGCTGCACCTACCACGAGCGCAGCGCGCGGCGTGGATTCCGGCTGATGGACGATTTCCTCGCCGAGGGCTTCTCGGCGCGCTGAGCGCACTGCTGACCGTCCGCCCGGATGCTCGCGGCACCGGGCGGATCGCAGTAGCGGGGATCTCAGTGGTCGCGGTCGATCGCGTAGCGGGTGATCGCGATCAGCGCATCGGCCTGTGCCGATGACGGCAGACGGCGCAGCGCGAGTTCTGCGCGGGTCGCGTACTCATTCGCGCGCGCGCGCGCATAGTCGACGGAGCCTGCCGCCTTGATCGCAGCCGCGATCACCGGCAGCGAGTCCACGTCGCCGGCCTCGATCGCGCTGCGGATCCGCCCACGCACCTCGGGTGCTGCATGTGCCATCGCGTGGATTACCGGCAAGGTGGCCTTGCCTTCGGCCAGATCGTCGCCGAGGTTCTTGCCCAGGGTCTGCGCATCGGCCACGTAGTCGAGCACGTCGTCGGCGATCTGGAACGCATAGCCGAGGTCGAGCCCGAAGGCCGCGAGGGCGTCCTCCTGCTCGCGCGGCAGTCCCGCGAGGATCGCACCGAGGCGCGCGGCGGCGCCGAACAGCACTGCGGTCTTGCGCTCGATCACGCGCAGGTAGGCCGCTTCGTCGGTGTCGGGGTTGTTCAGGTGCATCAACTGCAGCACCTCGCCCTCGGCGATCGAATTGGTGGTGTCGGCCATCACCTGCATGATGCGCATGCGGTCGAGTTCGACCATCAGCTGGAACGCGCGCGAGTACAGGAAATCGCCGACCAGGATGCTGGCCGAATTGCCCCAGATGCTGTTCGCCGTGGAGCGCCCGCGGCGCTGGTCGGACTCGTCGACCACGTCGTCGTGCAGCAGGGTCGCGGTGTGGATGAACTCGATGATCGCGGCGGCCTGCACGTGGTCCTCGCCGCGATAGCCCGCCGCGCGCGCGGCCAGCAGCACCAGCATCGGGCGCAGGCGCTTGCCGCCACCGGCGACGATGTGCTCGGCGACCTGGTTGACCAGCAACACGTCGGAGGCCAGTCGACGCCGGATCAGCGCATCGACCCGGAGCATCTCCGGTTTGGCCAGCGCCATCGCCTCGGCGAAGCTCGGCAGCAGCGGTTCGGCAGGCTGGACAGCGGGGGAGAGCTGGATCACGCGGAACTCGGCGATGGCGGACGACCCGCCGATTATAGGCCGGGCGCGTGCAGTGGCGGCGTACACAAGGCCGCCGACGGGTGGGCGGGGCCCGTGCTAACCTCCAAGATCACTTGCAGGACCGCTGGACGAGCCGTTTTCCTACACGATCCCGGGCGATTTGCCGCTATCGAAGTGGCTCCGGCCGGGATTGAATGGGAACCACGGGAGCCCAGGATTCCAGGTCCCGAGGCTCACGCCAACATTCCCGTCACCAGCCCAGGAAGCAGCGCGCCATGTCACGAGGCGTCAACAAAGTCATCCTCGTCGGTACCCTCGGTGCCGACCCCGAAACCCGCTTCACCGCAGGCGGCGGCGCGATCACCAAGATCCGCATCGCCACCAACGAGGCGTGGACCGACAAGCAGACCGGCCAGAAGCAGGAACGCACCGAATGGCACCGGGTGGTGTTCTTCGGCAAGCTGGCCGAGATCGCCGGCGAGTACCTGAAGAAAGGCCGCCAGGTGTACGTCGAGGGCGGCCTGCGCACCGACAAGTACACCGACAAGGAGGGCGTCGAACGCTACTCCACCGATATCATCGCCAACGAGATGCAGATGCTCGGCGGCCCCGGTGGTGGTGGTGCCGAACGCGGCGGCGAGATGGGCGCACCGCGCTCGACCGGCGGCGGCGATCGTGCACCGCGTGGCCCGCAGCGTCCGCAATCGGATGCACCGCCCGCGAGCAAGGGCGGCGGCGACTCGTTCGAGGACGACGATATTCCGTTCTGATCGAACGGCCGCGCAGCGGGACCGCACAGGTGACGCGATCCCGGCGTTGCCGCAATAATCGCCGCCATGAAAACCATCCTGGTCACTGGCGGTGCGGGCTTCATCGGCGGCAACTTCGTGCTCGACCTGCTCGAACAGGGCGGTTGGCGCGTGGTCAACCTCGACGCGCTGACCTATGCGGGCAACCTCGACACGCTGGAATCCTTGCGCTCGCGCCCCGAGCATGTGTTCGTGCACGGCGACATCGGCGCGCAGGCGCTGGTCCGCCACCTGCTGGCCGAGTATCGCCCCGCAGCGGTCGTGAACTTCGCCGCCGAGAGCCACGTCGACCGCTCGATCGACGGCCCGGCGGCCTTCGTGCAGACCAACGTGATCGGGACCCTGAGCCTGCTGCAGTGCGCGCTCGACCACTGGCGCGGCCTGCCGCTCGGCGAGCAGGACGGGTTCCGGTTCCTGCATGTATCGACCGACGAGGTGTACGGCTCGCTGGGCCCGGTCGGCCGCTTCACCGAAGAAACCGCCTACGCCCCGAACTCGCCGTATTCAGCGTCGAAGGCAGCCTCCGATCACCTCGTGCGCGCGTTCCACCACACCTACGGGCTGCCGACGCTCACCACCAACTGCTCCAACAACTACGGCCCGTTCCAGTTTCCCGAGAAGCTGGTGCCGCTGATGATCCAGAAGGCGCTCACGGGTGAACCGCTGCCGGTCTACGGCGATGGCCGCAACGTGCGCGACTGGATGTACGTGCTCGACCACTGCCGCGCGATCCAGCGCGTGCTCGCGTTGGGCCGCCCCGGCGAGGTCTACAACATCGGCGGCGACGCCGAGCGAGAGAACATCCACGTCGTGCGCACCATCCTCAAACTCGTCGACGAACGCCAGCCGCTAACCGCCGGTGCCAGCCGCGAATCGCTGATCACCTACGTCAAGGATCGCCCCGGGCATGATCGCCGCTATGCGATCGATGCGAGCAAGATCAAGCGCGAGTTGGGGTGGCGGCCGTTGGAGACTTTCGAGTCGGGTCTGGCACGTACCGTGGATTGGTATCTTGCCAACCAGACGTGGGTGGGGCGGATTGCGGATGGGAGTTATCGGGGGGAGAGGTTGGGAGTGGGGGGGTAGTTTTTCTTTCGCATGCCGCGTTGTCGCGTGCTTTGCTGTGTTCTGGTTTTTTAGAGCCGACCGCTCATTTTCCTAGGCAAGCGACAAGGCGGTTTCGTGCCGCTGCCGCGGCCCGCCTTACTTCTCTTTGCTTGTGCAAAGAGAAGTAAGCAAGAGAAACACACCCCGGGTCGCCGCCGTCGCGCATCCTGCGCGCCGGTCCCCTGCGCTTCTCGGTCGTCCAGGGGTT
>JANOEA010000110.1:0-7161 GCA_031412975.1 Pseudomonadota bacterium | reverse complement strand
TTGCCGAGACGGAACTTCGGCAGAATGTCCAACGACGCATTCTCGACTTGATTCAGCAGTTCTTCAAAGAGTGCCTCGTTTAACGTTTGGGTTGCATACGATTTTGCATAGTAGAACTGCGTCATCAGGAACTTTCCCTCGTTCAATCGGAGCGCGGTTTCAAAATGTCTCTTCGCCTTCTCCGGCCCAACGCGTAGCCCTCGCGGCTTCCATCGCTACTATGGAGTCCGTGTGGGACGAGGGTATCATGATATGGCCAAGGACGGCCGAGGGCCGGCGTGGCCGACGGCGTCGACTGTCCCTGAGCCAGGGACTGCGCTCGCCGGGTCGGCGCGTGCGATCGCCAACAGTCGTCCAAGTGCGCATCCGCGTACCATGATCGGGCATGGCGTGCATGAGCGCGCTTGCGCCCACTGCGCTGGAGTCACGACCATGCCCTGCAAGACCGGACTGATCGCATTGGCGCTGCTTGGTTTCGCCGCACTCGCAGTCGGCGCGCCACCGGCAGATCTCGCGCTGCTCGTCGCGGTGACCGGAGTGCCGCAGCCGATCACCGTGCACCACGCGGGCGACGGCAGCAATCGCCTGTTCGTCGGTGGCCGCGACGGTCGCATCTGGGTGCGATTGCCCGGCCAGGGCAGTGCGCTCGGCACACCGTTCCTGGATCTCGCGGCCAGCCCACCACCGCATGGCATCTCGCAGGCCGGCGAGGGTGGATTCCTGGGCATGGCCTTCCACCCGGCCCATGCGGGCAACCGGCGCTTCTACGTCAGCTACAAGGACGGCCAGGGCGGCACCACGGTCGCGCGCTACCTCGCGTCGGTGGGCAACCCCAATCTGGCCGACCCCGGCAGCGTGCAGGTCGTCATACGCATCGCCCAGGACGAGGATTTCCACATCGGTGGCGACATCCATTTCGGGCCCGACGGTTTTTTGTACATCTCGCGTGGCGACGGTGGCGCACAGGCTTGTGCACGCAGCCAGACACTGGCCCCCGCGCAGATCGTCGGCGCTGGCAGTCCCTGCGCGAGCAGCAGTGCGTTCCTCGGCAGCAATGGCAATCCGGATTCGCGCGCGTTGCAGGGCAAGATCCTGCGCATCGACGTCGACAACAGCACTGCAGCGGGCAGCAATGAGCTGTGCGCCGCCGCCGCCAACGGTGCTGCGAACTATGCGATCCCCGCCGCCAATCCGTTCGCGGGCAGCGCCGGCGGCGCGGGTCGCTGCGACGAGATATTCCACTACGGGCTGCGCAACCCGTTCCGCTTCAGCTTCGATCGGTCGAGCGGACAGATGTTCATCGGCGATGTCGGCGAAAGCGCGATGGAAGAGGTCGACCTTTCGCCCGCTTCGTCTGCCGGCGGTCTGGATTTCGGCTGGATCGCCTGTGAGGGAACGCTGGGCAGCTGTGCGGGCAGCACCGCGCCGATCCTGACCTACACCCACGCGGCCAATGGTGGCCCCTGTGCTTCCATCACCGGCGGGTACCGCTATCGCGGCGGAATTGCGGGATTCGAGGGCACCTACGTGTTCGCCGACTACTGCAGCGGCCGGATCCGCTTTGCGACCTTCGTTGGCGGCGCGTGGACGGCGAGCGAGTGGAGCGATGGTTCCGACCTTCAATACACCTCCTTCGGCGAAGACGAAGCGGGCGAGCTGTACCTGGCGGAGATCAATCGCGACCGCGTGCTGCGGTTCAACTCCGCGCAGATCGGGGTGCTGTTCGGCAATGGATTCGAGGATTGATCCGATGCGCCGCGGATCGATCGCCCTGTGCAGTGCCGGCGAGCCGTGCCGCTGGTGAGCGCGCCTGCGATCCCGGCTAGACTCGCGAGCACGACAGCGAGGGTGCCGTGAGCGCGCGAACAGGCCTTGATCCACCCGTGGTGATTGGTTGGCGCGAATGGCTGGGGCTGCCGGACCTCGGCCTGGGCGCGATCAAGGCCAAGGTCGATACCGGCGCGCGCTCGTCGGCACTGCATGTCGAAAAGCTCGAGGAGTTCAGCCGCGATGGCGAGCGCTGGGTGCGCTTCGAGATCTCGCCGACCTCGCGGCGGCGCAAGCGGCCGCACGTCTGCGAGGCGCGCGTGGTCGACGAGCGCCCGGTGACCGATTCCAGCGGCGATCGACGCTTGCGCCTGTTCATCCGCACGCGGGTGGCGATCGGCAGCCACGTGTTCGAGATCGAGACCAACCTCACCAGCCGCCGCGGCATGCTGTTTCCGATGTTGCTGGGTCGAACCGCGCTGGCCGGGCGCTTGCAGGTCGATCCGGGACAGTCCTACCTGCTCGGGCGGCCGAAGAAGCCGCCGTCGCCCCAGAGTCCCCCATGAAGATCGCCATCCTCTCGCGCAATGCAAAGCTGTATTCCACCCAGCGCCTGGTCGAGGCCGGCCGCGCGCGCGGCCACCAGGTGCGCGTGCTCGATCCGCTGCGCTGCTACATGCGGATCGATGCCCGGCAACTGGTGATCCACTACAAGGGCAAGGGCATCGCCGACTACGATGCGGTGATCCCGCGGATCGGCGCCTCGGTGACCTTCTACGGCACCGCCGTGCTGCGCCAGTTCGAGATGATGGGCACCCTGGTGCTCAACAAGTCCGATGCGATCCTGCGCGCGCGCGACAAGCTGCGCTGCATGCAGCTGCTCGCGCAACAGGGCATCGATCTGCCCGCGACCGTGTTCGGCGACAACCCCGACGACACCACCGACTTGCTGGCCATGCTCGGCAAGCCGCCGCACGTGGTGAAGCTCGTCGAGGGCACCCAGGGCACCGGCGTGGTGCTGGCCGAAAAACTGTCCGCTTCGCGCTCGGTGATCGAGGCGTTCCGCGGCCTGTATGCGAACTTCCTGGTGCAGGAATTCGTGGTGCAGGAATTCGTGCGCGAGGCGCGCGGTGCGGACATCCGCTGCTTCGTGGTCGGCGGCAAGGTGCTGGCGGCGATGAAGCGGCAGGCCAAGGCCGGTGAATTCCGCTCCAACCTGCATCGCGGCGGCAGCGCGGTCGGAGTCACCCTCAGCGCGGCCGAAACCGATGCCGCGGTGCGCTCGGCCGCGGTCATGGGCCTGTCGGTGGCCGGCGTCGACCTGTTGCGCGCCAAGCGTGGTCCGCTGGTGCTGGAGGTCAACTCCTCGCCGGGTCTCGAGGGCATCGAGGGCGCCACCGGCGTGGACGTCGCCGGCGGCATCATCGAGTACATCGAAGAGCGTCGACGCCGCCGCGACCGCCAGCGCGCGAAGGGTGGCGGCAGCGGCTGATCCGCGGGTCGCAGGGTCCGGCCGGGAGCTGCCATGTAGCGCTTGGTTGTTCTGCCATGTTGCTGGGCGCGATTGCGACAGCGACTGTGATGCCGGCCACTGCCGGACCCGCGCGCTGACCATCCAGCCCGCCGGCTGCCCCTCGCAGTCGATTTAACTCCGGCTTAATGCCCGCGGGGCTAAGGTGCTCGGCACCGTGGATGCGTGGGTGCCGGCATCGCCGGAGCCCGCGTGTCGCGGTAATCGGGGCAGTAACTTGGGCCCAAGGCAAGCGCGTTCCCCCAATGGCGCTTCCTTGGGCCTTCTTTTTCGCCCAGTCCCGGTGCTTCGCGGGCGTCTCGGCGGCGCCGCGCAACGCCTCATCGATCCGGGTTTTCGCGCGATGTCCTGCGCAGGCCGGGAACGCGGCCCGCGGTTTGTGGTCGAACCACCATCAACGCATACGGCGAGGAGCGACTCCCTGCGGCCGGAACCGCTGCTTCCTCACTCGCCCACAGGCGCTCCGCCCCGTATGCTTACCGCCATGCACATCCTCGTCGTCGAAGACAACTCCGACATCGCCGCCAACATCGGCGATTTCCTGGCCGAAAAAGGCCACATCGTCGATTTCGCAGCCGACGGCGTCACCGGGCTGCATCTGGCCGGCCGCGAGGAATTCGACGCGATCGTGCTCGATCTGACCCTGCCGGGCATGGATGGGCTCGAACTGTGCCGGCGGCTGCGCCAGGATTCGCGCAAGGTCACCCCGGTGCTGATGCTGACCGCGCGCGACGCGCTGGAGCAAAAGCTCACCGGTTTCGAATCCGGCGCCGACGACTACATGGTCAAGCCGTTCGCGCTGCTCGAGCTGGAGGCGCGCCTGCAGGTGCTGTCGCGCCGCTCGCGCGGGCCGAAGACGCGGCTGCTCAAGGTCTCCGATCTCGAGTACAACCTCGACACCCTGATCGTCACCCGCGAAGGCAAGCTGGTGCAGCTCAATCCCACCGGCCTGAAGTTGCTCTCGGCGCTGATGGAAGCCAGCCCCTCGGTGGTCACCCGGCGCGAGCTCGAGATGCGCGTGTGGGGCGAAGAATTGCCCGATTCCGATTCGCTGCGCGTGCACATCCACGGGCTGCGCGCGGCGATCGACAAGCCGTTCGGCAGGCCGCTGATCCATACCCGCCACGGCATCGGCTATTCGCTCGTCGATCCCGATGCGCTTCCGGCGTCGGCTTAGAAGCCGCATCATCCTGGCGTTCCTGCTGTTCGGCGTCGGGCTGACTGCCACCTTCGCCGGCATCACCTTGGTGATGCGCGAGTGGCTGGAAGAAGAACTGATCGAGTCCACCCTGCAGCGCGAGGTCGACAATTTCGTCGACTTCAAGCGTGTCAATCCCGATCCGAACGCGCCGTTCCAGTTCTCGACCGATATCGAGGCGCTGGTGGTCGGCGCCAATCGCATCTACTCGGTGCCGTTCGCGTGGCAAGGGCTTGCCAGCGGCGTGCACGAGCTGCAGGAACCCGGCACCGACGGCACCCGCACCTACAAGCTGGCGGTGCGCAAGGACGAGGACTACTGGGGCTTCTTGCGCTACGACGTGACCGAGCAGCGGCGCACGCGCAACGAGCTGGTCGGCGGCTTGATCGTCGCCGTGCTCGGTTTCGCGGCCCTGAGCCTGGTGATCGCGATATGGCTGTCCGCGCGCGTGCTGCGCCCGGTCACGGACCTTGCCGCGCGCGTGCGACGCTTCGAACGCGGCAAGCGACCGCCGCCGCTTGCAACGCACTTCGCCGACGACGAAGTCGGCGAGCTGGCGACCGCACTCGATGGTTACTCCGAGCGGCTCAACGACCTCGTCGTGCGCGATCGCGAATTCAATGCCGACGTCAGCCACGAGCTGCGCACGCCGCTGGCGGTGATCCGCGGCGCCACCGAACTGCTGCTCGCGCAGGAAGGTCTGCCCGACAAGGCCCGTGAGCGCGTGCGCCGCATCGAGCGCGCGGCATGGCAGTCGACCGAGCTGACCCAGGCGCTGCTGCTGCTCTCGCGCAGCGAGCGCGCCGCGCCCACCGACGGCGATACCTCGGACGTGGCACAGGTCGTCGAGCAGGTGATCGAAACCCATCGACCGCAGCTCGGCAGCAAGCCGGTCGAGGTGCAGATCCACCGCGATGCAGCGGCGACGGTCGCTGCGCCATCGTCGGTGCTCGCCGTCGCGCTGGGCAATCTGATCGGCAACGCGTTCAAGTACACGCCGGCGGGGCGCGTCGATGTACGCATCGAGGCGCACCGCGTGGTGGTCGCCGACACCGGCACCGGCTTCGCCGAGGGCGAGGCACCGAAGCTGTTCGAGCGCGGTGTGCGCGGCGAAAAAACCAGCGGCAGCGGCGCGGGCCTCGGCTTGGCCATCGTGCGCCGACTATGCGAGCTGTACGGCTGGCAGGTCAGCCTCGCACCACGCGAAGGCGGTGGCGCGGTCGCGACCCTCGAGTTCGAGCCGCCGGTGCGATATCCGGCGTAGCCCATCGATTGCCCGCCCGTGGTGGTCATGGCTTGCCACGAGCGGGGCGTGTCCACGGGGGCTAACCTGGATCTGCCGAGAGCGGACCTAGTCCTTGTGGGAGCTGCCATGGCAGCGACTGCGGCATCCCGGATTGCCGCAGTCGCCGGCATGCCGGCTCCCACAAGGCATCATGCGTGCCTGCCGCAAGCTGGCGGGCTCAATCCAGCCGGCACGCATCCGGCAGTGCCACCGTCAGCGCCACCGGCAGGTGGTCGGAGATGCGCAGCAGCGGCACTTCGTAGGCGATCGAATCCAGCCCGTCGGTGGCCAGGATATGGTCGATCGCGCGTCGCGGGCGCCAGCTCGGATAGGTCTCCAGCGAGAGCGCCGGTGGTTGCAGGCGCGTGTGCTGGAATAGATGGCGCAGCTCGCTATCGCCGGCAGTGCAGTTCAGGTCGCCCATCAGTACCGCGTAAGGGCGATCGCCGATCAGCTCGGCCAGGTAGTGGCACTGCTTGCGGCGCGCGTTGCGGGTCAGCGCAAGGTGCGCGATGACCACCAGCAGTCCCTGCCGCGGCGTGCCGTAGCGCACGGCCAGCGCGCCACGACCCGGAATCGCGCCGGGCAGCTTGTGGTCGACCACTTCGCTGGGTTCCACGCGCGAGAGCAGGCCATTGCTCGACGATGCCAGCGCGGCGACATTGCGATTGGCCTGGTGGCTCCACCACGGAAAGCGCGCGAGTTCCGCGAGGTATTGCACTTGGTTGCTGAAGCCCGAACGCAGGCTGCCACCGTCGGCCTCCTGCAGGGCGACGATGTCGAAGCCGGTCACCAGTTCGGCCACCGCACCGAGGTTGCGTCGCTTGTTCGGGTGCGGCAGCACATGCTGCCAGCTTCCGGTGAGGTATTCGCGGTAGCGCGCAGTGCTCGCGCCGGCCTGGATGTTGTAACTGAGCAGCCGCAGGCGCCGGCGCGGATCGTGGGGCAACTCGATGGTGCTGGCGCGAATCATCCGGCCACGCTACGCCGGCCACGTGGCAGGTGCAATGCGACGATGGCGCACGGTGTTGCGGCAAGCGTGCGGCCCCCCATCCCCAGCCCTTCCCCCGCAGGGGTGAGGCGGGACATTCCGCGGCACAGCCGCGGACCGCCGAACGCCCGCGCGAGTAGCGCGGGCCGGACTGAGGCGGGACATTCCGCGGCACAGCCGCGGACCGCCGAACGCCCGCGCGAGTAGCGCGGGCTGGATGGAAGGGTTGGGGATGGGGGTTGGGCCTTGCGGCGAACCCTGCCCCTATCCATAAGCTGGCCGCCTCCGCGTTGCTCCCTTCACAACTTCCACGCTAGCCTCGCATGGTTTTCACCGACGGGGGTCACCATGGCATTTCTTTCTCGCGCGCGTCTCGCGTGCGCCCTTGC
>JANOEA010000109.1:0-8632 GCA_031412975.1 Pseudomonadota bacterium | reverse complement strand
CCTGCTCCTGCACCTGCCATACGCTGCGCGCCAGCGCGCGGAAGTGGTGATGCCCGGCGAGCATCTCGGTGAACAAACGATCCTGCTGCGCGCGCAGCTCCGCCAACTCGCTCTGCATGGCCGGTTCACCGACCCGCGAGGCGGTAGCGCGCAGCGGGTCGATCGGCTGGCTCATGGGCGTGGTGCGTCCGGCACCGAGGTCAACGAATCGCGCAGCGCCGCCCGCGCGGCGGTCGCGGCCGCGTCGGCCTGCGCGGCTGCAACGCCGTCGCCGGCGTCGGCGAAGCGGGTGGCGGCCAGCGCGTGGATCCGCGCGATTCCCGACCACTCGCCGGCTGCGGCGAGGGCTGCTGCGTAAACCGTGCGCAACTGTTCGGGCTCAGCGGTCGCGAGGCCCGCCAACAGGCGCTCGAGGCGCGCGGCATGCGTGGCATGCCGTGCGAGCAGCGCATCGGCGGCAACCAGCGCGGCCTGCGCGTCGCCTCGCGTGCCATTCACGGCCAGCACGCGCACGCGCAGCAGCGCCGCCTGGATCCTCGCCGCCATCGATCCCGAGTGCACTGCGGCGTCCGCAGCCGCCTCGACCAGCGCGGATGCGCGCGCCGTATCGCCCTGCGCGAGCGCGGATTCCGCGGCCAGCAGGTCGCGCAGGCAACGTTGCTCGAGGCTCGCGGGTTCGGTTGCCGCCAGCGGTGCCAGGATCGCATCGACCTGCGACCAGTCGGCCAGAAGCACCGACAGCGCGGCACGCAGCAGCGTGACCTCGACCTGTCCACGTTCATCGCCGCGCTGCTCGAACAGCGCGGCGGCCATGTCGAGGCGCCGCTGCGCATCGCCGAGACGGCCGTCGTGACGGTCGATTTCGGCCAGTGCGAGCAGCGAGTACGACTGCACCTCCACCAGCTGCAGTTTCACGGCCGCGTCGCGTGCGCTCTCGAGTCGCGTGCGCGCCTCGGCCAGTCGGCCCTCGGCGACATCGATCATCGCGAGCTTCAGGCCCGCGCGTGCCACGCCCTCCGGGTCGTCCGCTACGGCGTAGGCGGCCGCGGCGTCGGCGAATTGCGCGCGCGCGCTCTCCAGCTCGCCGCCCTGCAGGTGCAGGAAGCCGAGATTGAGCGCGGCGTCCGCGGCGCCGACCACGTCGCCCTGCGCGCGCTCCAGCGCCAGCGTCTCGCGGAAGCGCTCGCGCGCGCGGTCGAAATCGCCGGCGTGTTCGGCGACCAGCCCTTCGTCGTTGGCCAGGTCGGCGAGCGCGGCAGGATCGGCGAGCGGCTCGAGCAGCGCGCGCGCGCGCGCGAAGACCTGCCACGCTTCGTCGAAGCGACCTTCCAGCCCCAGCGCGTAGGCCACGTTGCGCAGGCTGACGGCTGCCCCGCGGGCATCGCCGAGCGCTTCGCGCAGGCGCGCGGCCTGCTCGAAGTGCTCGCGTGAGGGTTCGGCGCGGCCGAGCCGCTCATAGCCGCGTCCCAGCGCGTGCAAGGTATCCGCGCGTCCGCGCTCGTCGGCGAGGCGGGTGAACAGCTGCAGGGCCCGGCCGAGATCGCGATCGATGGCGCCCTGCGCGTCGCCACGGCGCAGCGCGTTGCGCCCGCGCGCAAGCAGTGCGCGCGGATCGGACGGATCGGCCGCCAGCACCGCATCAAGCTGCAGTGCCGCCTCGGCGTGCTGTCCGGCCATGTCGAGCGCCTCGGCGTACTGAAGGCGCACGACGAGGTCGGTGGGCGCCGCGGCAACCCGCGCGGCGAGCATTTGCGCCGCAGCTTGCGCATCGCCTTTGACCAGATGTGCCAGTGCCCGTGCGCGCTCGGCATCGCGGCCGCGGACCCCGCGCAAGGCTTCGAGTGCGCCATCGGCGATCGCGTACAGGGCTGCATTGCCGGCGTGGCCCTGCGCGGCCTCGAGCCGGGCATGCCAGGCCGCAGCGAAACCCGGTTCCGCCGCGACTGCGGCCGCGAACGCGGCCTCCGCCACCGGACCCGAGGCGGCCAATCCCTCGCCGAAATGCTGCAGCGCCTCGATCCGCGTCGGCCAGCCCGCGACCGGCAGGCTATCGCTGCGCAGCCCGAGTGCGACGGCCCACTCGCGCAATGCCGAGGGCAGGCTGTCGAGGGTCAGCGCGGCGGTGCTTGCAGTGACCGCCGGGACCTCATTGCCTGCAACGAACACCGACGCCTCCAGCACGATCCGCCCGTCGCGCAGCGACATCGATGGCGCGAGCAGGCGATCGAAGGGCAGCGCATCGTCGAGGCGATCGGAAAAGTGGGTGGCCGCCGCCGCGTCGAAGCCCAGCAGGTCCATCGCGCGTCGCGCGCGCAACGGATCGGCGACGTCCACGCCGGCTTCCAGCAAGGCCCCGACCAGCAGTGCATCGATCCCGCGGGCGACCGCCTGGGCTGGCGCATCGGCAACCACCGGCAGCGGCAACCAGTCGACGCGCTGGGTGGAAAGTCCGGCAGCGACCAGGCGCGGCACCACCACGCGCTCGTAGTTGAGCGTAGTCCACGCAACGCCGCCCGCGATGGCGATCAGCACGACGAGTGCGGCCACCTGCCGCAGTTCGGGCGGCGCGAAGGCGACGCTGCGCGCATCGATCGCGCGCACCACGGCCTTGGCATCGGGCATCCGCCGCGCAGGGCGCAGTGCCAGCAGGCGCGCGACCAGGCGCTCGACCCAACGCGGCGCGTCGGGGCGATGCCGCCGCAAGGGCGGGGCCGCACGCACGATCCGCTGCGCGAGCATCTCGGCCGGCGTGCCGGAGTCGTAGGGCGGGCGTCCTGCCAGCATCTCGAACATGATCAGGCCCAGCGCGAACAAGTCGCTGCGGGCATCGATCGCGCCGCCTCGCGCCTGCTCCGGCGACAGGTACTCCGGGGTGCCGACGATCACTCCGCTGGCGGTCAGGCCGGTGGTGCCCGCTGCGCGCGCGACGCCGAAATCGGATACGAAGGCGCGCCCGCTGCGATCGACCAGCACGTTGGCGGGCTTGAGGTCGCGGTGGATCACGCCGCAGGCGTGGGCGGCCGCGAGGCCTTCAGCGACCTGGCGCGAGATCGACAGCGCCTGCTCGAGCGGCAGCGCACTGCGGCCGTCGAGCAGCGACTCCAGCGAGCCGCCGTCGATGTAGTCCATGCCGATCAGCCAGCGGCCCTCGTGCGCGACCAGATCGTGGATGCGCACCACGTGCGGCGACGATACCTGGCGGGCCAGCAGCAGTTCCTGGCGGAAACGCGCGAAGGCGTCCTCGCGCACCGCGAACTCGGGGCGCAGCACTTTCAGTGCGACGTCGATGCCGAGCTGTTCATCGTGCGCGCGATAGACCAGGCCCATGCCGCCGACGCCCAGCATCGCTTCCACCCGGAAGCGCCCGGCAATGCGCTCGCCGATGCGCAGCTCGGCCGGCGCCAGCACCCCGGTGGCGGTCGGTGGGGCCCCGGGCGTCAGGACGACGTCGGACGGGTCCATAACGCGCTCCCCCCGCAGAAAACGACGTGCACAGCATAGCGGAGCGGCATGGCGGAAAACCCGGCGCGGCGCGCGACGTCCCTGCCGCGCCCGCTGCAGCGCACCTCATTCCGGCGCTGGATCGCTCCAGCGCGGCGCCACTTCGGACTTCACCACTGCACCGTCGGTCGCGAGCACCAGGCAACGGTCGGCATCGGCGAGGCGCTCGGACAGCTGCATTGCGGCCAGCACCAGGCTGGCTTGTCGCCCCAACGCTTCGAGCATCTCGGCGTCGAGTGCCTCGAAACGCCGATCGCTGTCGTCGGTGTCGGCGTAGATCGCACCGATGATCGTGCCGTCGTTGAGCAGCGGCAGGCAGGCCGCGGCCCGGATGCCCTGGCCGACCACGCTGGCGCGCCCGCGCGCCCAGGGTTGGGCGAGCGCATCCCCCAGCAACAGACAGCGGCGTTCGGTGATCGCGCGGTCGATGACGCCCTCGGAACCGGCGAAGCGCGCGGGCCTCACCCCGTCCGGATCGACACCCCGGCAAGCGCGCACCACGAAGCCTTCGCGCGGGTCGCCCGCGAGCACGAAACCGCGCCGGCAACCGGCGACCTCGACGAAGGATTCCAGCAGGGTCGCGAACAGCACGTCGGTGCTGGCTGCAGCAGCGATCCGTCCGGTCGCATGCTGGGTCAGGATGCGGCGCCGCGTGAGGGCGGACTCGCGCTCGCGCCAGCGCGAGTCCGGGATCGGTTCGATCATCGCGAACACATCGCCGAGCGAGAACCACTGCCCCGCGGCCAGCAGCGCGGAGGACACCGGATTGCCGGCCACCCGCAGTCCGTTCTTGCTGCCGGCGTCGTCGATCCGCCAGCCGGTGTCGTCGCGGGCCAGCACGGCATGTCGGCGGGAGATCGATCGGTGCTCGATGATCACATCGCAGTCGGCGTCGCGGCCGAGGGTGAACGGCCCGCCTGCCTCGGGCAGCGGAACCGGGTGGGCGCCGCGGTCGGGGGGATGCAGCCACAGCACGGTCCGACCGGCGGTCGCGCTCACGGCAACGCCCGCGGTCGATCGCGCCGCAGCGTCGCAGCACGGCCCAGGCCGGCCGCGCAAGCGGCGCGCCGGCAACCGCGGTTGCGCACACTGGTGGTCGATAACGGCGGCGGGGCGCCTTCGGACGGTCTCCGCGGCGGCAGGATTGGTGCTGAAGACCGCTTCCCCATGCGGATACGGTAACGCCATCGAGCGGGCGGCGCGAGGCTCGGAGGGGTGCATGCCGGCGCGGTGGTGACCCGCCACCGCATGAACTGCGCCATGGAGGCCTGGAAGACGTCGGCGGCGCCTGAGTGATTTCCCTCTGGCGCGATACCCACTTGATGGTGCACCCTGATGTCCCACTCGCGGAATCGGCCGCCGATGACTCGCGTACCCACCTGGCCCGTCGCCGTGCTCCTGGCCGGCTTGTCGGTCGTCGGAGCCGCCAAGGCGGACGTCGTGGTGACGATCACCGGCAATATCGCAGTCGCCGAGATCACGCTGCCCAACGCCGCGGCGCCGCTGTACACGGCCACGCTGCGACTCGAGTTCGACGAGCCGGAGAACCTGTCGGTGCTCAATCTCGGGATCGAGGCACAGATCATCGACCCTGCGTCGCTGCTCCCCCGCCTGCCCGCATCCACCATGATCCCGGCCGAGTTCCCGGTGCTGGTGCGGGTGGAGCCGCCGCAGGGCGCGCAGCTGTTGAACAGTTCCTTCGAGCTGGCGGAGCCCGGGTCGGATGAACTCGGTTTCCGCAGGTCGGTGGTGATGGAACTGCGTACCGTCCACCTTCCATTCGACCCGAACCGCCCGCTGCGCCTGCTGCGCGCCCCGCTGGGCGGCAACTTCCTTGACCTCACCAACAATGTGCTGCCCGGCTCGGCGCGCGCCAGCGCCCGCAGCGGCGGGTTCAGCGAGTTCGTGATCGTCGACGAGATGCGCACGCTCGAGGTACAGGCCATCGACCGATTCGTGCGACTCGACCAGTTGCTCGGCGATCCCGTCATCGATCCGGACACCGGGTCCGTGCTCAGGAACGCCCTGACGCAGTGTCGCAAGCGGTTCGACAACCAGCAGTATCCCGAGGCGCTGAAATCGCTGGCGGTATTCGACGGCCTGATCGTGGTGACCTCGCCCGAACAGATGCCCGACCGCTGGCGCGCGCGGCGCGACTTGAGCAATCCACGCGGCGAGATCGAAGCCCTTTCGGCAAGCCTCGGATTCGTGCTGCGGCAACTCGCCGGCGACTGAAGCGATGGTCGCTTGCCGGTGTCGAGGGCTGCTGGTGTCGGCGCCTCGATCAGGCCTCGCGCCAGATCAGACTCGCCATGCGTCCGCTGCGCCCATCGCGGCGATGCGAAAAAAACCGCTGCGGCTCGGAGATCGTGCAGTAGTGCCCGCCGGTGACGCGATGCACGCCGAGTGCTGCAAGGCGCAGGCGTGCCAGCGCGTACAAATCGCACACCCAGTGGCCAGCCCGTGTCGCGGCAAAAGCCGTCGCGGCGCCCGGTACCGATCCGATGAATGCCTCGCGCACCTCGTCGCCGACTTCGTAGGCGCGCGGCCCCGCCGCCGGTCCCAGCCACGCGAGGATGCGCGAGGGATCGAACGCCATCCGCTGCACGGTCGCTTCGAGCACGCCGCCTGCAAGACCGCGCCAGCCCGCGTGCGCGGCCCCGATCACCGCGCCATCGTCGCTGGCGAGCAGTACCGGCAGGCAGTCTGCGCTGAGGATCGCGAGCACCACGCCGGGGGTGCGCGCGATCGCAGCGTCTGCCTCCGGTTCCATCGCGCCCGCATGCTGGTCGGTCGCGATCACCTGCGTGCCGTGCATCTGCTGCAGCCATGTCGGTTCGGCGGGCAAGCCGAGGGTCTCGCGCAAAACCGCGCGATTGGCGGCCACCGCCTCGGCGGCATCGCCACATCGCGCGCCGAGATTGAAGGTCGCGAAACAACCTTCCGATGCGCCATTGCCGTTGCGCGTGGTGACCACGGTGCGCACCGCTGCCGGCGCGCTCCAGTCGGCGACCAGCCAGTCGCGGCTCATCGGTCGGCGGCGGTGGGATTGTCTTGGCGCATCGCGCTGACCAGCGCATCCATGTCCGGCGGGCGCGGCGCTTCGACTTCGAGCGGTTTGCCGCTGATCGGATGCGCGAAGGCGAGTCGCTCCGCGTGCAGGGCCTGGCGGCGGAATGCGCGCAGCGCCTCGATCAGGCCAGTGGTGGCGCCCTTGGGCAGCTTGAGTCCGCCGTACACCGGGTCGCCGACCAGCGGGTGGCGCACGTGCGCGAAATGCACCCGGATCTGGTGCGTGCGGCCGGTTTCGAGATCGACCTGCACCCGCGAATGCGCGCGGAAGCGCTCGCGCACGCGATAGTGGGTCACCGCCTCGCGCGCGTCCTCGACCACCGCCATCTTGGTGCGTACGTTGCGATCGCGGCCGATCGGCGCATCGATGGTGCCGCCGGCGACCAGCACGCCGTACACGACCGCCTCATAGCGCCGATGCACCTCGCGCGCACCGATCATCTCGACCAGCCGCGTATGCGCGGGCAGCGTGCGCGCGATCATCATCACCCCGCTGGTGTCCTTGTCGAGCCGATGCACGATGCCCGCGCGCGGGATCTCGGCCAGCTTCGGGTCGTGATGCAGCAGCGCGTTCTGCAAGGTGCCGGCCGGATTGCCCGCGCCAGGGTGCACCACCAGGCCCGGCGGTTTGTCGATCACCAGCAGATGGCGGTCCTCGTAGACGATGTCGAGCGCGATGTCCTCGGCCAGCGAGCTGACCTGCGCCTCGAGGTCGGTCGCCAGCACCACCCGCTCGCCGCCGATCACCGGATCGCGCGGACGCGCGAGGCGACCGTCGATCTGCAGCCGCCCGGCCTTGATCCACTCGCTCAGGCGGCTGCGCGAATAGTCCGGAAACAGCTCCGCGACCACCCGGTCGAGCCGTTGTCCGGCCAGCGCCAGCGGCACCTGCGCCTCGGTTTCGACCCGCGTGGCGGGCGCAGGCGGTCCATTTGTAAGCGTTCCGTTCATGGTCGGGCCAGCTGGCTTCGGGTTATCATCGTCGCCCCATTCTAGGACGTCGCGCCCCTCGCCATGCGTGCCCGCTCCCTGCTCCTCCGAATCCTCGTGCCGGCACTCGTGCTGCTGCTGTCAGCCTGCGGCGCCTCGCGCATCGACGCTACCGAGACCCTGCCGGTCGACGAGTTGTACGCAGAGTCCAAACAATCGCTGGAAGCGAGCAACTACGAGCGCGCCGCGCGCTACTACAAGCGCCTGATCGCGCGCTTCCCGTTCGGCCGCTACACCGAGCAGGCCGAGCTGGAGCTGGCCTTCGCGCAGTACAAGGGCAGTGCGTCGGAAGAGGCGCTGTCGACGATCAATCGCTTCATCCGCACCTATCCGACCCATCCGCACATCGACTATGCGTATTTCCTGCGTGGGTTGATCAACTTCAATCGCGAGTTCGGGCTGCTGGAGCGCTACATCCAGCAGGACGAAACGCGCCGCGACCTGGCCAATGCACGGCAGTCGTTCCAGGATTTCGGCGAGCTGATCCAGCGCTTCCCGGACAGCCGCTACGCACCCGACGCACGCCAGCGCATGATCCACCTGCGCAACGGCCTCGCGCAGGCCGAGCTCAACGTCGCGGCCTACTACCTGCGCCGCGAGGCCTATGTCGGCGCGCAACTGCGCGCTAAGTTCCTGCTCGAGACCTACCCGCAGACGCCACAGACCGGCGACGCACTCGCGATCATGACCGAGTCGTACCGCCAGCTCGGCCAGGAAAAGCTCGCCGACGACGCGCTGGCGGTACTGCGCCTGAACTTCCCCGAGCACCCCTACCTCGACGGCGGCTGGCCCGCCAAACCGGCGCTGTGGCGGCAGCTGGTGCCGTTCCTGGACGACGAACGCGCGGGTTGATCGACGCCTCGCGTTTCGTGTAGGAGCGCGCCGAGCGCGCGACCGCAACCTCGGGCAACGCAGTGCAATCCGAATGTGCCTGTCGCGCACAGGGTGCGCTCCTACAAGCCCGTGTGCCCTGTAGGAGCGCGCCGAGCGCGCGACCGCAACCTCGGGCAACGCGGTGAAGTCCAAATGTGCCTGTCGCGCACAGGGTGCGCTCCTGCAAGCGCGGGGG
>JANOEA010000108.1:0-5223 GCA_031412975.1 Pseudomonadota bacterium | reverse complement strand
TCGAAGACCGCTTCCCGATGCCGCTGACCGAGCTCAAGGGCTCGTATGCGGGTGCGATGGGGCTCGGCCAGTTCATGCCGACCAGCTATGCGACATGGGCGGTCGACCACGACCAGGATGGCCGCATCGACCTGTGGCAGGACGACGGCGATATCTTCGCCTCGGTCGCCAACTACTTCGTCGCGCACGGCTGGGAAACGGGCCAGCCGATCGCCGATCCGGCACAGCGCGCCGACGGCGCGCGCGCGATCAAGCCCGACGGCTACCAGCCGGTGTATTCGGTCGCCCAGCTCGACGAGTGGGGCTACACCCCGCGCGAGAGCCGCGAGGCGACGCTGCCCGCGACCCTGGTGCGCGTCGATGGCGCCACGGGTGATGAGTTCTGGATCACCTATCGCAACTTCTTCGTGGTGACCCGCTACAACCGCAGCCCGCTGTACAGCCTTGCGGTGATGCAGCTCGCGCAGGAGATCGCGGCCGCCCACGCCGGCGGAGCTGCAGCGCAGTGATCCCGCCGCGAATCGCGGCGTGGCGCGCACTGCCGTGGCTGCTACTCGCGGCCACAACCCTGGTGCTTTGCGGGTGCAAAACCAAGCAGGTGCGGCCCGCCGGTGCGGAGCGTTCGGCGACCTCGGCACCCAAGGCACCGCGGGCATCCACGCCCCTCACGGTCCGCCACGGGCCCGCGCCAGCGCACGAGCGCGATGGCGGACCGCCGATCCCGCCCGATGTATCGCGGGTGCGCGACCCGGTGCCGCGCGCCGAGCCGCGTGCGGCCTACGGCAACCGGTCGCCATACACCGTGCTCGGGCGCACCTACACCGTGATGCCCAGCGCCAAGGGCTACGTCGAGCGCGGCATCGCCTCTTGGTACGGCACCAAGTTCCATGGGCGCCTGACCAGTTCGCGCGAGCCCTACGACATGTATCAGATGACCGCCGCGCACAAGAGCCTGCCGCTGCCGACCTACGCGCACGTGACCAATCTCGACAACGGGCGCCACATCATCGTGCGGGTCAACGATCGCGGTCCGTTCCACGAGAACCGGATCATCGACCTGTCGTACGCGGCAGCGATCAAGCTGGGGATCCACATCGCGGGCACCGGCAAGGTCGAGGTGCGCGCGATCGATGCGGGTCATCCGGAACTTGATGCAGCGCCCGTGGTCGTTCCCTCTGCCACACCGCGGCCACTGTTCCTGCAGGTCGGCGCCTTTTCCAGCCGCGAGAATGCGCGGCAAGTGGCGGCCAGGCTCGAGAAAGCCGATATCGACGACGTCTTCCTCGACCGCGTGCTGACCCGCGGCAAGCTGCTGCACCGGGTGCGGGTCGGCCCGTTGAAGACGGTCGCCGAGGTCGACGCGCTGACCGCGCGCCTGCACCGGCTCGGCTTGCGCAGCATCGTCGTCGATGTCGATTGACGCAGTTATTCCATCATTCGATTTACCAGCGGATTAATCCATGACCATGCGTTGCCTGATCCTCGCCCTCGTGTGCCTGCTGCCGTTGCCGCTCGCGGCACAGACCCCCCAACCGGTTCCCGCCGCGCAGCCGCAGGCGGCCACCCCGGTGCCCTCGCCGCCGACCTTGAGCGCGAAGAGCTACGTGCTGATGGACTTCCTCAGTGGCCAGGTGCTCGCCTCGCGCGAACCGGAGCTGTCGGTGGAACCGGCCAGCATCACCAAGTTGATGACCTCCTACATCGTGGCCGCGGAACTGGGCAGCGGCAAGATCAAGCCCGACGATCAGGTGTTCATCAGCGAAAACGCGTGGCGCACCGGCGGCGCGGGCACCGACGGCAGCACCAGCTTCCTGCAGGTCAACGACAAGGTGCCGCTGGAGGACCTGGTGCGCGGGATGGTGGTGCAGTCGGGCAACGATGCCTCGATCGCGCTGGCCGAGCATGTCGCCGGCAGCGAGGAGACCTTCGCCGGCCTGATGAACGAATACGCGCGGCGCCTGGGCCTGACCGCCAGCTACTACGCCAATTCCACCGGCCTGCCGGCGGAAGGCCACGTCACCACCGCGCTCGATGTCGCGCGACTGGGTCGCGCGCTGATCCGCGACTATCCGGAGCACTACAAGACCTATTCGATCAAGGAATACACCTGGAACGGCATCACCCAGCACAACCGCAATTCGCTGCTGTGGCGTGACGCAAGTGTCGACGGGTTGAAGACCGGCCACACCTCGAGCGCCGGGTACTGCCTGGCATCGAGCGCCAAGCGCGGCGATACGCGTCTGATCGCGGTAGTGATGGGCACCGCCGGCGAGAAGATCCGCGCCGATGAATCGCAGGCGCTGCTCAACTACGGATTCCGCTTCTTCGAATCGCAGACGCTGTACAAGGCCGGCGCGATGGTCGCCGAACCGGAGCTGTGGAAAGGCGAGGCGGTCAAGGCGAGGCTCGGCGTGGCGACCGATGCGCTGGTGACCATTCCGCGCGGCAGCTACGAGCGCCTCAAGGCCACCATCAACGTGCCCAACCCGCTGCTGGCGCCATTGACCGCGGGCCAGCAGGTCGGCACGCTCAGCGTCACGCTCGACGACAAGCCGGTCTACGAGACGCCACTGGTCGCGCTCGAAGCCTATCCCGAGGGCGGCTTCTTCAAGCGCCTGGGCGATGCGGTGATGCTGTGGTGGTCGGCCGACTGAGTTGGGACGGGGCATGGCCCCGACGCGCGCGCAGCAGGCAGGCGTGGCGCCCGGGGTTCCGGCGCGGGCCGATGGGTTTTATCCTGCACCGGCAGCCCCATATCCGGCGGATGGATAGCGTGTCCCCCAGCGAACCCCGCGGCTTCAGTTTTCCCGGCACCTTCGAGGTCACCGCCTTCGGTCCTGCGGGCTCTGGACTCGAGGCGATCGTGCTGGCCGAGCTGACCGCGGCCGGCGTCACGCCGGATCCTGCCAGCGTGCGCCAGCGCAACTCCAGCGCCGGCAACTATCTCGCGGTGGCGGTGAGTTTCTGGTCCGAGGACCGCGTGCGCTACGACAGTGCTTATGCGCGCCTGCGCGAGCACCCGGCGATCAAGTGGATCCTCTGAGCGGCATTGCACCTGCCGATCTGCGCGTGCGTCGCCTCGGCCGCGCCGCCTACGAACCGGTGTGGCGCGCGATGCAGGCCTTCACCGATGCGCGCGGCCCGGCGACCTGCGACGAGCTGTGGCTGGTCGAACACGATCCGGTGTTCACCCAGGGCCAGGCCGGCAAGCCTGAACACCTGCTCGATGCCGGCGGCATCCCGGTGATCAAGGTCGATCGCGGCGGCCAGGTGACCTACCACGGGCCCGGCCAACTGGTGGCCTACCCCCTGCTCGATCTGCGCCGCCTCGGCATCGGGGTGCGCGAGCTGGTCGAGCGCATCGAGCAGTCGGTGATCGACACGCTGGCTGCCTGGCAGATCGTCGGGGAACGGAAACCGGGCGCGCCGGGCATCTATGTGGCAGGCGCCAAGATCATGGCGCTGGGATTGCGGGTGCGGCGTGGATGCAGTTTTCACGGGCTGGCGCTCAATGTAGTGACCGAACCTGCGCCATGGATGCGGATCAACCCCTGCGGATACGCCGGGATGGCCGTGACCTCGGTGCTAGAATGCGGCGGCCCATCGCGGCTCGACGATGTCGCCGCGGTGCTGGTCCCGAGCTTGGCGCAACAGTTCGCGCTGCAACCGCGCGAATCCGACTCCGAGGATCCGGCGCGCACCGCGTGTCCGGCCGCATGAAGGGCACCATGAGCAGCACCGCTTCCGACAAGATCATCCCGCTGGCCATCATCGACGCGACGCCGCTCGCGCCGGGCGCCAAGCAGCTGGCGGCCGACAAGATCGCGCGCAATCCGGTGACCTTCGACCCCACGCGTCCGCTGCTGCGCAAGCCCGCATGGATCCGCGTGCGCATTCCGGCCGGCAACGCGGTGGCCGAATTGAAGACGCGGCTGCGGCACAACGGGCTGGTCACGGTGTGCGAGGAAGCCTCGTGCCCGAACATCCACGAGTGCTTCAGCAAGGGCACCGCCACCTTCATGGTGCTCGGCGATGTATGCACGCGGCGCTGCGCGTTCTGCGACGTCGCGCACGGTCGGCCCAAGCCGCCCGACGCGGCGGAACCCGCCAAGCTCGCGCGCACCATCCACGACATGCGCCTGCGCTACGTGGTGATCACCTCGGTCGATCGCGACGACCTGGCCGATGGCGGTGCGGCGCACTTCGCCGACTGCATACGGCAGGTGCGGGAACTCAGTCCGCGGATCCGGGTCGAAGTGCTGGTGCCCGACTTCCGCGGCAAGGGCCGCATGGAGCGCGCGCTGGCCGCCCTCGAGGACACCCCACCCGACGTGTTCAACCACAACCTGGAAACCGTGCGCGAGCGCTACCGCGAGGTGCGCCCGGGTGCCGATTACGACTGGTCGCTGAACCTGCTCGCGCGCTTCAAGGCGCAGCATCCGCAGGTGCCGACCAAGTCGGGCATCATGCTGGGTCTGGGCGAGACGCTGCCGCAGGTCGAGCAGGCGCTGCGCGATTTGTCGCGGATCTCCCGGAGGGGCGCTATCAGCTGTTTGCATGGCAGGGCTCGCTCGCGGCGCGCGCGGTACGCGTCAACCGTCTCGGCAGCGGACCCTTTGCACCGATCGAGCTGCGGCTCGAGGCGGCCGCGATCGTCGTCGGTCGCGTACTCGATCGTGCGGAGGGAACGGGCATTGCCGCCGCGATCGAGCTGCGCCCGTCGGGCGACGATCAGGCACCGCGGTACGCGCGCAGTGGGAGCGACGGCGTGTTCCGCATCGAAGGCGTGCCGAACGGCCGCTGGATCGCAGATGCCTACGCGCCCGGGTTCCTGAGCACCGGCGGCGTGGAGCTCGATGCGGGCCGCGGCGTGCCGGAGCTCGTCTTGACCAAGGGCGCGATCCTCGAGGGCCGCGTGCTCGATGGCGCGGGCGATCCGATCGCCGGTGCGAGCGTGCGAGCGCTGGGGGCGGGGACGTCCGGCAACGAGACCTCGGAGCTCGTCGACGCCGACATGCTGCGACGGTTCAGCGGACGGATCGCGGCCCCCGCTGCCGCGCCCGGGACGCTGAGCTCCGATCCGCAGTTCATCGCGCGCGGTGAGCTCGGTGTCACCGTCGGTCCGATTCCACCGATCCCTCCGCCCGGCGCGGTCGCCGCGCGGCCCGCCATCGTCGACCCCGGAGCCGGCGCGATGGCGCAGCTCGCTGGTGATCCCGAGCC
>JANOEA010000107.1:0-5843 GCA_031412975.1 Pseudomonadota bacterium | reverse complement strand
CGGCGCTCATCCCGATCAGGAAGAGCCCGGAGTGGTGGGCGATGTCGCAGGACGAACGGCGCGCGATCTTCGAGGCGCAGTCGCACCACACTGAAATCGGCTTGAAGTATCTGCCCGAAATCGCGCGGCAACTGCATCACTCCCGCGACCTCGGCGAGCCGTTCGACTTCCTGACCTGGTTCGAGTTCGCCCCGGAACACGCGACCGCGTTCAACCGCTTGCTGGAGCAGCTTCGTGCCAGCAGGGAGTGGGCGTATGTCGATCGCGAGGTGGATATCCGGCTGCAGAAGCGGCCTGGTGCGGGATGAGGGCACCCGAAACCGCGGCCGCGAAGTCCGGCAATCCGCGGCAATCCGGGACAGGCAATCCGGGACAGGCATGGCAATCCGTGGCAATCCGGGACAGGCATCAAACGAGGCACCAAAGGCAATCCGGGACAGGCATCAAACGAGGCACCAAACGACACCCATCGCCGGCCGCAGGACCACGGCACCATGCGTTCGCCGCTTTCGCGACGAGTGTCGAGGCTGCAGCCGCCGCCGTCGGCGGCCGTGGCTTGCGGCGTCGCCGCGTGCGCAGAGCAGGGTGCGAGCAGGCGCAGCAGCGCCAGCACCGCGACGGTCAGGGTGTTCCGGGGTTCGATCATTCGCCCATGCGGCTGCCGGTCTACCTTGCGCGCGCCGCAGCCAGGGCGCCGAGCGCAAGCATGATCGCAAGCAAGGCGAGCATGCCATCCGCCAGTGCGGGAATCGGCGCCGCGACCGGTGCCGTCACCGTGATCGTCGCGTTGGCGTCGCTGACGGCAGCCGCGAATTGCGCGTTGAAGAACCCCGCGGTCGCCGGCGAGCCGCCGGTGCGCGCGATCGTGTTGCGCAGCGTGCCGGTGCCGGTCGCCCTGACGCTCGCGCTGACGGCGCAGGTCTGGCCTGGCGCCAACGTGGCGTTGGACAGGCCGAAGGTGCCGGCGCCCGCGGCCGCCTGCAGCGTGCCGCCGCACGTGTTGGTCGCCGCGGGCGGCGTGGCCAGCACCAGGCCGGCGGGCAGCGTGTCGGTGAAGCCCGCTTGCGTGAAGACGCCGCCCGTGGGCGCGGGCGTGCACGTCGCGGCCGGCGCCGAAAGCGTGACGGTGAGCGTCGTGATGCCGCCTTCGGGCAGCGTCGTCGCGGCGAACTGCTTGAAGATCGTCGGTCCGCGCGGTTGCGCCGGGTCCTCCGCGGTGACGACGAGCATGTTGCCGCACGCGTCCGCGGTGCTGAAATAAGGGCGTTGACCGGCGATTTCCGGCGAGCTGAAGTTGGCCGCGTTCGGTAGTCCGTCGACGAGCACGCCGCTGCCGCGCGCGTACACGCCGGCCGGCGCCGACCACGTCGCACCGTTGTCGGCCGATTCCACGACGAAGATCTGCCGTTCCTGGCGCGCGCCCGTGCTCGCGTCGCGGAACGTGTAATACGCGCCGAGCGCGCCGCCCTGCGGCGCGACCCGACCGGCGTTGTGCACGTACGACGGATTGGCGGCCGGGTTCGCCGTGCAGGGGTTGGGGCCTCCGTTTGGCAGAACCCAGCAATAAGCGGTGCCGGCGAACAAGTTCGCCTCGCTGGTCCCCCAGATGGCGGACACCGAAGGGCGGGTGCCGTCGGTGTACGCATAGCGTCCGAGGCCGCCGCCGCCGTTCGGCGGCGCGACTGGCGAGCCGCTGTCGAACTGCGTGTCCTGCCGCAGGTAGATCGCTCCGTTGGCCATTCCGAACGAGCCGACCATGTTGCCGCCAGGCCCGGCCGGAAGGTCCGACAGCGACGGCAGCGGGCCGCGCTGGACGATGTTCAGGTTGTTGACGTCGGCGCCAATGCTCCAGACGTTGGCGTTGTAGTTGTAGCGTCCGGTGCCGGTTTCGTTAGGCGACCAGATCGTCAGGTACCACTGGCCACCCAGCAGATCCGCGCGCAGGAAACCGACCGACGGCTCGACGCTGGCGCCCACGCCGGGGATCTGCGTCCACCACCCGGCGGGCGGATCGAGCTTGCCCCGGGCGACGAACGAACGGCCGTCGGCCGACGTCGCGTGCGTGATGTCGGCGACCTGCATGTTCGTGGGCGCCTGCGTGTCGCCGCCGTTCAGCACCCACAGATGGAAGACCCCGTCGACCGGGTTCAATGCGATGGTGAAGCGCAGAGAATTCTGCGAGGACGGATGCAGCGGCGCTCCGAGGGGTGTGCCGTCGAGGCGCACCGGCGTGGTCTGCGTCGGAAACGGAATCGGCGCCGAGGCCGCCTGCGGGCCGGCCCCCAGCGCGCAGGCGAAGACGATGGCGCGTGCGATGCTGCCCGGCCCCAGCATATTGCCGCTCATACGCCACCCCACAAGTGCCGCGAGCATGGTCGCACGCTTCGACCGTGGCACCAAGCAGCGCCCCGAAGGCGCGGGCGCAGTGTGCGTCGTCGACCAGCAGCGATGGCGCGAGCCGCGACCGCGCAGACGGCCCTATCGCGGCGAGTGCACCTGGGTCCTACGCGAGGGCGCAATCCGGGACAGCCTGATTCGGAGCAATCCGGGACCGCAATCCGACCGCAATCCGCGCAATCCGGGACAGCCATGATTCGGTCGTCCGGATCGCCGCCATTCCCGGATCACCGTCCCATGCAGCGACTGCAAATCATGGCTGTCCCAGAGTGCCAGAGTGCCGCGACTGCAAATCATGGCCGTCCCAGAGTGCCGTCCCATGCAGCGACTGCAAATCATGGCTGTCCCAGAGTGCAGGCGTTGGCCATGCAACCAGCATGGCCAAGACGGTTGCCTTGCCTGCGTCCGAAACAGATCCCGGCGCGGTGCTCGGGACTTTGTTCAAAGGGTCGCTGGCGGTACCAGCTCGGGTGCGATTGCTCGTCGAGAAAGCGCTTGGCGACCCGGACCCGGATGTCGCGTTGCGCTTGGCGCGGGGCGTTGGACGTTTCCTGGCATGCAGGGCTCCGCATTCCAGGGACGTGACGTACGGCATTCGATCGCCTAGACTCGAACTTTCCGCAGCGAGGTCCCCATGCGCCCGATCCTGTTCGTCGCCAAGTTGCTGCTCCTGTGGATTGCGCTACATGCCGGCTATGCCGGCGCGCAAGTGATCGATGGCCGCGACACCGGCAACACGCTGGGCGTGGGCGCACTCTGGAATACCGAGCCCTACAAGGGCGTGGACAGCGAGGCATTCGTCTTCCCCACCATCACGTGGCAAATCGGCCGCCTGTTCGTGCGCGAGACCGGCCTCGGCGTGCAGATCGCCGGCGACGAGAATTGGTCGCTGGACGGCTTCGCCGAGTGGCGCTTCGACGGATACGAGGCCGGCGATTCCGATTTCCTGGATGGCATGGACGACCGCGACGGCACGCTCGACGCCGGCCTCGCCTTCGTCCGTCGTTCCCCGACCTTGGGCAAGTTCGCGTTCTCGGTCGGCGCCGACACGCTCGATCGCCACGGTGGCTACCAGGCCGACATCACCTGGTCGAAGCTCACGCGCTTCGGCCTGCCGGCGGTGCGGATCGCGTACTACAGTTCCTCGCTGGCCGACTACTACTACGGCGTCGAAGCCGATGAGGCGCTCCCCGGGCGACCGGCTTACTCGCCTGGCGGCAGCGTGATCATCAGCCCCAACTACACCTTGGGCGCGCCGCTCACCGACCGCTGGAACTGGGTTGTCAACGTCGGCGCCGACTTCTATCCGGACGACATCAGCGACAGTCCGATCATGGAAGACAGCTATCGTGCCTACGTGTTCGTGGGTGCATCCTATCGCTTCCCGTAGGGAGCCCCTGAACAGGTCGTGATCGCCGCCGGGGGCGGAGAAGGCGACGCCCACGCGGTCGCCCGATGCTCCGGATTCATCAAGATGGCGAATCAAGGACGTTGCCCTCCGGGCCAACGGTTTGCCTCCGGACGCTGGGCGCACCGGTGCGGCGCACTGCACTTGGCCGGCGGTGGTCCGACCCAGATGCCGCGCAACGTCGATACGCTGGTGAGCTGCCACGCGTTGACGCCATAGTGCTGCCAGCGGGATCGCGGCGTTGCCCCGCGCGCGCGTTCGATAGCTGACCCCGGCCCGGAAGCAGCTACTCCGACGCGGTCGCGTGCCTGACCACCACACCATCCTTGACCACGAAGGGCACGCGCTCGAGCGCGGTGACATCCGCCAGCGGATCGCCGTCGACGGCGATCAGGTCGGCATGGCGGCCGACTTCGATGCTGCCCAGGTCATCGCGCCCCAGTGCTTCGGCGGCGTTCAAGGTCGCGCTGCGGATGGCCTCGGCCGGCGTCATGCCGTAGCGAACCATTACCGCGAACTGCTTGGCATTGTCGCCATGCGGGAAGATGCCCGCGTCGGTGCCGTAGACCATTTTCGCACCCGCGGCGTGTGCCTTGCGGAAATTCTCGCGCTGCAGATCGCCGATTTCGCGGTCCTTGCGCAGGTTGTCCTCGAGCACGCCGTTCTTCTTGCCTTGGGACTGCGTGTAGTCGGTATTGTAGATGTCCATCGACAGCCACGCGCCTTTCTCCTTGGCCAGTTGGATGCCCTCGTCGTCGATCAGGCTCGCGTGTTCGATGGTGTGCACGCCGGCGCGGATCGCGTCCTTGATGCCCGAAGTGCCGTGCGCATGCGCGGCCACACGCAAGCCCCACAAATTGGCCTCATCGACCACCGCGCGCATGTCCGCGAGCGACATCTGCTGCTGGCCGGGCTCGGTATTGCGCGAGAACACGCCGCCGGTGGCGCAGATCTTGATCACCTGCGCGCCGTACTTGCGCAGCATGCGGACCGACTTGCGGGCCTCCTCGGGGCTGTCGGCGTTGTAGGGGTTCTTCTGCTCCATCGATGGCGGAAAATAGGTCGAATCGCAGTGTCCGCCGGTGGCACCGAAACCAAAGGCCGCGGTCACCACGCGCGGACCTGGCACCTTGCCCGCGTCGATCGCCTGCCGCAGGCCGACGTCGTTCCACGCATCCGCGCCGACGTTGCGCACGGTGGTGAAGCCCGCATCCAGCGTGCGCTGCGCGTGGGGCACGGCCAACACCGACCAGAAGCGGTCGTTGAACTGCAGGCCGGTGTAACCACCGTAGGTCGGATCGCTGTCCAGATGGACGTGCATGTCGATCAGACCCGGCAGCAGGGTCTTGCCGGCCAGCGCGATCTGCTGCGCACCGGAGGGCAGCGGATCGCCCTGGCGGCCGACTGCGGCGATGCGGCCGTCGCGCACGATCACCAGCGGTTTGTCGACGTAACGCCCAGTGCGCACGTCGAGCAGCCGATCGGCGCTGATCGCGAGCGTCGTCGCCCCCGCGGTAGGCGCTTGCGCGCATGCGCAGGTCGCAGCGAGGCACAGGGCCAAAGCGGCCACGAGGGTGAACGGCTGGCGATCGAAATACATCGGTGGCACCTCGGGTCGGATGGGTCAGGCCCAAGCATACGCCCCGCAAACCCGGGGCGGGTGCGCTCGGGCACCTCGATTCGCCAGCCCACCGTGCAACGTCAGCGGGCGTGCTGACGATCAAGACAGGTGATTCGGAAGCGCGGCGATGCCCACTCTGGGGTGCCACTGTCGCTTCGTTGTGTCAGCGGCCATGGCAGCAACCTCGGTAGCGGCATGGCGTGAGCTTGCAGTCGCCGGCATGCCGGCTCCCACAACTGGGAATGGGGTTCGGTGCAAGCCTTGCTGCAGCGGCGCGCAAATGCGCGACAGCACGATTCGGTCGACGGGCGGAAGCGTCCGTTTGCAGTTGTGGGAGCTGCCATGGCAGCGACCGCGGCATCCCGGGATCGCAGCAGCCCTATGGGGCAGGCACCAGAACCAGGGTGTGCTGCGCCG
>JANOEA010000106.1:0-11054 GCA_031412975.1 Pseudomonadota bacterium | reverse complement strand
CCGGCACCATGCCGACCTTGACCTCGCGCAGCGCGAACATCGCGTTGGCCGACGCGAGTCGCACATCGCAGGCGGCGATCAATTCGATGCCGGCACCGATGCACCAGCCGTCGACCGCGGCCACCACCGGCAGCCGGCTGCAGGCCAGCGCCTCGAAACCGGCGTGCATGCGCTGAGCAATCGTCACGATCTTCGGCCGCCCGGCGGCGCCCTCGGACAGGACCGGCCCCAGTTCCGCGGCCATCGCCGGCAGGTCGAGGCCATAGCTGAAGTGCGCGCCGCTGCCGCGCACGATCACTGCGCGCACCGCCGGGTCCGCATCCAGTTGCGCGACCGCCAGCGGCAGTTCGCGCCAGAAATCCGGGCCCATGGCGTTGCCGCGCCCGGGGCCGAGCAGGATCAGTTCGGCGATCCCCTCGCCACCCGAGTCGAACCGCAGTGATTGATGCCCGGACATGCTGAATCCTCGTCGAATCGCGCAAGGTTAGCCGCGTTCACGCCGCGCGTCATGCAGGCGCCAGGAATTTGCCGCGCGCCACGCTTGGCGCTAAGGTGCGCGCCGCAATCGGGCCGTCCGGTTGCCTCGCCCTCCGAACCGGGAAACACCATGCAGATTGCCGCGCGCACCGTCGTCAACTTCCACTACACGCTCACCAACGACACGGGTGAGGTGCTCGACTCCTCGCAGGGCGGCGATCCGCTGACCTACCTGCACGGCGCGGGCAACATCGTGGCCGGACTGGAGAAGGCGCTCGAGGGCCGCAGCATCGGCGACAGCTTCAACGTGCGCGTCACGCCCGAAGACGGCTACGGCGTGCACCAATCGAAGCTGGTGCAGGAGGTGCCGCGCGGCGCGTTTGCGGGCGTCGAGCAGGTGCAGGCCGGCATGCAGTTTCAGGCGCGCACCCCCGAGGGCGTGCAGAACGTCACCGTGACCCAGGTCAGCGGCGACACCGTCACCGTCGACGGCAACCATCCGCTCGCGGGCCAGCACCTGAACTTCGCGATCGAAGTCACCGCGGTGCGCCTGGCATCCGTCGAGGAGCTCTCGCACGGCCACGTGCACGGGCCGGGTGGCCACGCGCACTGATCGGGCTCAGTAGATCCCGAGCGACAGGCCGGCGGCCAGAGTGCCGCCGAGCTCGCGGCAGCGCGCCAGCTCGTGTTCCGGCACGCGCTTGGGCGCGATGATCGCCTCCGGTGCCGTCGCGCCGAGCCTGACCAGCACCGGCTCCGCCACCGCACGCAGGCGCAGGCCGGTGGCGATGCGCTCGAGTTGCCGGATCGCATTGCTGCCGTCGGAGCCTGCGCAGACCATGCAGGCGAAGGGCTTGCCGTTCACGCGGTCCAGCAGCGCGTAGTAACAACGATCGAAGTAGTCCTTCAGAACGCCGCTGATCGCCGCAAGGTTCTCCGGCGTGGCAAACACCACCGCGTCTGCGGCCAGCAGGTCGTCGGCACTCGCGGCAGCCGCGTGCAGGCAGCGAACCAGCACGCCATGGTTGCCGGCGGCTCCACTGGCAAAGGCCTCGACCATTGCGCGGGTGCCTCCGGTTTGGCTGTGCCAGAGCACGAGCAGGGTGGACATCGAGCGGGCCCGGGCAAGCGAAGTCCACGCGAGTGTGCGGCGTTGCCGGTTCACACGCCAGCCGGGGTCATCCGGCCCTTGGAAGCTCGAAGGTTTCGGTTTACCCTCGGCACGTGGTTTAACTCCTTTGTAACAATTACCGCAACGGGCGCAGCCCGAGCTGCGGGGTCGGGGTTCGAGGTCGGGAAACGCAGGTGAATGAGTACGGCCGGTCGCCGAGGGCGTCGGCCGTGCCGTGGTGGATACGCATCAACAGTACGCATCAACGGAATGGGCAACCGCGCGTCGGGACCCGTCACACACCATCAAGGAAAACCAGCATGAATCGCAGTCGGAAGTCGCGCAGCACCACGTGTTTTCGTCGCCAGCAGTTGGCCGTCGCCATCGCTTTGAGCCTGCCGCTCGGACTCGCCTGGGCGGCTCCGGCCACCGACGCCGCAGCGCAGGACCAGGACACCGAGGGCCGCAGCGCAGCACAACTCGAGGCGGTCACGGTCACCGCGCAGCGCCGCGAGGAGGACGTGCAGAAGGTGCCGATCTCGATCACCACCATCGAGTCGGAAAAGCTGCGCAACATCGGCGCTGCCGGCGACGACATCCGTTTCCTCAGCGCGCGCCTGCCGAGCCTGCAGATCGAGTCCTCGTTCGGGCGTACGTTCCCGCGCTTCTACATCCGTGGCCTCGGCAACGCCGACTTCGATCTGAACGCCTCGCAGCCGGTGTCGCTGGTCTACGACGACGTGGTGCAGGAAAACCCGATCCTGAAGGGCTTCCCGGTGTTCGATCTCGACCGCATCGAAATGCTGCGTGGTCCGCAGGGCACCCTGTTCGGCCGCAACAGCCCGGCCGGCGTGATCAAGTTCGAATCGGTGCGCCCGAGCGAAGAGTTCGACGCCTATGCGCGCGGCAACTATGCAACGTTCGGCACCACCAACGTGGAAGCTGCCGCCGGTGGCGGCGTCAGCGATGGACTGTCGCTGCGCGCCTCGATGCTCTACCAGCGGCGTGACGATTGGGTCGACAACACCGTGACCGGGGCGCCGAACAGCGAATTCGAAGGTTATCGCGAGTTCGCCACCCGCCTGCAGGCGCTGTATGCGCCGGGCGAGGGCTTCGAAGCGCTGTTCAACCTGCACTTGCGCTCGCTCGACGGCAGCTCCCGCCTGTTCCGCGCCAACATCATCGAGCCGGGCACCAACAACCTGGTGGACGGTTTCGACGAAGAGCGCGCCTCGATCGACGGCCGCAACGACCAGGAGCTCGATGCGTGGGGTGGCAGCGCGCGCCTGCGCTGGACCTTCGATTCGGTGTCGCTGTACTCGATCACCGGTTACGAGACGCTGGATTTCATCGGCCGCGGCGACATCGACGGCGGCTTCGGCGCCTCGTTCGCACCGCCCTTCGGTCCCGGCTTCATCCCGTTTCCCGCGGAGTCGGCCGACGGCCTGCCGGAGCATTCGCAGTGGACCCAGGAGTTCCGCCTGGAGTCCAACGAATGGGGTGCCTTCGACTGGCAGGCCGGCGTGTTCTGGTTCTCCGAAGACATCACCATCGACAGCTTCAGCTACAACACCCTTGCCGGTGGCGTGCAGAACGGTTTTGCGCAACAGGAGCAGGAGAACACCGCGTGGGCGGTATATGCCTCGGGCGAGTACGAGGTCAGCGATGCGCTGACCCTGCGCGGCGGCCTGCGCTATACCCGCGACGAAAAGGACTTCACCGCGCGTCGCTTGCAGTCGCCGATCGGCGGCACGCCGATCGGTCCGCTGACCGCAGATCCGAGCGCGTCCGACGTCAGCGGCGATGTCAGCGCGGTGTATGCGATCAACGAGGAGGTCAACGTGTTCGGCCGCATCGCGCGCGGGTTCCGCGCGCCTTCGATCCAGGGCCGCATCCTGTTCGGCGATTCGCTGTCGGTTGCCGACGAGGAGACCATCACCTCGCTCGAAGCCGGCATCAAGGCGGATCTGTTCGATCGTCGCGCGCGGATCGGCTTCACCGTGTTCAACTACCGCGTCGACGACCAGCAGCTGACCGCGGTCGGCGGCGCGGCCAACTTCAACACCCTGATCAACGCCGATCGCACCAACGGCCAGGGCTTCGAGGTCGACTTCGACGCCTACCTGACCGAGAACCTGATGGTCACGGTCGGCGCGAGCTACAACGACACCGAGATCGACGATCCGAACCTGTTCGTGCAGCCCTGCGGCTCGGGCTGTACCGTGCTCGATCCCGCGGGTCCGAGCGCGGGGCTGGTGTCGATCGACGGCAACTCGCTGCCGCAGGCGCCCGAGTGGATCGCCAACATCACCGCGCGCTATGCGATCCCGGTCGCCAACGGCGAGTGGTACGTGTACACCGATTGGGCGTATCGCGACGAGGTGAGCTTCTTCCTTTACGAGTCGGTCGAGTACACCGGTCGCTCGTTGACCGAAGGCGGCTTGCGGGTCGGCTACAACTGGAGCAACGGCCGCTACGACGCCAGCGTGTTCGGCCGCAACATCACCAACCAGATCCGCGTGGTCGGCGGCATCGACTTCAACAACCTCACCGGCTTCATCAACGAGCCGCGCGTGTGGGGCGTGGAGTTCAACGCCCGCTTCTGACCCACATCCGTCGCGCCAGGGATGGCGCGCCGGCGGTGCCTCAGGCCGCCTTGCGATCGAGGATGGTCGCGAGCGCGTGCAGTACGCGATCGACGTTTTCCGGCCGGCTGCCGTGGCCCATCAGGCCGATGCGCCATACCTTGCCGGCCAGTTCGCCGAGACCGGCGCCGATTTCGATCCCGAATTCATCGAGCAGCCGGCGGCGCGTGCCGGCGTCGTCGGCACCGTCGGGGATGCGCACGGTGTTCAATTGCGGTAGCCGCGCGGCTTCCGGCACCAGCAGTTCGAGATCGATCGCGGCCAGTCCGTCGCGCAGCCGCAGGTGGTTGGCGCGATGCCGTGCCCACGACGCCTCGAGGCCTTCTTCATGCAGGATCAGCAGCGCTTCGTGCAGCGCGTACAGCATGTTGATCGGCGCGGTGTGGTGATAGGCGCGCGCGCCCTCGCCGGACCAGTACGACATCACCAGCCCGAGATCGAGGAACCAGCTTTGCACCGGCGTCTTGCGCGCCTTGAGCGCCGCGACCGCGCGCTCGCCGAACGACAGCGGCGACAGGCCCGGTGGTGCGGACAGGCATTTCTGCGAGCCCGAATAGATCGCATCGGCGCCCCAGGCGTCAACTTCGACCGGTATGCCGCCGAGCCCGGTGACGCTGTCGACGATGCTCAATGCACCGTGCTCGCGCGCGAGCTTGCACAGCGCCGCGGCGTCCGAGGCCGCACCGGTCGAGGTTTCGGCGTGCACGAAGGCCAGCGCCTTGGCACCCGGATTCGCTTTCAGCGCCGCCTCGACCTTGTCGAGGCTGACCGCCTGCCCGAACGGATCTTCGACCAGCACGCAGTGCGCGCCGATGCGGATCACGTTCTCGCGCATGCGCCCGCCGAACACGCCGTTGCGGCACACGATGACGGTGTCGCCCGGTTCGATGAGGTTGACGAAACACGCCTCCATGCCGGCCGAGCCGGGTGCCGAGATCGGCAGCGTGAGTCGGTTGTTGGTGCGGAACGCCTGCTGCAGCAGCAGCTTGGATTCATCCATCATCGCCACGAAGCGCGGATCCAGGTGGCCGATCGTGGGTCGTGCGAGGGCGGCGAGGATGCGCGGCGGTACGTTCGATGGGCCGGGACCGAGCAGCATTCGCTCGGGTGGGATGAAGCTCTGCATGGGGCGGTTCCGTCAGGGGATCGAGGGTGCGATTGCTGCCGGCCGCCACGCGCTCGCGGCGTGCCGTTGGGCCGCGCAGGCGCGCTCAACGGGGGGCGCTTGCGCGCAGCTTGTCTTCCAGCAACGACTGATCGTAGCCCAGGCGTACCGTGAGCTCGAGCAGGAACTCGCGCTCGCGCGGGCGAATCCGGCCGTCGGCGTTGGCCAGCCGGACCAGGCTGTCGTACAGGCTGGCTGCCTGGGTCGAGCCGCGCGGGTAGATCGCGAGGAAGCGCTCCAGTTCGGTGTCGAGCGTCAACTCGTTGCGCCGGCCGCGTTCGAACGCGGTCAGCGCGAGCGCACGTCCGCGGGTCGACAGCTTGAGCTCTTCGAGCAGGTTGTTGACCAGTTCGGTCTCATGGCTGGTCACGATGCTGTCGGCACGGGCCAGCGCGCCGAGCAGTCCGAACAGCACGCCAAGCGAGATTTCCTCGTTCGCATCGAGGCGTCCGCCGCCCAGCAGGTCGCTCAGCGACAGGCCGATCTCGCGCAACACCGCGCCCACGCCACCGCCTGGTTTGTCGCTCATCGTCGGCTCCTGCTGATTACTGCCCCGGATGCTGCGACACTTCGTCGCGATTGGAAAGAGGCAGGTGCCGGATGGATCACCCCGAAGCGATCGGCGCGCCGCTGCAGTTGCCCTGCGGGGCGACGCTGCCCAACCGGCTGTGCAAGGCGGCGATGACCGAAGGCCTGGGCGACCCGTGGCTTCGCGCGACGCCGCGACTGCAAACGCTGTATCGGCGCTGGCGCGAGGGCGGTCCGGGCCTTTCGCTGACCGGCAATGTGATGATCGATGCCGCGGTGCTGGAACGGCCCGGCAATGTCGCGATCGACGCGCGCGACCCGCGCACCACCGATGCTGCGGCGCGCCGCAGGCTGTCCGCCTGGGCTGCCGCCGGCACCGGCGACGGGCAGCACCTGTGGATGCAGATCTCGCATGCGGGGCGGCAGAGTCCGCGCTACGTGACCTCGCGCACGCTGGGTCCTTCCGCGGTCGGGCTCGAGCTGCTCGGCAACTACGCGCGGCCGCGCGCGCTCGATGTCGGTCAGATCGAGGCCTTGCCCGCGCGCTGGGCCACGGCGGCACGGATCGCGCGCGAATGCGGATTCACCGGTGTGCAGGTGCACGCCGCGCACGGCTACCTGCTCAGCGCGTTCCTGTCCCCGGTCACCAACCAGCGCGTCGATGGCTGGGGCGGCTGTCTCGGCAATCGCGCACGCCTGCTGCTCGAGGTGGTGCGTGCCACGCGTGCCGCGGTCGGCGCGGATTTTCCGCTGGCGGTGAAGCTCAACTCGGACGACTTCCGCAAGGGCGGCTTCAGCGCCTCCGACTGTCTGGCGGTGGTCGACCTGCTCAACGCCGAAGGACTCGACTTGCTGGAGATCTCCGGCGGCAACTACGAGCAGCCGCGGCTGCTCGGCTTCGAGGGCAAAGCCGACAGCGCGCAACCGGTGCGTGCGAGTACCCGCCTGCGCGAGGCGTATTTCATCGAATATGCGGAAACCATCCGCCAGCACGCGCGCATGCCGTTGATGCTCACCGGCGGGTTCCGTTCGCGCGCGGCGATGGACGCGGCGCTGCGCGAGGGCGTGTGCGATGTGATCGGCCTCGGCCGGCCCCTGATCACCGAACCGGACCTGCCACGACGCCTGCTCGAGGGCCGCGCGGAATCTGCCGTGGCGTGGGAGCAGTCGCTGGTGGTGCAGCGCACGGGCCTGTTCAGTCCTTCCAGCCCGCTGCTGTTGCTGCGGATGATCAACGTGCTGGGTGCGCAGGGCTGGTACTACCACCAGATCTTCCGGCTCGCAGATGGCCGCGCGCCGGACACGACACGCGGCATGCTGCTCTCGTTCGCGGGCCACTTGTTCGACGAGTTGAAGACCGCGTGGCGGCGCTGGCGGGCGCGCGCCAGCGTGCCGCCCGATTCAGATCCCTAGCCGCGGCTTGCGCGTAACTCCTGCAGACCCGCTTCGAGCGCGGCGATGCGACCCTCCAGTTCGGCCAGGCGTGCCGCCATGACATGATTTCCGGCCGGGCCGGTCGCCGATGAGTCGGCAGCCGATGTCATGCCGGCTGCGGCAGCCTGCGCGGCGACCGCGCCACACAGCAGGTGCATGTAGCGGTCCTCGCGCTGCCCGGGTGCGCGCCCGACGCACAGCGCCATCGGCGGTTCGCGTGCAGCCAGCCGTTCCAGCGTATCGCGCACGTCGTCGATCGACGGAAACGCGGCCAGTCGTTCGCTGCGGACCAGCAGTTCACCCAGCGTCTGTGGTCCACGCAGCAGCAGCAGGCACAACACGGCGCGCTGGCGCGCGGTTACCGTGTAGGCCTCGTCGAAGCGATGCTCGTAGCGCAGCGCACGCGCGCCGTGCACGACTTTGACCAGGCCGCGGTCTTCGAGCTGCCGCACGACATGGCCGACCGCGCCGGGCTCGAGTTCCATCACCGGTTCGCGGCTGGTTTTCTGGTTGCAGGCGACCACCAGCGCGTTGAGCGTCAGCGGGTAGGTCTCCGGCGTGGTGGAGGCTTTTTCGACCAGGCTTCCGAGCACCCGCGCCTGCACCAGATCGAGTTCCAGCAGTGGGGCAGGGGACGTATCGGTATCCAAACGCACACTCCTCGCATGGCAGACCCGACAAGCATACGCCGCCGGTGCGACGGGACTTGTTCAGAGGCTCCTCAGGGTGGCTCGAAGCCGTCGACCAGCAGCGGCCCCGCGCAGACCAGCTCCCAGATCCTGACCCGCGAGGCACCCGAGGGCGTGTCCTGTTCGGCGCAGGTGAGTGTTCCTGCTGCGGTGGCCCCGGCAAGACTGCAGGCCAAGCCGATCGCTGCAGCAGGGCCGCCCGCGACAAGGTTCTGGTTGGCGCCCGACACGATCGTGAACCCCGGCGATATGGCGCAGGCGAGGTTGACACCGGTGCCCGCACTGCCACCGTTGCTGGCCACGCCGATGCTCGCGCTGGGGCTGGATTGGCCCATCGGAGCGAGCAGTTGAACTTCGGCGATGCCGTCGACGACGCCATCGAGGTCCGCGGCGGGCGTGTATGCCAGCGTGGGCGAAGCGGCCGCCGTGACCTGCAGTGGGCCGGCAGCGAAATTGCCCGCCACCGGGTTGCTCGCGGCGTCGGCGAAGTTGAACTGCGGATTCGTGTACGAGTAGGTTCCGAGCGGTGCCGCGGGCGCGACCGGAAACCGCACGGTGCAGGTCAGCTCGTTGGCCAGAGGGCCTGCCAGCGGTGCCACGCGCACCACCCCGATGCGGCTCTGCGCGACATTGGCCGCACAGGCGCCTGCTCCGGGAATCACGCTCGGCGCACCGAACAGCCCAACGGGGTAGTTGAAGACCAGGTCGTAACCGTCCACGGGGAGCGCGCCGGCTTCGAAGCGGATCACCACGTCGACGCTGCCGCCGCGCGGGCCGCTGGCGGGGTCGATCAGCAGCGTTTGCGCGGACAGGTTCGGCGCGAGCAGCAACCCGAATACGGCGACGACAGCTTTGCGCAAGGAAGACAGCATCGCGCGATTGTGATCCACGCAATCCGGCCAAACTGCGACGGCGTCGTTGCTGCGACAGGTTCAGTCCGCGCTAGCGGCTTCGATCCACACCGGCAGCCCGTTGAGCGCGGCGTTGCCGGATGGCACATCGAGCGCCAATGGATCGCTGAGGTCGTTGTAGCTCGCACCGTCGAGCAGGCTCGCGCGTGCCAGCCGCACCCCGTCGCGGTCGTGTCCGAACCCGTGCGGCAGGCAGGCGACCCCGGGCGCGAGGCCATCGTCGGCGCGCACTTCGATCTGGATGCTGCCCATGCGCGAACACAGCCGAACCCGGCTGCCGCTGGAAATCCCGCGCGCGCGCAATTCGTCGCCGTGCAGCAGCAGCAGATGATGGCGCGGCTTGCCCTTCACCAGGCGCGGTGCGTTATGCATCCAGGAGTTGTTGCTGCGCACGTGGCGTCGGCCGATCAATCGCAAGCTGCCTGCTGCCTGCGACCAGGCCGGATCGACGAGCAGTCGGGCGAGATCGGCGACGATGAAATCCGGCGCGCACTCGATGCAGCCGCTCGCGGTTTCCAGACGCGCGAGCAGCGAGGGCTGCAGTGGCCCGAGATCCAGCCCATGCGGGGCGGCGTCGAGGTCGGCCATGCGCAGCCCGCTGGTGCCACGCGCGAGTCCTGCAGCGATCGCCTCGCGCGGTGGCGGCAGGCTTGCCCAACTGCGACCGCTGGCCCGCGCATGCGCAGCGCCGATCGCATCGATGATCTGCCAGTCGGCGCGCTCATCGTCGCGCAGTTCGCGCAGTGGCGCATTCAGGCGCGCCACGCGGCGCACCGCGAATGCGTTGAAGATCAGGTCGTAGTGCCACTGGGTCAGTGGCGAGGCCGGCGGCAGGATCAGGTTCGCGTGGCGGGTGGTCTCGTTGACGTAGAAATCGATCGCGACGTAGAAATCCAGTCCTGCGATCGCCGCATCGAGGCCGCGCCCATCGGGCGTCGACAGTACGGGGTTGCCCGCGCAGGTGAGCAGGCCGCGCACCTGCCCCGTGCCCGGCATGCGGATCTCTTCGGCGAGTGCCGCCACCGGCAACTCACCGGCGAATTCCGGCAGCCCGCGCACCCGCGAGCGCCAGCGATCGCGGTTGCCGCGTGCGGTTCCCGGACCGGTGATCGGAATCGCGGCCTGATTGACCAGTGCGCCGCCCTCGCGATCGAGGTTGCCGGTGTAGATGTTCGCGAGCTGGATCAGCCACTGGCACAGCGTGCCGTAGGCCTGCGTGGATACGCCCATCCGGCCGTAGACCACCGCGCTCGGCGCGGCGTACATCTGCGCGGCGAGTCGATCGATCTCGGCTGCAGCGATCCCGGTGTGCGCAAGCAGCGCGCGCAGGTCGACCTCGTCGATCGCCTGCAGCGCCGCGTCGAACGCGGCGATCTTGCCCGCGTATGCGCCGATGCGCGGCGGCCCGCAGCGTCGCAGGGCCTGCATGAAGGCAAGCAGGAACAGCGCGTCGCTGCCGGGTGCGATCGGCAAGTGCTGGTTGGCGATCGCGGCGGTCTCGGTGCGGCGCGGATCGACCACGATCAGCCGCCCGCGTGCGACCAGTGCGTCCAGCCGACGCGCGATACCCGGCGCGGTGAGCAGGCTGCCGTTGGAGGCCACCGGATTGGCGCCCAGCATCAGCATCCAGTCGGTGCGATCGATATCCGGGATCGGCAACAGGAACTGATGGCCGAACATCGCCCAGTTCACCACCTGGTGCGGCCACTGGTCGACCGACGAGGCCGAGTAGGTATTGCGGCTGCGCAGCGCCCGCAACAGCGGCGGCAGGTAGGCGATATGTCCGAAGTGGTGCACGTTGGGGTTGCCGACATACACCGCCAGCGCATCTGCGCCGTGTGCGGCCTGCACTGCGGCGAGGCCCTGGCCCGCTTCGTCGAGCGCCTCGTCCCAACCGATGGTCTCGAAATCGCGTCCGCGCCGGCGCAGCGGCAGGCGCACCCGATCGGGGTCGGCCTCGAGGTCGAGGATCGCATTGCCCTTGGGGCAGATGTGCCCGGCGCTGAACGGATCCTGCGGATCGCCGCGAATCGCCTGCAGTGCGCCGGCCTCGGTGCGCAGCGACAGCCCGCAGATCGCTTCGCACAGCGGACA
>JANOEA010000105.1:0-26161 GCA_031412975.1 Pseudomonadota bacterium | reverse complement strand
CCTCGGCGCAGGATGCGCCGTCAAGCCGAACCCCTGACGTGCGGCCCGCGCGCAGGGCACCGGCCGCACAGGATGTGCGGACGGCGGCTTCCCGGGGTGTCCTTTGGGGGTGCAGGGGAGATTTGGACAAGCAAATCTCCCTTGCTCGGGCCGCGGCAGCGGCACGAAACCGCTTTGTCGCTTGCCGAAAAAAACAAGCGCTCGGCTCTGAAGAGCAAGAGCAAGAGCGACCAACACCAGCGGCACAAAACCGCTTTGTCGCTTGCCTAGGAAAACGAGCACTCGGCTCTGAAAAAACAGAAGCAAAGCAAACCACTATCCCCTTGAAGGAAGAATCCCCCCCAACGCCTCCCTCGCCGCGTCAAACGAAAAATGCCGCTCCACATTGAGCAACCCATTGCGCGACAACCTCTCCCACAGATCGCCATCCGAATACGCCCGCACGATCGCATCCGCGAATCCGGCCGCATCCGCGGCGACCAGCACGTGTTCGCCGTCGACCACGTGCATGCCCTCGACCGCGATCGGCGTGGCGATCACCGGTTGGCCGTGGGCCATCGCCATGTTGATCTTGCCCTTGACGCCCGCTCCGTAGCGCAACGGCGCGATCGACAAGCGGCAGCCGTCGAGGAAGCGGTCGAGGTTCTCCACGAAGCCGTGCACTTCGACCCGGGTATCGGCCAGCGAGCGCAGGTCGTCTGGCATCCGGCTGCCGACGATGTGCAGGCGCACGCCGGGCAGCGCGGCCTCGACTGCGGGCCAGATGTCCTGCAGGAACCAGCGCACCGCGTCGACGTTGGGTGGATGCTGGAAGCCGCCGACGAACCACAGGTCGCTGCGTGCGGCGAATCCGGCGCGCTGGCCGATCACCTCGTGCACGTTGGACAGCACTTCGATGCGCGCACCGGGCACTTCGCGCTGCAGCAGTGCCTGCTCGACGGGGCTGACAACCACCGTCACATCGCAGGCGCGCACCAGGCGCAGCTCGTGGTCGCGGGTGGTGCGCGCGTGTGCGGCGAGGCTCGCGCTGTTGTCCAGTTCGGCTGCGCGCTGTTCGCGCAGGTAGTGCAGATCGACGGTGTCGAAGATCACCCGCGCGCGGCGCGCGTGGGCGCGCACCAGCGGCAGGAAGGTGCTGGCCACGTAGTGACGCGACAGGATCACCGCATCGAGGATCGGACCATGCTCGCGGAACCACGCCGCGGCGTCCGCGGCGTGCGGCGCATACAGCACTTCCACACCGAGTTGTTGCAGCGGCGCGGTGTAGCCGTCCAGCGCGAGCCGGTTCTCGGGCATGAAGCTCACCTTCCAGCCGAGGTCAATCAGCACCCGCATCAGATTCACCATGCGCACCGAACCGGAATCCTGGTCGGGTGTCGGCACGCAGGCGTCGACGATCAGCACGCGGCCGCGCGCGCGGTGTTCGCGGGCGATCGTGATCGGTGTCCCGGGTGCCGGTTGCCGTGACAGTGCGTCGCGCCAGCGCTCGACGAACCTGGCCTGGTTGATCGGCTGGAAACGCTTGGTGCCGGTGGCCGTATCGGTGCCCGAGGTGACGCCCTCGAAATGCACCACGCTGGCGGCCGGCTGGTAATAAACCTTCAGCCCCGCCGCACGTACCTTGAACGCAAGATCGGTGTCTTCGTAGTAGGCCGGCGCATAGTGGCTGTCGAAGCCGCCGAGGCGCTCGAACAAGTCGCGGCGCAGCATGATCGCCGCACCCGAGCAATAGTCGGCCTCGCGCAGGTAGTCGACCGCGCAGTCGGCCGGATCGCCGAAGCGTCCGTAGTTCCAGCCCGAGCCGTCGCTGAACACGATGCCGCCGGCTTCCTGCAATCGACCATCGGGATACACCAGCTTGGCGCCGACCAGACCGCAATCGGCACGCAGCGTGAATGTGCCGAGCAGCGCCTCGATCCAGCCCGGCATCACCGCGGTGTCGTTGTTGAGGAACAGCAGGTATTCCCCGCGCGCGAGGGCTGCGCCCGCGTTGCAGGCGCCGATGAAGCCGAGGTTGCGTGGGTTGCGATGCGCGGTGATGCCGGCGATCTGCGGCAGCAGCTGCGCGGTCTCGTCGCTGCTCGCATCGTCGACCACGAGGACCTCGAAGGCTACGCTGCCCGGATGCGCGGCGAGCGAACGCAGACAGGTCAGGGTGTGGCGGAAGTGGTTGTAGACCGGGATCACGATCGACACCAGCGGCGCCGCGCTGGTCGGTACGCTGAATGGCGCGAAGGGCTCATCGAGCGCCGGCACCTCGGGCGGATGCGGGTGCGCAGCTGCGGTGCCGCGCCCCAGCCATTCGCGACCCCGTGCGAAGGTGCCCAGCAACCCGCGCTGGCGCAGCGAGAGCACACTCCGCGAGCCGAGGCTCATCGCCTGGTGCGCACGGTAGCTCGCGCTGGCGCGCGCACCGCGCAACGCCAGCGCCAGCGCGCGCAGTGGCGCGGTGATGCGCCACGACGTGCTCTCGACCATGCGCTGGCGCTCGGCGAGTTCAGCGTCGCGCGCGGCGAGCGCGGCTGCGACCTCGGCCGCACCCTGCGCACGCACGCGCTCGCGCTCCATCGCAGCCGCCTCGCGTTCGTCGAGCACCTGCTGCTGCAGGGCTTCGGCCCAACGCGTGCGTTCGGCGGCCAGGCTCTCGTAGCTGCGCGCCCATTCGGCGCGGCGTTCGAGGTCGCGCTGCTGGGCGGCGATGCGCTGCCGATCCTGCTGGCCCTGCAACGCGAGCCGCCAGGCGTCGACGCTGGCCTGTGCGGCGACCAGCTCACCCACCTCGGACGCTGCGGGCAGCCAGCGTGTGTGCGGGATCGCATCGAGTGCGAACAGATGCGCGTAGTCCTGCGCCATCGACGCGGTCTCGCGGCGTGGCATTGCGGCGATGCCCGCGCGCATTCGATCGCGCAGCATGCGATCCTCGGCCACGGCGTGCAGTGCGTCGATCACCGCTGCAGACGAGTTGTCGACCAGCCAGCCGGTGCCGCCGTGCTCGATGCGTTCGGCGAAGCTGCCGATGCGGCAGGCCAGCGGCGGCACGCCGAGCGCCCACAGTTCCGACAGCGTGTATGAGAACGTCTCGGCCACGGTCGAGGGCAGCAGCGCGAAATCGGGGCGGATGCGCGCGATCAGCGCGGGCAATTCGTCGCGCGCGTAATCGAGTTCGATCGAGACCCCGGACTGCCCGAAGAACGCCTCACCCGCCTTGCCGCAGCCGAGCAGGTGGAAGTCGATGCTGCGCGTGGCCTGCGGCAGCACCGCGCGCAGCAGCGTCTCGCCCTTGGCGCCATTGATCCGACCCAGCACCAGCACGCGTGGTCGCGCGCGCGGGGGCGGCGACCAACTCGTCGAAGGCGCGGCGAAGGGATGCAGTCCATGCGCAATCGCGCGCCAGCCGAATGCACCGAGTCGCGGCTCGATCCGCAGCAGGCTCGCGCGCAGCGCCTCACCGGGAAACACCAGCGTCGCGTGCGCGGCGTGCAGCGCGTCGATCCACGCATCGCGCAGCGCGAACCATGCACGCGCGTCGCGCTCGGCGAACGGCGAGGAATCCACCCGATCGAGCAGCTGCTGCAGTTCGACGGGACTCCATCGCCGCGTGCGATCGTCGAATTCATCGTGCAGCAGCGGCCACGCGGGATAGCGGTCGTGGCAGACCACGAAGGTCGGCAGCCCGCTGCGCAGCGCGTCGAGGCTGTGGCCGATCAGCGATGAGACCACCACTGCGTTCACTGCGTAGTCGCGCACGATGCCGGCGAGGATCGCGCGGTACTCGCCGCTGGCGTCCAGCGTGGCTGCGATCGGTCGCGCGAGCGGCCATGCATGCAGCGCGCCGCGATCGTCGGCCGGGAAGCGCAGGCTCAGGTGCTCGCCATAGCGTCGGCGCGCGGTATCGCCATGGGCGACCAATGCGAGGTGACAATGCGCCGGATCGGCAGCGGCCAGGTCGCGCACCCAGCGTTCGACCCCACCACCCCAGCCATGCATCACGTGCAGCACCACCGGTCGCCCGTCGCTGCCCGGATGCGCAGGAGCCTCGGCGCGCAGCGCATGCCAGCGCGCTCGCAAAAAATCCAGCGGGTGCGCCGGTGGCGGATGTCGCGGGTCGGGCGGCGCTGCGGGGCCGCGCATCAGCAGCGGCGGTCGTGCGACGAACAAATGATCGCAGAGCGCGCCTGCCAGTGCATCGGGCAGCGGTCCGCCGGACCAATCGCGGCGGGCCACCAGCACATCGAGCGCGCGCCGCCGCCACAGGCTCATGCTGGGCAGCCATTGGGTGCTGGCCACGGACCGGCGCGCCGCGTACAGCGCCACGCCCCGATCCACGGCGAGTGGCTCGAATGGCTGCTCGCCAACTCCCTCGCGCAACGGCGACAGCGCGGGCTCGGCATTGCCCAGCGGCGAAACCACGTCGGCGTCCGCCGCCGCGGCGGCGGCAGCGAGCAGGCGCTCGAGCGCGAACGGCGGCAGGATCGTTTCCGCGTCGAGCAGCAATACATCGTGCCCCTGACCTGCCGTCGCCGCCGCTTCGCGCAACGCCGCGACTGCGTCGGGCGCCTCGCATCGCAGCCACGCCGCCGCCGGCACCTCGGGCAGGCGCTGCTGCCAGGCGTCGAGCGACGCGCCGGCGCCGTACAGGGCGATGCGCAGGGAAACGGGAAAGGCAGCGGGCACGCGGGTCCGGGCTGGGGCGGGCAACAGGCCCGGGTGGCAGGATCGCGATTATCGCGGGCCCGGCGGCGACTGTCACGGCGCGCTGCCCGCGGCGGATACCGCGGCAGGTTGTGCCGCAGTCTTGCCGCGGCACCCGATACGCTGCCGGCGATTCAGCCAGCCTCGACTACACTGCGGCAGCCTTCCAGCGATTGCCCGACACGCCTTGACCCGCGCCGCCCGTTTGTACGTCCATTTGCGCTCCCTGCTGCGCGGTGCATGGCGCTGGTGGTGCATCGCGTGGCGCTGGCTGCGCGGGCCGGCCTGGCTGGCGCTGGGCGTCGTTCTGGGCTTCGGCCTGCCCTACGGGATCACGCTCGATCGCCTGGTGCGCGAGCGTTTCGCCGAATACGGTTTCGAGCAACCCAGCCGCGTCTACGCCCGCGCGCTGCCGCTCGCGCCGGGCCAGCCGCTGAGCGCCGAGGCGCTGCTGCTGGAGTTGAACGCGGCACGATACGTGGCGGTCGATGCCCCACCCACGCGCCCGGGCACCTACCGCCGCGATCGTTCACGCTTCGAGATCGCCACCCGCGCCTGGCGCAGCGCGGCCGGCCCGCTGCCTGCGCAGCAACTGGTGCTGGGGTTGGCTGATGGCAGGCTCAAGACCCTGCTCGATGGCAACACCGGCAAGCCGCTCGCGACGACCCGGATCGACCCTGCGCGCATCGCGACGCTGTACGGCACCCAGCAGGTCGAGCGCCGCTTCGTGCGCGCGGCCGACGTGCATCCGCTGCTGGTGGCGACCCTGCAGGCGGTCGAGGATCGCGACTTCAAGAACCACTTCGGCGTCGATCCGGGGGCGATCCTGCGCGCCGCGTGGGCCAACGTGGTCGCCGGCGAAGTGGTCCAGGGCGGCTCGACGCTGACCCAGCAGCTGGTGCGCAACATCTTCCTCGATCGCTCGCAGACCCTCGCGCGCAAGCTCAACGAGGCCGCGATCGCGATCCTGATCGAGGCGCGCTACGACAAGGCGCGCATCCTCGAGGCCTACCTCAACGAGGTCTATCTCGGCCAGCAGGGGGCACAAGCCGTGCACGGGGTGGCCGCGGCCTCGGAGTTCTGGTTCGGGCGCGAACTCGAGCACCTCGCGATCCAGGACGTGGCGCTGCTGGTGGGCATGATCCAGGGCCCCTCGCTGCACGACCCGCGGCGCTACCCGGAGCGCGCCAAGGCGCGCCGCGACGTGGTGCTCAAGGTGATGGTCGATACCGGATTGATCAGCGCCACCGATCGCGCGGTGGCCATGCAGGCTCCGCTCGGCGTGACCGCGTCGGGCGCGTTGCCGCGCAATCGCTATCCGGCATTCATGGAGCTGGTGCGCGCACAGCTGTCGCGCGATTTTCCCGACAGCGTGCTGCGCGCGCAGGGGTTGTCGGTGCTGACCACGCTGGCGCCGTCGAGCCAGCAGTTCGCGGAAGCGGCGGTGATCGAGCGCCTCAAGGCACTGGGCAAGCGCGGCGAGGGACTGCAGGCGGCGATGGTGGTCACCGATACGCGCACCGGCGCGGTGCAGGCCGTGGTCGGCGGCCGCGAACCGGGCCAGCCGGGCTTCAATCGCGCACTGGCCACCGCGCGCCCGATCGGATCGCTGGTCAAACCCTTCGTGTACCTGGTCGCCTTGGCGCAGCCGGAGCGCTGGTCGCTGATGAGCCCGCTCAACGACCGCGCGGTCTCGCTGCGCCAGCCCAACGGACGCAACTGGACGCCGGCCAACAACGACGGCATCGAACACGGCGATGTACCGCTGGTCGATGCGCTGTCGCGCTCGTACAACCTGGCGACCGTGAACCTCGGGCTGGAACTGGACGTGGCCAAGGTCGCGCGCGTGCTGGCCGCGCTGATTCCCGGCATCGATCCGCCACCGCTGCCCTCGCTGCTGCTCGGCGCGATCGATTTGTCGCCGTTCCAGGTCGCGCAGGCCTACCAGTACCTCGCCGCCGACGGCAAACCGGTGCCGCTGTATGCGCTCGAAGCGGTGGTGGATGCCGACGGCCAGCCACTGACGCGTTACACGCAGAAGCCGTCCGCCGGCGATCTGGTGGAAGCCGCACGCCTGGTCACCTTCGGCTTGCAGGAGACCGCGCGGCGCGGCACCGCATCGGCATTGGTGGGACTGGGACTCGGACGCCTGCAGGCGGCGGGCAAGACCGGCACCAGCAACGACCAGCGCGATTCGTGGTTCGCGGGCTATACCGGCAGCCATCTCGCGGTGGTGTGGGTCGGCAGCGACGACAATCGCGACACCGGGCTGTACGGCGCGACCGGTGCGATGCGCATCTGGGCCGCGCTGATGGCCAAGCTGCCGACCACGCCGCTGCAGCTGGACCTCAGTCGAGATCCGCAGATGGTATGGGTCGACCCGCAACTGCAGCAGGGTACCGACGCCGGTTGCACCGGCGCGCGCCAGCTACCCTTCATCCGCGGTTACGAGCCGATCGCCTATGCTGGCTGCGGCGATGACGACTGGTTCGAGCGCGATGCGCGCGAGGACGATGACGACGACGATCGCCGCGAGCCGCGCAAGCGCCGCACCCTGCTCGACTGGTTCAGTGGACGATGACCTGCCTGAAATCCTGCCTCACCGCGGCGCTCGCCACCCTGCTCTGCGCCTGTGCCGCAACCCCGCCACTGCCTGAACCCCCGGCCCGCGTCGAACGCGACTGGCTGGCGGAGATCCAGCGCGAAGCGACACGCGCCGAAAGCGCGGTCGACGTGGTGCCGCTACCCGATCCCGAAGTCGACGACCTGCGCCGGCGTGCGAACACCGCGCTGCGCGCGGGGCGTTACGACGCCGCGGAAGCGGATCTGCGCGCAGCGCTGAAACTGCGCGAGGGCGATCCGGCGCTGTGGCAGTCGCTGGCCGAGGTCGCGGTCGGACAGCGCAACTGGGCCGACGCTTCCGCGCATGCGCAATCCAGTTTCGGGCTGGGTCCCAAAGTCGGCGCACTGTGCGTGCGCAACTGGTTCACGCTGCTGGCGAGCCGTATCGAAACCGGCGATGCGCCGGGTGCGGCTGCCGCTCGTGCACAGGTACAACGCTGCATCGTCCACCAGCCGACGCGGTTCTAGCCTGGTCTGCGGAGGCTCTTCCCCCTTCCCCCTTCACGGGGGGAGGGATTTTTGTTGCTGCAAGACTTGCGCCCCCCATCCCCAGCCCTTCCGTCCGGCCCGCGCTACTCGCGCGGGCGTTCGGCGGTCCGCGGCAGTGCCGCGGAATGTCCCGCCTCACCCGCAAGGGGGGAAGGGAGTTCTCGTGCCGCGATTCGTCGCGTGCGCTTCGTGCCGCAGCGCGGTGCCTTGCTCCCTTCCCCCTTCACGGGGGAAGGGCTGGGGATGGGGGTCGTACTTGCGACAAGCTCGTACTTGCGGCAAGCAACGTCTGATCAACCCGCCGGCGCGGCGAGTACCACTTCCACCGGCACCAGTGCGCCATCGCGCCACACCGTCAGCACCAGGCGATCGCCGACCTCGTGCGATTCGAGCAGCGTGGTGAGTTCGTTCATGCGCTTGATCGGTTTGCCGTCGATGGCCTGAATCACGTCGCCCAGCAGCACGCCGCCGTCGCTCGCGCGACGCGCCGGTCGCAGGCCCGCGCGCTCGGCGGGCGAACCGGGGCCGACCTCGAGCACCATGATGCCTTCGACGCCACTTTCGGCCAGCAGGCGCTCGGAAACCTCGTCGTTCGCGGTGATCCCGATCAGCGGACGCAAGAAACCGCCGTCGACGATCAGTTTCGGCACCACCCGGTTGACCGTATCCACCGGCACCGAGAAGCCGATGCCCGCCGACGCGCCACTGGGACTGTAGATCGCGGTATTGATGCCGATCAGGCGCCCGGCCGAATCGATCAGCGGACCGCCGGAATTGCCGGGATTGATCGCCGCATCGGTCTGGATCAGGCCCTCGATGTCGGGGCCGTTGCGTTCGCCGGGGATCGTGCGATCGAGCGCCGAGATCACTCCGGTGGTCAGGGTCTGGTCGAGCCCGAAGGGATTGCCGATCGCGAACACCTTCTGGCCCACCCGCAAATCGGTGCTGGTCCCGACCGGCACCGGCGGTGGGGCATCGATCGGCACGTTGATCTTGAGCACCGCGAGGTCGTGCTCCGGGCTCGCGCCGACCAGCACCGCATCGAAGCTGCGCCCGGTTTCGAGGCCGACCACGGCGCGGCTGGCGCCCGCGATCACGTGGTAGTTGGTCACCACATGGCCCTCGTCGTCCCACACGAAACCCGACCCGGTGCCGCGCGGCACTTCGCTGACGCGCCGCGTCCACACGTCGCGCACGCGGGCCGAGGTGGTGATGTTGACCACCGAAGGGCTGACCGATTCGAAGATGCCGATCGTGTTCTGCTCATCGAGCGCCAGGTCGCCGCGCGCAGTGATCTCGCGCGGCTGCGCGGCAGGCTTGAACCAGTCGCGGCCGACCGGCCACAGGATCAGCGCGAAGGCACCGATCACCACGCTCCAGATCACCACGCGATGCCAGGCGCGGCGGCGCGGTGGAGCGGACTGCCACGAATCGTTCATGCCTTCGCCTCGCAGGATCGGATTGCGATTGTAAGCTGCGGCGCACGCGACGCGGCGTGCAGGCCGACGCGCGTTCAGCTACCAGCGAGCTTGCCGGCCAGGGCCTGCACCGCGGGATCGTCGGGTGCGAACTCGCGTGCGCGCTCCAGCGAGCGCAGCGCAGGCTCGCGCTGTCCCGCCGCGATCTGGCGCTCGCCTTGCGCGGCATAGGCCCGGGCGAGCGTCAGACCCATGCTTGCCCTGCTCGCCGCATCGCGCGAGGTGTCGGCGAAGGCGTCGAGGTAGCTGCGCGCGATACTCGGTCGACCCGCGGCAATCGCCTCGTCGAACAGCAAACGTGCGCGCGGTGCGATCGCGGCCAATCCCGCTTTCGCGCGGGCACTGTCGCGATCCAGCGAGAGTGCCGCGCGATACAGATCATAGGCGTTGCCGCCGGGCGGTTCGTTCAGCGCCCCGGATGCGAACGCCGCATCGGCTTCGCCGAGAAATCCTTCGAGCCTGGTGGTCTGCTCGGGCGTCAGCGCGGTGCGTTGCGCGGCGATCTCGATCCGCTCGCGCAGTTCGCGTGCGCGGCTGCGCAGCACCGCGACTTCGCCGGCCGGCGAACCGAGCGCCTGCGCCTGGCGCAGCAGGCGGTCGGCCGCATCGACATCGCGGGCCTCGATCGCCGCGCTGGCCTGCACCAGCAGCGCGGCGCCGATCCTCGACAATCCACTGCGCGCGCGCGCATTCTGCGGATCGCTTGCGAGCACCTGTTCGAAACTCGATCTCGCATTGGCGTTGGCCGGCGCCAGCAGCGCGCCCGCGCGCAGTTGTGCCTCGCCCGCAGCGAGCAGGTTTTCCAGCGCCTGTGCCGCGCGACTGCGCGCATCGGCGACCTGGGCGCGCAATTCGGGTGCCGCCGCGTGGCCGGCGCGCACGCCGTCGATCTGCGCGGCCACCGCTTCAGCCGCGTCGAGTTGCCCGGCGGCCAACAGTTCGCGGCCGCGCGTCGCCAGCGCGGCGGCGATGTCGTCGAGGCCTTTCTGGGCGATCGCGCTTTGCGGATCGCTGGCCAGCGCGCGGGTGAACAGCGCCGCCGCGCTGTCGTCGCCACCGGTCAGGCTGCCGGCGTCGCGCGCGGCGATCGCCTGTTCGAGCAGCGCATCGATCGCGCTGCTGCGCGACTCGCGCTCGGCCAGCGCGGTTTCGATTTCATCGAGTGCAGCGCCGCCTTGCAATACATCGCGCGCTTCACCCGCCCGCGCGCGGGCGCGCTCGAGATCGCCCGCATCCAGCGCTTCGCGCGCCTGCACCAGCAGTCGGTTGCCGACCTCGCGCACGCCCGCCAGCGCCTGGGTGTTGTCCGGATCCTCGCGCAGCACCGCGCGGTACAGCTCCAGCGCCGAGCGACCCTCGCTGCCGCGCAACTGTCCCGCCGCGAGGGCTTCGTCGGCCTGCACCAGAGTGGAGTTCAACCGCGTATCGGGCAGCAGCTCGCGCAGCCTGTCCTGGTTGAACCACAGCGTGGCGGCAGCCGCGCCGAGCCCGAGCACTGCAACCATGATCGCGAGCCCGCGTCCGCCACCGGATCGCCGAGGCGCTGCCGCGCGACGCGGACGATCCTCGTCGGCGATCGACGACATCTCGCCCATCTGCGGGTCGGCGCGCTGGCCGCGCACCGCGGCCGCCGGCGGCGTGGCGGGCGGCGGGCGGCGCTCGCGCGACGCCACGATCGCGGTCGGCAGGTTGGCCAGAAGCTCCGCGCCGTGTTCGCGACTGATGCGGACCAGCGAGGGCAGTTCGCCGCGCGCGATCGCGACCTCGTACTCGCGGATCGCGTTGGCCATCTCTTCGCCGGTCTGGTAGCGCTCCTCGGGCTTCTTGGCCAGCATCACGTCCAGCATCGGCTGCAGCGCCGACATGCCCTCGGGCAGCGGGGGCGGCGCCTCGGTGATGTGCATGATGCCGACCGCGAGCGAGTCCTCGGCATTGAACGGCACCCGCCCGAGAAGCAGCTCGTAGAGCACGATGCCGAGGCTGTACAGATCGGCGCGCCCGTCCACCGGGCGACCGCGCGCCTGCTCGGGGCTCATGTAGTGCGGGGTGCCGATCACCGCCCCGGTGCGCGTCATCCGGGTGGCCGAATCGGCAGCGCGTGCGATGCCGAAGTCGGTCAGCGCCGCCGAGCCGTCGTGGCGCAGGATGATGTTGTCCGGCTTGACGTCGCGATGCACGAAGCCCTTGGCGTTGGCATAGCCGAGCGCGGTGGCGATCTCGCGGGTAATCCGCAGCGCGAACACCACTTCGCGCGGCTGCCCGTCCTTGCCGAGGATCGGACCGCCCGAGAGGTACTCCATCGCGATGTAGTGCAGGTCGCCGTGCTTGCCGACATCGTGAACGCCGACCACGTGGCGGTGATGCAGCTTGGCCGCGATCCGCGCCTCGCGCAGGAAGCGGTCGCCGAAATTGGAATCCGCGAGCAGCGCCGGGTTCATGATCTTCAACGCCACCTCTCGATCCACCGACTGCTGGATCGCCAGGTAAACCGTCGCCATGCCGCCGCGGCCGAGCTGTCGCAGGATCCGATAGCCGGGGATCTCGATCACGAAGGGGGCTGAGGCTGGGCGCGGGCGTCGATCCGGGCAGGATAACACCCCCCGATTGCGCCCCCGGCACCACCCGCACGCCGGCGGGCTGCCGACGGCATACGACGCCGCGGGTTGGCCCATGCTACAAACTGCGCGTTCGGGGGATGGCACGGCGCGGCGCCCGGCAGCGCAGGCATCACCGGGAGCAGCAGCATGACGATCCACCATTCGATCAATCCACGCCCCGCGACGATCCGGTTGGTCGCCTGGGTGTGGGCGGCTTTGGTGCTCGCCCTCGCGCCTGCGCTGCCCGCGCACGCCGACTCCCAGATCGATCCGCGCGCGACCGCGCTGATCGAGCAGCTCGGCCTGCAGTCCTCGCCTGTCGCTGCGCGCGATCTGCCTGGCTGGACCAAGCCCACGCGCATCGTGATCGCACGCGCCAACCCCGCGCAGCTGGCCGCGCTGCAGGCCGTGGCACCTGGCGTGGAGCTGCTCGCCGCCGCGCAAGGCGACGCGCTCGCCGGCCAACTCGCCGGCGCGCAGGCCACGATCGGCCTTTGCGATGCGGCAACATTGGCCGCAGCGAAGTCATTGCACTGGATCCAGGCGCTGTCGGTCGGCGTCGAGAACTGCGTGACGGTGCCGGGCCTGAGCGAGCGCGGCATCGTGCTGACCAACATGCAGCGCACCAGCGGAGTGCCGATCGCCGAGCATGCGATCGCGATGACGATGGCGCTGGCCCGTGGCCTGCCGCGCTTCATCCGCCAGCAGCAGGCCGGCGAGTGGCGCGAGGACGCCAGCGACATGCGCGAGATCGGCGGCCGCAGCATGCTGGTGGTCGGCCTCGGCGGGATCGGCACCGAGGTCGCGCGGCGTGCGCACGGGCTCGGCATGCGGGTGACCGCGATCCGCAACAGCAGCCGCGAAGGGCCGTCGTTCGTGAGCAAGGTCGGCCTGCCGTCGGAGCTGCTCGCGTTCGCCGCCGACGCCGACGTGGTGATCAACGCGACCCCGCTCACGCCCGAGACCACCGGGATCTTCGATCAGCGTTTCTTCGCGGCGATGAGGAAAGGCGGCTATTTCATCAGCGTCGGCCGCGGGCAGAGCACGATCACCGACGACCTGGTCGCCGCGCTGCGCAGCGGACAACTCGGCGGCGCGGGGCTCGATGTCACCGACCCCGAACCGCTGCCCGCGGGCCATCCACTGTGGGCGATGCCGAACGTGATCATCAGCCCGCACGTGTCCGCATCGTCCGACGCGCAGGGCGAGCGCTACTGGATCCTGATCGCGGAGAACCTGCGCCGCTACGTCGCCGGCGAGCCGCTGCTCAACGTGGTCGACATCAAACGCGGCTACTGACGCGACGGCAGGGGGGAGGCGATCGTGAGCACGAGCATCGAGGCGCCGCAGCCGCCGGCCGAGGAGCGCCCCAGCGCGCTGCAGGTGCTGCTGAGCGTGCGCCGCGACGAGCGGATGCTGCTCGCGCTGTCGGCGCTGTTCTTCTTCCTGGTGATGGCCGGCTATTTCATCCTGCGTCCGATCCGCGACCAGATGGGCGTGGCCGGTGGCGTGCGCAACCTGCCGTGGCTGTTCACCGGCACGCTGCTCGCGATGCTGGTGGTCAGCCCGCTGTTCTCGGCACTGGTCTCGTGGATGCCGCGGCCGCGTTTCGTGGCGTGGAGCTATCGCGCGCTGATGGCCTGCCTGCTGGGCTTCTACATCGCGCTGGTATCGCTGCCCGAATCCACCGCGGTGTGGACCGGGCGCGTGTTCTTCATCTGGACCAGCGTGTTCAATTTGTTCGCGGTCTCGGTGTTCTGGGCAGTGATGGCCGATGTCTACCGCGGCGGACAATCGCGCCGGCTGTATGGCGTGATCGCGGCCGGCGGCAGCCTCGGCGCACTGGTCGGCGGCCTGCTGACCTCCAACCTGGTCGAGGCGATCGGCGCACCCGCCTTGCTGCTGGTCTCGCTGGTGCTGCTGGAATTCGCGCTGTGGTGCATGTTCGCGATCAACCGCAAGGTCGATCTCGCGGCCGCCGGCGCTGCGCGACCCAGCGACGAGATCGTCGGCGGCAGCGCGCTCGATGGCTTCAGGATGGCCGCGCGCTCGCCCTACCTGCTCGGCATGTGCGGCTTCATGCTGCTGTACACGGTCGGCTCGACCTTTTTGTACTTCCTGCAGGCGCAGGTCGTCGACAGCATGATCGATGGCGAGACCGCGCAGACGGTGTACTTCGCCAATGTCGACATCTGGGTCAATGGGCTCACGTTGGCGCTGCAGCTGTTCCTGACCGGCCGCGTGATGGCGCGCCTCGGCGTGGGCCTCACCCTCGCCGCGCTGCCGCTGATCAGCATCATCGGTTTCGCCGGGCTCGGCCTGGTGCCGGTGCTGGCCGCGGTGGTGGTGTTCACGGTTGCGCGCCGGGTGACCAACTTCGCGTTCTCGCGCCCCGCGCGCGAAGCGCTGTTCGTGCCGCTCAGTCGCGGCGAGAAGTACAAAGCGAAGAACCTGATCGACACCGTGGTCTATCGCATCGGCGACCAGCTCGGCGCGTGGACCAACGGCCTGCTGATCTGGCTCGGCTTCGGCATCGCGGGCATCGCGTGGGTTGCGGTACCGCTGTCGGCGGCGTGGCTGGGGCTGGCGTTGTGGCTCGGCGGGCGATATCGAAAGCTGCAAGCGAACAGCGACCCGTAGGGCGGGCCTTCGGCCCGCTCCATTGCACTGCGCACCACTGTTGGAGCGCACCCTGTGCGCGACCGCAACCGTCGGATACGCGGCAGGGTCGGGATGCCTCGGTCGCGCACAGGGTGCGCTCCTACAGTGGGTGGCATGGCGGCAGCACGACCTTGTGTCGACGGCGATGGCTGCGCGTGCATCGACGCGGCCCTACCCCGCGACGCGCTTCACCTCGATCACGTTCGGCAGCGACTGGATCCGGTGCAGCAGCGCTGAAAGCTGGCCGAAGTCGTCGACCCGGATCGCAAAGCTCAAATCGGCTTCGCCGGACACCGGATCGGTGCGCGTGCTGGCCGCGAGCACCGAGATGTCGGCGTTGGTGATCGCCGCACTCACGTCTTTCAGCAAACCCTTGCGGTCGTAGGCGCGCACGCGGATGTTGACCTCGTAGCCGCGCGCCTCGCGCTGGCCCCACTCGACCTGCACCAGCCGGTCCGGCGAACGTGCGACCAGCGTCTGGAGGCTGCGGCAATCGCGACGATGGATGCTCACGCCGCGGCCGCGGGTGAGGAAACCGAGCACTGCATCGCCGGGCAACGGCTGGCAGCAGCGCGCCAGCGTGTACAGCAGGTTGCCGACGCCCTGGATGGCCACCCCGCCGGTATTGCCGCCGCGCGCGCGCGGCGGATCGGCGCTGGCCAGCGGTCGCGCGGGCTTGGGCGCTTCCGGCTGCTGCATCTCGTGCAGCACGCGTGCGACCTGGCTGGGCGTGATGTCGCCGACGCCGAGCGCGACCAGCAGTTCGTCGACGGTCTGCAGCTGGAACTTCGGCGGCAGCTGGTCGAGCGCGGTCGCCGCCAGCGCGACCCGCTTGAGTTCGCGATCGAGGATCTCGCGCCCGGCGACCACGTTGCGCTGGTGATCGGCCTGGCGGAACCACGCGCGCGCCTTTTCGCGCGCACGCGGCGAGTTCAGGTACCCGCTGTTGGTGGTGATCCAGTCGCGCCGCGGCTCCGACACCTTGCCGACCAGGATCTCGATGGTGTCCCCGCTGGCCGGCTGGTGGCCGAGCTGCACGATGCGGCCGTTGACCTTCGCACCGCGGCAGCGATGGCCGACCTCGGTGTGCACGTGGTACGCGAAATCAAGCACCGTGCCGCCGGCCGGCAGATCGATCACCTTGCCCTGCGGGGTCAGCGCATACACCCGATCGTCGACGATCTGGGTCGCCGCGGCGCTGCCCATGAACTGCGCGTCGTCGTCGGCATCGCTGCGCGCATCGAGCAGCGCGCGCAGCGCCGCGATCTTGCGCTCGAACGCGGCATCGGCCGCACCGCCCTCCTTGTAGCGCCAGTGCGCGGCCACGCCGAGTTCGGCGTGCGCGTGCATCTCGTGGGTGCGGATCTGCACCTCCAGCGTCTTGTCCTCCGGTCCGGTGACCGCGGTATGCAGCGAGCGGTAGTGGTTGCCCTTCGGCCGCGCGATGTAGTCGTCGAACTCGCCGGGCACGTGCGGCCACAGCGTGTGCACCACGCCGAGCGCGGCGTAGCAGGTCGGCACGTCGGCGACCAGCACGCGCAGCGCGCGGATGTCGTACAGGTTGTCGATCTCGTCGTGCTTGCGCTGCATCTTCTTCCAGATCGAGAAGATGTGCTTCGGCCGGCCCGCGACTTCGGCCTGCACGCCGGCGGCGAGCAGCGCGTCGCCGAGCTGGCGCCGGCATGCGTCGATGTAACGCTCGCGATCGCCGCGGCGTTCGTCGAGCAGCTTGGCGATGCGGCGGTAGGTATCCGGCTGCAGGAAGCGGAAGGCGAGGTCCTCAAGCTCCCACTTGAGTTGCCAGATGCCGAGCCGATTGGCCAGCGGTGCGTGGATGTCGGCGGCCAGATCGGCCAGCTCGCGGCGGGTCGCGACATCGCGGCGCGCGGCCAGCCGCATCCGCGCGAGATGGCGGGCGAGCAGGATGAACACCCCGCGCAAATCACGCACGATCGCCAGCAGCAGGCGCCGCAGCCCTTCGGCGCCGCCCTGCCGCTTGCGGTGCAAGGCCCACACCTTCTCCGCTCCGCGCTGGCCCTCGACCAGTGCCGCCAGCCGCTCGCCGGGCAGCGACTCGGGCGGCAACTGCGCGGCATAGGCGATGGTCGCGGCCAGCGAGTCGACGTCCACCGCCAGGCCGTCGAGGATCTCGAGCGTGGCGAGCAGCTCGCCGGCGTCCGCCGGATCCAGCGATGGTGCTGCCAGCGCGGCATCCAGCACCGCCGCAAGCCCCGCAGGCTCCGGCCGCCGGGCACGGCGCTGTTCGCGCCACTGCAGCAGGCTGGTCGGCAATTCGGACGGCTTCGCTTTCACGCCCGCATCTTAGCGAGCCGATCCGATCCCGGGCTCAGGCTACAATCGGAACTTCAAGACTGCAGCACCGCCTTCGTGCGGTGCATCCACCGAGGCCACCATGCGTCCAATCCCCGCCATCGCCGTTGCCGCCGCCCTGCTGTTCGCCAGCGCCGCCCAGGCCGCCGAGTTCTCGACCCTCGAAGAGCGCATGTCCGAGCAGGAGTTCCGCGCCGCCGGCCTCGACCGGCTCAGCGCCGACGAGCTGGCCAGCCTGAATGCGTGGCTTGCCAGGCGCAACGTCACCACCGTGCGTGCGCCCAGTGGCGGCAGCGAGGGCTTTCGCTCCAGCGAGCTGCTTGGCGACAGCGACTCGAGCAGTTTTTCCAGCATCGCCACCAGCAACCAGCAGCAGATCGCCAAGGGCAGCATCGTCACGCTGGAAAACGGCCAGGCGTGGGAAATCACCAGCGGCAGCCTCACCATCAATGGCAGCCTCGCCGGCAAGAGCATTTCGGTCGACCCGGCGGCGCTGGGTTCATGGCGCCTGAAGGTCGAGGGCTACAATGTGGGGCTGCGCGCGATCCGCGTACGCTGATCCAGATCGGTCGCGGCGGCGCGCTCAGGCGCCCGCCTGCAGCGCCTCGATCATCTTGCGCAGCCGCTTGTCCGATACCGCCTCGCGGGTCTTGAGCTCCTGCGCGAACTGCTGCACGCGGAACTCCTCGATCGCCCAGCGCAGGCGTTCCAGCGCGGCGGCCCGCGCAGGCGAGACGCGATTCGCGCGCTGCGCGGCCAACGCTTCGATGAACTCGCGCACCTCGATCATGCGCAGTTGATCCTTGCGGGGATCGATCTGCAGGCGCTGCGCGCGCAGCGCCATGGCCTTGAGGTACCGCGGCAGGTCTGCCAGCCGGTCGAGCGGCAACTCGCGCGCGAATCCCGGGTGTACCAACCCTGCGAGCTGCTCGCGCAAATCGTCGTAGTTGGCCTTGGCGAAACCCAGCAGCGGCGGGTTCAGCTGCGGCAGCAGCGCGGCATAGGCCTTGAGGATTTCTTCGACCACGTCGAGCCGACGCACGATGGTCGGCCCGAGCTGTTTCGAGGTAGCGGCATGCAGCGCGTCGAACGCGGCCTTGCTGCGCGCGCCGACCAGGCGATCGCGGACCAGGTCGTCGAAGGCCGCGTCGACCACATCCTCGCGCAGGCGATCGGGCGAATCGACCGCGACGTAGGCGATCGCCACCTTCGGCGACAGCGGCGCGTTCTTGCGCGCACCCTTGAGTTTGTCGGCCAGCGCGATGCGCAGCAGGCGCCGCACGCCCTGCGCATGCGCGGCATCGGCCTCGTCGCGCTGCTCGAACACGCAGATCGCCACGCTGGCGCCGCTGTCGACCAATGCGGGAAACGCGGCGAGGCCGGTATCGGTGGCGATCGATTCCGGCAGGGCATCGAAATCCCACTGGGTGATGCCATCGCGCGCGATCGCGGTGGCGGTCTGGCGCGCGAACTGCTCGCGCGCGCGGACGCCGTGTTGGGCGCGCAGCGCGTCGAGATCACGCGACTCGGCGAGGATCGCGCCGCGCTCGTCGAGCAGCCGCACGTTGAAGCGCAGGTGTTGCGGCAGCTCCGTCTGGTCCCAGTCGGAAGTCGCGAGCTCCACCCCGGTGATGCGCGCCAGATGGGTGGTGAGTGCCGCGAGCAACGACCCATGCGGCTCGCCCGCGTCGCGCACCGACTCGACGAAGGCGCGCGCGAAATCCGGCGCCGGCACGAAGTTGCGCCGCAACGCCTTGGGCAGCGCGCGGATCAGTTCGGCGACCTTCTCGGCCAGCAGTCCCGGCACCAGCCAGTCCAGGCGTGCGGCGGGCACCGCATTGAGCAGCGCCAGCGGCAGCACCAGGGTCACGCCATCGGCCGGATGGTTTGGCTCGAAGCGATAGTCCAATGGCACCGCATGGCTGCCGATCCTGAGCACTTTCGGAAACGCACGCTCCGGTGCGGCCTCGGCGACCAGCACGTCGTCGAGCGTCCACTCCAGATCGCGGCGGCGCTCGCCGTCGAGCGTCTTGTACCAGCTGTCGAGGCCGACGCTGCTGCACACCTGTGGCGGGATCCGCGCCTGCAGCCATGCGCAGAGTTCTTCTTCGTCTTTCAGCAGTCCGTGGCGACGGCGCTTGGCTTCTTCGCTGCGCGCGGCTTCGAGCACCGCGAGATTGCGGGCCACGAAACCGGCGCGGCAGTCGATCTCGCCCGGCAGCAGGGCCTCGCGCACGAACACCGCGTGCGCGGCGAGCGGATCGATGCGCTCGAACGCCACCCGCCGGCGCTCGACGATCGTAAGGCCCAGCAGGCTGACGGACTCGTAACCGAGCACGCGGCCCTGGCTACGCGCCCAGTGCGGATCGAAGTGGCGCTGCTTGAGCAGATGCGCGGCCTGCTGCTCGACCCAGGCGGTATCGACCTCGGCATTGGTCAGTGCGTACAGCCGCTGGGTATCGAGCAAGGTCGCCGACAGCAGCCACACGGGCGGCTTTTTCGCCAGCGCCGAGCCCGGGAAGATCGCGTACTTGCGCCCGCGCGTCCCCGCGTACTCACGTTTCTCGTCGCGCCGCCCGACGTTGGCGGGCAACCCGGACAACAGCGCGCGATGCAGCGCTTCGTAGGCCGGAAAGGGGTCAGAGCGTGAAAAGGGGTCAGAGTCCATTTCCCTGCGCGAGCTACCCGGAGCTTCGAGACGCCGCGGCAGGGAAATGGACTCTGACCCCTTTTCGGCGCACAGCAGCAGCAGCTGTCGATGCAGCTCGCGCCACTCGCGCAGGCGCAGGAACGACAGGAAGCGCGTGTCGCACCAGTCGCGCAGCTTCGACTGCGTCAGATCCTCGTGCGCGATGCGGTAGTCGTCCCACAGGTTGAGTATCCCGACGAAATCGCTGCGCGCGTCGGCATGGTGGGCGTGTGCGGCATCGGCCATCTCGCGCGCATCCGCCGGGCGCTCGCGCGGGTCCTGGATCGACAGGAACGCCGCGATCACGGTGACATCGCGCAAGCAGCCCAGGCGCTGCGCTTCGACCAGCATGCGCGAGAGCTTGACGTCGATCGGCAGTCGCGCCATCAGGCGGCCAGTTTCGGTCAGGCTGCGCTTGTCGGCACTGATCGCGCCGAGCTCGAGCAGCTGCTGGTAGCCATCGGCAACCGCGCGCGGCTCGGGCGGATCGAGGAACGGGAAGTCCTCGATCGCACCGAGCTTGAGGCTCAGGAGGCGCAGGATCACGCCGGCCAGCGAGGAGCGCAGCAGCTCCGGATCGGTGAAACGCGCCCGCCGCGCGAAGTCGGTCTCGTCGTAGAGTCGGTAGCAGATGCCGGGCCCGACGCGCCCGCAGCGGCCCTTGCGCTGATCGGCCGAGGCTTGCGATACAGGCTCGATATGCAGCCGCTGCACCTTGTGCCGATGCGACCAGCGGTTCACGCGCGCGTTGCCGGGATCGACCACGTAGCGGATGCGCGGCACCGTCAGCGAGGTCTCGGCCACGTTGGTGGCGAGCACGATGCGGCGCTTCGGGCCGGGGTTGAACACCCGGTCCTGGTCGCGCACGGTCAGGCGCGCATACAGCGGCAGCACCTCGGTTTCGCGATAGCGGCGCCGCTCCAGCGCCAGATGCGCATCGCGGATCTCGCGCTCGCCGGGCAGGAACACCAGCACGTCGCCGAGCGGATCCTCACCGGTGATCTCGTCGATCGCGGCGACGATCGGCTCGACTTCGGCGCCGCCGCCGCGCGCGGCGGCTTCCACTCCGCGCTTGCGCGCGGCGGGCGCAGCGGCACCACCACCCGCGACCGGGGTTTTCGCGGCAACCCCATCGCGCGACTCATCCTGCGGCGGCCGCCAGCGCACCTCGACCGGAAACGCGCGGCCTTCGACGCTGACCACCGGCGCGCCATCGAAGTGCTGCGCGAAGCGCTCGGTGTCGATCGTGGCCGAGGTCACGATCACCTTCAAATCGCGCCGCTTGGCCAGCAGGCGCTTCAGATAGCCGAGCAGGAAATCGACGTTCAAGCTGCGCTCGTGCGCCTCGTCGATGATCAGCGTGTCGTAGCGCGACAGGAACGCATCGCCCTGGGTCTCGGCCAGCAGGATGCCGTCGGTCATGAACTTGATCAGCGCGCCCTCGCCTACCTGTTCGGTGAAGCGCACCTGCCAGCCGACCAGGCCACCAACCTCGGTGCCCAACTCCTGCGCGACGCGCCGCGCGACCGCGCGCGCGGCGATCCGGCGCGGCTGGGTGCAGCCGATCAGGCCGCCGACGCCGCGGCCGGCCGCGAGGCACAGCTTGGGCAACTGGGTGGTCTTGCCGGAGCCGGTTTCGCCGGCGATCACCACCACCGGATGGCGGCGGATCAACTCGACGATGCGCTCGCCCTCACGCGCGATCGGCAGCGATTCGTCGAGGCTGATCGGCGGCACGCTGGCCGCGCGCGCCGCGCGACGCGCAGCGGACGCGTCGAACGCGGCCAACCACGCGAGGCGCCGCGGATCGCCGGCCGGCACCGCCTCGCGCTCGAGCCGCGCGAGCTGCCCGTGCAGGCGGCCGAAATCGGCGCTGAGCACGTCGGCGTGGCGCAGTGGCTGCCGCGGTGCGTTCACGGGTCGGTTCACGCTACTGAAGTGGGGATCATCGGGGCGCGCGCAAGCCACGCGGGATGGCGCGGATCGGGCCGCGCGATTTCACATGCGGGGTGGGTGCAGCGTAGTCTAATGGTGCCGATACGGATGAAGGAGTCGATCATGGGTGAAATCAACATCGGGATGTCGAAGAAGTCGCGCAAGCAGATCGCGCTGGGCCTGTCGCATCTGCTGGCCGACACCTACACGCTGTACCTGAAGACCCACAATTTCCACTGGAACGTGACGGGTCCGATGTTCAACAGCCTGCACCTGATGTTCGAGACCCAGTACACCGAACTGGCGGCCGCGGTCGATCTGATCGCCGAGCGGATCCGCGCGCTGGATGTGCCAGCCCCTGGCTCGTACTCGCAGTTCGCCAAGCTGTCGTCGATCCCGGAAGAGACCGGCGTGCCGGACTGGAAGGCGATGGTGCAGCAGCTGGTCGATGGCCAGGAATCGGTGGTACGCACCGCGCGCAAGATGTTCCCCGCGGTCGACGCCGCGCACGACGAGCCCACCGCCGACCTGCTGACCCAACGCATGCAGGTGCACGAAAAGAACGCCTGGATGTTGCGCGCGCTGTTGAACTGAAGGTTGGGCGGAGAAAGCTTCCGCGAGGAGCCCGGATGGCAGTGACGCCATGGCCCCGTGGAACCAAGCAAGCGCGAGCCCCACGGCGACGTGCCCTTCGCTCTGGCCGAAAGTCTTTGGCCGATAGTTATGTATGCGCCGGCTGTTAGCCGCCAACGGTCATCTGATCAGATGCAGAAGCATGCGCGCGCCGTTAGTCCAGTCACGACGGCAGACGTCGTCTTGCGCTCAGTACGCGCCACAACACCGCAAACATCAACACGCTGATGAGCAGAGCCAAAGCGAATGGGCCGCTGGCCGGAACAGCCTGCGGCACGGACGGTCCGCGGTCAATGAACAGCTCGCGCACGAAGCTGCGCGGGATGTAGTCGGGATATTGTGGTGCACCGTCGGCCAGATTCGTGCTGATCGAGTGGAACGCCACGAAGCGACCGTCGGTGGAGATGTTCGGACTCAAGCTCAGGATCGGCGACGATACCGGCGGGAATGGCCCGTAATAGGGCACGATGCCGGCTCCGTAGTCGCCCGGGTTGCCTGCAGGATCTACCGAGAGCATCAGTAGTCGGTTGCGCAGCAGGTCAAGCATAAAGGCCTGCGGTGCGCCGCTGACTACATTCCCGGGAAAATTGCCGCAGCTGGTGACGAATACCAGCAAGCGACCATCACCCGACAGGCGGGGGCTCCCGATGCCCTGGAACCCCCCGCAGATCGCGGGCTCACCCGAGGGTAAACGAGCGCCCAGAACGGTGCGTCCCTCGTCGATATACCGCAGCACGACCACAGGATGCAGCGGCGGCAGCGAAGGGTGCGAGAACGCCGACCCAGTCAAGATCGTGATCGCCGCAACGCGGCCATCCGCACTGAACGACACGTCCCCAGTCGGGGCGTCATGAAAACGGCCGTCTGATGTCGGCAGCAAGGGCTCGACTCGGCCGGTCGGCACGTCCAGGTAGAACGGTTGGAAGCGGCACGGTTGCGTTTCGGCACAGGCGCCTGGTTGACCGAATACGTCGCGCATGAAAGCAATGCGGGTGCCGTTCGCGGAAGCAACCAGCAGTCCCGATCCGCCATTGGATGCGTCCACGACCAGTTCATCGACGTTGCCCGTCGCAATCACATAACGGCAAACGCGTGGCCGTGAATCGCCAGCCCGCGGAGGACAAAGGAAATAAACGAATCGGCCATCAGCATCCATTGCTGGTCCGATAGCCATTCGATCTGCATTTCCGAGCATGTCCGAGATCTGCCGCATCTCGCCGCTGCTTCGATCGCGCAGGAATATCCGGTTGCCAGGGTGCACGGTTGCGCCTGGCGCAAGGTTGTTGGCCCAGGACTGGAACACCACGTACCTGCCATCTGCCGACACTGCCGCCCGCTCCTGTCCGCTGAGCACCAATCCTGAAACGTAGGTCGCCGGCTCGTTCGCTGAACTCCGAGAGATCAACTCCGTGGTTCGCAGTTCACGATCGCGCAAAAACCATTGTGCCAGAACAAACGTCTGCCCCTGCAGCCCATCAAGCGCAGTATCGTTGCTCATGAACAGCACGTACCGGCCGGTTGCCGAGACGATCGCCTGATCACCAATCGCCTGTATCCCCGCGGAACTCTGAGTCACGCGCTCCAATGGACCCAACTCAGACGGGACTTGCGCCAGCGATTGAACTGGAAACTGCGAACCAAGCAGGACTAGGAGCACGCGCGCTGTCGAGAAAGGGCCAGCATTGATCCTATTGCGCGAAACCGGCTGGTTGAAGCGGATCACAGCAAGTCACCGGGTGTCACGGACTCAGCGGATCCGCACCGACCGGCTGCAGCCCGGCAATCGGATACTCCGCGTGATCGTTCAAGCCGTCGAGGTCGGTGTCGGCCTTGCCAGGATCGGTACCCAGCGCAATCTCGAAAGCATCGCCCAGGCCGTCGCCATCGGTGTCGACGTAGGTCGCACTACCCGACGCGTAGGAAACCGCTGGATACACAAATCCGAGAAGCGTCCTACCGAGCGTGTATGCGGCGTATGCGGGCAGCGATTCTTCGGTCTCAAGCACCAATGCAAATGCCTTATCACCAGGATGGTACTTGCGGTACAAGCCGATGGTGCCCGGGCGTTGATTGAGCGGCGTGGTGGTCGGAAACACATAGCCTTCGATTCCATCGAAGTAGTAGCCCTGAGACGCCATGGATTCCGTTGACCCGCAACTTGTCGGGCCAGAAGCGGCGATGGCGCGCTCCGTCACGTCTGTTGGGTAGTAGTGCTTGCGACCCAGATTACATTTCATGCTCATGCGATACAGCGGACGCAGTGCGTTGGCCTCGGCGCTGATCGGGTTGTAGGGCGTGGAGTAGATGAAGAATGAAACACCAAGCCGGCGGAATACCGCCAAGTAAGGTGCGGGCAGCTCGTACACAGAGGGCGGGAAAGGTGCGCCAACGCCGACCTCCGTCGAACGCTCGTATCCCACGAATCGCGCGACGCCAAAGTCGTTCGCTCCCGAAGCTGGGAGTGGCATCTGGTAACTTTGCATCCCCACCGAATCCGTGCTCTGCACGGCGGACGTCAGTGCTGGGTCGTCGACCTGATACAAGCGGCCGTCAATTGCAGCCATCGCAACTTGAGGACTGGTTGTGTATAGCCATGCGCGCGAACCTGCGCCAACGGCCGCTAAATCGCTGTCGTTACTGGTCAGAGACATCACGGGTGTCAGTCGATTTCTCACCTGGAGGTTGTTGACTTTGCCAAGCGACAGCTTCACTGCGTTCTCTGCATGCAATGCACCTGCTCCCACCTCATTCTCCGTGTAGGGGCCGCGTCCAGGCGGTACCGAGGGTGCAGTCGCTGTGGACTTGATTGCGGCCTTGACCTCCGTTGCGGACAATAGTGGATTAATCGAACGCACCAGACCGACAAGTGCGGTCACATAAGGTGCGGACATCGAAGTCCCGGTCATGGATCCGTACGCGTCGTAACCAAATAGCGGCGCATTCGCGGGAATGTTGGTATAGCTCGGGTGCGGTACCGTACCCGCGCCATAGGCCGGGGTACCGTCGTTGCCGATTTGCCGACCATTGGGCGGGAAGTTGCCGCTGTTGTTCGGGTTGGTGCACGGGTTGGAACCCGACGCGGTCGCCGCACAACGGAACGGCGTATAGGTCCGATCGATGGTGGAAAGGACCTGTGCTGCGGGCGCCAGTATGTCGATCCCATACTTCCCGTCGGTAAAGCTCAACACGCCGAGTGTGAAAAAGGTCGGCTTATTGACGATGCCGTAGTTGGACGCGCACTGGGGCCGCTCCGAGAAGGTCGAGCTGCAGCGGATTACAACGGGATTAGTCTTCGCGCTGGTGGAGTAGTCCGTCAACGGATGTCGATCCGCCAGCGGCTGTGCTGCGATTCGAAGCTCTTCCCAGCGCCATCCGCGAACATCGGAGCCGCCCGCGCCAATCACATTGGGCAGCAAGGCCGGGAATGGATAGAAGAAGATCCGACCCGGATCTGCGACCATTTGCGTCGGCTGGTCGTCATTGCCCATTGCGGCGACGACGGCAACGTCGTAATAGTTTGTGATCGCGTTGATGAGGTCCAACATGGGTGCCAGCGAGGCGAGCTGGTCGAAGTGGATGCGCCCGTACACCGCACTGAAATTGACCGCAGTAACGCCGGAATCCAACAGGGTATCGAATGCGAGCGGAATGGAATCCCCATAGGCGCGGATCAGCGCCAGACCGCAGCCTGGACAACCCCCAACGCCACCCTGACTGTTGCTCTTTGCGGCGGTCATGATTCCGGCCACGTGCACGCCGTGGCCAGCCAAGTTATGCAGATCGAACGACAGTGTTGGTGCCCCAGAAACAGGGACCGTTGTCCCTGGCGGCGGGTTGACAACCCAACTTTGCGGAAACCGACCAACAGTTGAGTTGGACGTGATCGGATCGTTGTAGGAGTTGACCGACGCGATGTAGTGCTGCCTCGCGTTCTGGCTAAGATCGGGGTGCGCTGCATTGACCCCCTGCTCGACCGCACCAAGTAGCGCGCGCCCCTCGGTAAATCCGAACGCCGCCGGAAACCGCCCTTGGTC